>NZ_DASYCH010000062.1:0-326587 GCF_036500295.1 Puia sp. | reverse complement strand
GGGTATTGAGGTTCTCATGACCCAAAAATTCTTTAATAAAGTGGGGCGTCGCCCCGCCTGCCAATACTTGGTTGACGGCTGCCTTTCTGGTAAGACCTGTGGTAGCAATGGGTGGCATGCCGAGTTCATTACATATACGTTTCATTCGGGCATTAATTCGCTTTATCACCCGTTTTATGGTATGATGAATTTCGACGGTATTCATTTCCTTGCTGAGTATTGGGAAAATATAATTATCGGGAGATTTGTCGTTAGTTCCCAGATAATTCAGTATATCCCGCAGGTCATCCGAGATAAATACATCAATGGAGTCTTGCTCTCCTTTTGCCGTCAACTCTGTTTTTGCGCGTTCAAAAACGATATAGTTGCCCTGACAACAATCCCATGTCAGAAGTAATGCGTCTTTCATGTTCATCCCATTCCCGAGATAAAGAAATTTCCAGTACGCAACTGCTTCCCGCAAATCACAATCGTCTGATTGATAGAAATAGACTGCAGCCAATTGCTGGGGTGTTAAAAACTTTTTTCTTTTGGCAGGCTTAGCAATGACATATTTATATCTACCGAACGGGTAATATTTTTTCTTGTCGATTATCCCTTTAGCATCCGCATAGTTGAACATTGCCCTTAAAGTCCGGAGATTTATTCCTACATAAGATCGGGAATTGCCCTTTTCTTTCTGCGATCGCTCATACTGTTTTATAACAGACACACTAATCTCGCCAAATTGCTTCAACCCCCAATAGGATTTTAATGAATAGTACGCCGCCTGGTATACCTGGGCGGTCCCGACGCTCCCTTCCTGGAGCAGGTCTTTAATTTTCATTACAAATACATCCAGAATGGAACCTTTTCCGAGATCTTCGTCCTTTAGTATGTATACTTTTCTCAAAAAGGGGGTGAAATCGAAGTTGTCCGCCGGAGCCGATCCCCCTTTATTTGTTCGCTTGCGTGCCCTTATTAACGGGTTGCCCTGTATAAACAGCTGTTCAAACCGATTGAACGAGAATATTTCCAGGCTTCGTGCAAACTCACGGGCTTTGTCCTCCAGTTCCTGGAGCTTATCTCTCTTCTCACGAAGACCAGCGCTAATGTGCGGCTGTTTCAGCTTTTGCCACTCCTCCAATGTCATGTCATAAATGGTACCATAGGTGTTCGGAACGTCATTGTAGTCAACATACAACTTGACTGGATAGGTTCCGTGCTTGATTTTGAGTCTCCGGGTGTCGAGGTCCACGGCGAATGTTGGTATTGTCATATTTGAACGTTTTGTGATGTTTACGAAAGTACTCCCACAAGAATTTGCTGGAAATTTGCTGGCAACCAGCAGTTAATTGAGGTTTCTCAACGTCCAAATAAAGATACCGAACAACGCTTTAACTATTTGAAATCAAGTAGTTAAGTAAAATAAGGTTAAATAAGATTCAACTAAGTTAAGCTGAAGGGAAAACTTAGGATCTAGCGCCGCAAGGCATGTAGGTTCGACCCCTATCGCCCGCACCAAATCTGACACTCAGGGTGTTATGTACATCTAACCTGATTGGGGTATTGACGTAAGGTCGATACCCCTTTTATTTTGTCGGTAAAACCGATCGACATGTGCATACGTTTACTCCTCTTCGCCCTCATTCAGCTGACCGCTTCGGTGCTTTTCGCCCAGGCCGGCAGTCTTGACAATTCCTTCGCCGGCAACGGCAAGAAACAAACCAACACCGGCGGCAGCGCGGTAGCAGTCGCCGTTCAACCCACGGATCAGAAGATCCTGGTCGCCGGCGGTACCACCGTGGTCCGGTATACAACCACCGGCACGCTCGACAACGCCTTCGGCAGCGGCGGAATAGCCACCCTCGATTTTGGCAACGCCTTTGTCAACATCCACGCAATGGCGATCCAGCCCGACGGCAAGATCGTACTCGCGGGTACCTATCAGGCCCCTACTGGTCAGGCCAACCTGTTCGTCACCCGGCTGACGACGACGGGTCTTGTCGACGGCAACTTCAATAACATCGGGTTCAACACCGTTCCCCACTATAATCAGGTTTCCGGCGCAATGGATGGCGCAACCGCCGTAGCGATCCAACCCGATGGAAAGATCGTCGCCTGCGGCGAGTATTATGATGAAACGACCGGCGTCGATAACAAGCGGGGACCATTTTATTTGGGTGTCGTACGCTTTACCGGTACAGGCCAGCTGGATAACAGCTTCGCAACAGGTGGACAGGTGATCACCTACCCTGGAAATAAAAAGACCGCTCCCACGGGCATAGCCATCACCCCCGCCGGAAAGATCATCGTTTGCGGTTACCGGATGCGCTGGTTGTTGGATAACACGATTACCCCCGATAGCGTCCTGGTGGCGCAGTATACCAGCGATGGGGTTTTGGATGCAGCCGCCTTCGGCACAAACGGCACGGGCGGCTTTGCCCGGTACACGGTAGGCAGTGACTACGACTGTCATGCCAACGCCATCACCCTTCAGCCGGACGGCAGGATCCTGCTCGCCGGCTACTTCGCCAGCGGCGGCGTACACCCCAATTTTCTCGTCATGCGGCTCAACACCAACGGGACCCTCGACAACAACTTCGCGGGTAACGGGAAGTTGGCCGTGGGCTTCGGCAATCAGGATTTTGCCAGCGGCATCGGCCTCGAACCGGGCACCGGGGCGATCGTCGTCGCCGGCATTACCGAACCGTCAGCCGGGAATCAATTCGCGGTTTGCCGGGTCTCGACAACCGGTGTGCCGGACAACAGCTTTGGCGCCGCCGGGAAAGTAACGATCCCCTGGACAGGCTCCGCTCCGATGTCCACCACCGGCACGCTCGCCATTCAGTCCAACGGCCGCATCGTGGTCACAGGCACGGCACGGACAGCGCCGCCAAACAACGTCCCCTATATGGCAACCATCCGGCTGTTAAGCTCGGGCTCCGGTTTTACCATTCTCAGCGATTCACTCGCCGTGACCCGCACCGCCGCCGGTTTTTCCACCGACAACCGGGCAGGTATCAAGCTCTACCCCAACCCCGCCGCGACGGAATTGGCCGTCTCAGGCCTTTCCACCGGGGAGCCCGCATTGCTCACCGTGACGGATATGGCCGGCAGGACCCTGCTCCGGCAACGAACCAACGCGGGAAATATCCTTCTTGACATCAGCCGGCTGGCGCCTTCCTCCTACTTCCTGACCGTCACCGGCACGGCTAACCGCCAAAGTTTTCCCTTTGTCAAAGTACCGTAAGGATAGAACTATCTCCCTCTTGCTGCCCCGGCACCGGTGGAAGCGGGGGCGATGGAAACGACCTCCCCTTTTTCATCGAGCGTCTCGATAAGCGGTTTATTGTCTTCGTGAAGCCGCTGTAGCGAATCGAAATAGTCGATCTGGTTCTGCAGCGTGAACCGGTCACTCAGGTCCCAGATCTTGAACCCATAACTGCGGGTAAGATGTTCTGCGCAGTCCTGCCGATATTGTATCTGCATGATCTGGTCGTTCTTGTACTGATCGCATCGGGTCGGCATTCGTATCCAAATAGGTCTTGCCGGTGCTTTTCCGGCGATTTACCCCCCGCCAGGTGGGCATCCTTTCGATCGGCCTCCTGCTGACGGGGGACCTGGGGGCCACCGGGCCGGCGCTGTTCACCTATTGAGGGATCGTAGGCGTGCTTTGCGTGCTGGCGCTTTTTGTACTCACCTGGCGGATCGCGCCCAAAAAAACCGTACCTTTGCCCCCCGATTTAAATTTAAAGTAACTATGGCAACAGTAACAAGGGAGAATATCGGACTGCTGACCGACAAGATCACCGTCAGCGTCTCAAAAGGCGATTACCTGCCTTCTTTCGAGAAATCTCTGAAACAATATGGCAAGCAGGCAAATATCCCCGGTTTCCGGAAAGGGATGGTACCCGCCGGCCTCATCAAGAAGATGTATGGCAACTCCGTCTTTACCGACGAAGTGCTGCGGACGGTGGAAAAAGAGCTCACCACTTATATGTCCAACGAAAAGCTGGAGATCTTCGCCCAGCCGCTCCCGTTGCCGGATAATGATTCCCGGCAGATCGATATCAACCATCCCGCCGACTATAGCTTCGCCTTTGAGATCGGCCTGAAACCCGCTTTCGCCCTCGCCGACCTGGGCTCCGCCCGGCTGACCCGGTTGAAAGTGGACGTGACACCGGAAATGATCGACGAAGAAGTAGAGCGCCAGCGTACCCGCAATGGCAAAATGACCGACCAGGAAGCCGTTGTCAGCGACGAGAACGTGCTCAATCTGCAATTCACGGAATCGGATGCCGAAGGTCAGCCCGTCGAAGGCGGCCTGCAAAAAGACAATTCCCTGCTGGTAAAATATTTCAACGAGGCCACCCGGCCCAAATGGATGGGTCTCAAAAAAGACGACTTCCTGATCCTCCAGCCCGCACAGGCCTTCGAGGTAAAGGAAATGGAATGGGTGTTGAATGACCTGGGCCTCGACAAGACCGACCTCGCCGCCGCCAATAAATATTTCAAGGTAACCATCACCAAAGTCGGCCTGATCGAAAAACCCGAGCTCAACGAAGAGTTCTTCAAGACGGCCTACCCTGCCAGGGAGATCGCCACCGAAGCCGCTTTCCGCGACGCCGTAAAGGACGATATCCAGGCTTACTGGGATGGCCAAAGCCGCAACCAGCTTCAGCATAGTCTTTATCATGTACTGCTCGAGCAGACGAAGATCGAGTTCCCCGAAGATTTCCTGAAGCGCTGGATGCAAACGGGCGGTGAAACGCCAAAGAGCCAGGCCGAAGTGGAACAGGAGTTCCCCTCCTTCGTGAACCAGCTGAAATGGACCCTCATCGTGGACAAGGTCGTTCGCGAGAACAATATCGATGTAACGCAGGACGATATCCGCGCCTTCGCAAAACAACAGCTGTTCGGGTATATGGGCATGCCCGTTGGTGCGGACGAGCAGCCTTGGGTAGCCGATTATGTCAACCGGATGATGCAGGACCGGAAGTTCATAGAGGACACCGTCCATCGCATCCAGACCGAAAAAGTCTTCGGCTGGGCTGAAACCCAGATCAATCCTACCGACAAACCCGTTAGCATGGCCGAGTTCCAGCACGAGGCGGAAGAACATCAGCACCATCATCACTAGAGATAAAGATCGTAAGCCCCGGCTATTCGCCGGGGCTTTTTTTATGGATCCCGACCCCGCGGCCTGCTAAACTGTCAGTTTTTTGGCAATTTGAAAGTTTGGACGGAGATTTGAAAGGAAGATTTCTGTTCAAACGGATAGAATTGGCATTAAATCATTGAAAAATAAGATTATGAATCCTGCAAACGAATTCGAGAAATATGCTGTGAAACACCGTGGTATTTCCAGTAACACGTTAAACGACTACAACAAATACGTTGTCACAAACCTTACCCCCAACATCATTGAAGAACGGCCGATGAATGTGGCCGTCATGGACGTCTATAGCCGGCTGATGATGGACCGCATCATCTTCCTCGGCTACCCGATCAACGACGAAGTGGCCAATATCGTCACGGCCCAGCTTCTCTTCCTCGACAGCACCGACCGTCACCGCGATATCCAGATGTACATCAACTGCCCCGGCGGCAGCGTATATTCCGGCTTGGGTGTCTATGACACCATGCAATACGTGACCCCGGACGTAGCCACCATCTGTATCGGCATGGCCGCCTCGATGGGCCAGGTACTGATGTGCGCCGGCACCAAGGGCAAACGCACCGCGCTCAAACATAGCCGGGTGATGATGCACCAACCCAGCGGATCCATCGGCGGACAGACCTCCGACATCGAGATCACAGTCAACGAGATCAAGAAACTGCGCAAAGAGCTGTATGAAATAACGGCCTTCCACACCGGCAAGACTGCCAAGCAGGTGGAAAAGGACAGCGATCGCGACTACTGGCTGACAGCACAGGAAGCAAAAGACTACGGCCTGGTAGACGAAGTGCTGATGCTCAACCCCAGAAAAGAGACCAGGGAATAGCCACCGGATTGAATCAAATAAGAAAATCTAATCTGTAAAAAAATGATCATGAACTATTCAAAATATATGTTGAACCCTACCCGCCTCGACGACGAACCCGATGAAAAGGACAACAAGGACGACAAAGGCCCGGAGCTGGGACTGCTGGCCAAAAAGATGGAGAAATATTTCTTCGAATCCCGGAGCGTAGAGCTTTGGGGGCCTGTGGATGACAAGTCCGCCAGGGACATCGTCACTAAGTTGAAACTGCTCGAAGCAGATAAGCCCGGCGAAGAGATCAAGTTCTTCATCAACAGCCCCGGCGGGGTCGTAACCTCCGGTTTTATCATCTATGATACCATGAAGATGATCAAAAGCCCCGTCAGCACGATCTGTATGGGTCTGGCAGCCTCGATGGGGTCGATCCTTCTCAGTGGTGGGGAAAAAGGCCGTCGTTTTGTCTATCCCCTGTCCGAGATCATGATCCATCAGCCAAGCCTCGGCGGATATATGCAAGGGGTTAGTATCGACCTGGAAATTACCGCAAAACAAACCCGCCGGGTAAAGGACATCAGCGCCCGGATCCTCGCCGAAAATTGCGGCAAGAAGTTTGAACAGGTAATGAAGGACTTCGACCGGGATTACTGGCTGGATGCCAAAGAAGCGCTCGAATATGGTATTGTTGACCATATTTTTGAAAAGCTATAGACCAACCATTTGGTTAACAATAGATTAACAATATTGGAAGATAGAAAACAGTCCCGAAGATATCGGGCTGTCCCCTGAAAGCTTGGCTTTCAGGACATAATAAAAAAAGAGGCCGTCTATTTTTAGTTTTAGGCGGCCTCTTTTTCCTCTGCTACTGGGAGAATCCAAATAGTTGGGTAACTTTGTAGTTCAAACCTGGATAAAAAGCTATAATGGCAAAAAACACTCTGCATTGTTCTTTCTGCGGGCGTAATCGGGACGAAGTGAAGATTCTCATCGCTGGTCAGGAAGGGCATATCTGTGAAAATTGTGTGGAACATGCTCAGGAGATCATCCAGCAGGAATTGATGATCCGGGAGGATTCTACAGGCAGCAGTGCCTTTAAACTGACCGTCAAGAAACCTATTGAGATAAAGCGTATCCTGGATGAGTATGTCATCGGTCAGGACGACGCAAAGAAAGTGCTTTCCGTCGCTGTCTACAATCACTATAAGCGGCTCCAGCAAAAGGTGGTCGAGAACGAGGTCGAGATCGAAAAGAGCAATATCATCATGGTCGGCGAGACGGGTACGGGAAAGACGCTGTTGGCCAAGACCATCGCCCGCCTGTTAAACGTCCCGTTTGCCATCGTGGATGCCACGGTATTCACCGAAGCGGGTTATGTAGGGGAAGATGTCGAAAGCATCCTGACCCGGCTCCTGCAGGTCTGCAACTACGACGTCGCCGCTGCCGAACGCGGTATCGTTTATATCGATGAGATCGATAAGATCGCCCGGAAAGGGGATAACCCTTCCATCACCCGCGATGTAAGCGGAGAAGGTGTACAGCAGGGCCTGTTAAAGCTGCTGGAAGGCACCGATGTCCTGGTCCCCCCGCAAGGCGGCAGAAAACATCCCGAGCAAAAGCTGATCAAAATAAACACGCAGAATATTCTCTTCATCTGTGGCGGCGCCTTTGACGGCGTGGACAAGATCATCGCACGCCGGATCAACACCAATGCCATCGGCTTCAACGTCAACAAGGAACAACAGGAACAGGCAAAAAAGAACCTGCTCCAGTATGTGAATGCTCCCGACCTGAAGTCCTTTGGACTGATCCCCGAACTCCTGGGACGACTTCCCGTCGTCACCCATCTCGATCCCCTGGACAAAACGACCCTACGCTCCATTCTCACCGAACCCAAGAACTCGCTGATCCGCCAGTACAAGAAGCTGTTCGAACTCGAAGGCATCCAGCTGAGCTTTGACAACGAAGTGCTCGATTTCATGGTGGATAAGGCGGTTGAATACAAGCTGGGCGCCCGCGGGCTCCGGAGCATCTGCGAGAGCATCCTCACCGACGCGATGTTCGAACTGCCCTCTGCCAAAGAGGACAAGTTCCATCTCGACCTCGAGTATGCGCAAAAGAAGTTCGACAAGAGCAAAATGAATTTATTGAAAGTAGCTTAATAAGTGCGACCTGCCTCCCGGCGGGTCGTTTGCTTTAAATCCAACTGTTTATGGACGAATTGATCCGTCGGCTGATGGCCCAGGGCCTCACAGAAGAACAGGCCTACAAAGCCGTTGAAGTGATAAAAGATTTTACAAAAGAAAAATTCCCCCTATTTTCCGGCGCTATCGATAAGCTGTTCGATAAGTACAGCCCCAAAACGGACGAGGATGATTTCATGCCCTGAGCCGCCCGCTCTGATCCGCCCTTCGGCCCCGATCCGCCGGGCCTCTAGTCTTTCAGCACCTCCCGCGCGATAACGATCTTCTGGATCTCGCTGGTGCCTTCCCCGATCGTGCAAAGTTTGCTGTCACGATAGAATTTCTCCACCGGGAAATCCTTCGTATATCCGTAGCCGCCAAAGATCTGCACGGCATCGGTAGCCACACGCACGGCTACTTCGCTGGCGTAGTATTTGGCCATCGCGGACTCCCGGGTCACCGGCAGATGTCTATTCTTCCGGTCCGCCGCCTGGAAGGTCAGCAGTTCGGCCGCGGCGATCTCCGTAGCCATATCGGCCAGCTTAAAGGAGATTCCCTGGAAGTTGGAAATAGGCTGATCGAATTGATGCCGTTCTTTACTGTACTGCAGCGCAGCCTCGAATGCGCCCTTTGCGATACCAAGAGAGAGTGCGGCAATGGAGATCCGGCCGCCATCCAGAACGGCAAGCGCCTGCTTGAAACCATCCCCCACCTCGCCAAGCCGGTTCGCATCGGGAACCCGGCACTGGTCGAAGACCATCTCGGCCGTTTCGCTTGCCCGCATGCCTAGTTTATTCTCTTTTTTCCCGCCGGTGAAACCGGGGGTCCCTCTTTCGACGATAAAGGCGGTGGCATTGTTGCGGGCCCGGGCTTCACCGGTACGCGTCACGACGACGGCGATATCGCCGCTGATACCATGCGTGATCCAGTTCTTAGTCCCGTTGATCACCCAATGGTCGCCGGCTTTTACCGCCGTGCAACCCATATTGCCGGCATCGCTGCCGGTATTGGCTTCCGTGAGTCCCCAGGCGCCAAGCGCCTCGCCCGTAGCCAGCCGGGGCAGGTATTTCTTCTTTTGACCTTCGTTGCCAAAGGCAAGGATATGCCCCGTGCAAAGGGAGTTGTGGGCAGCCAGACTAAGCCCGACAGCGCCGCAAACCGCGGAGATCTCGCGGATAATGGTTACATATTCGAGGTAAGACAGGCCGGAACCGCCATATTCTTCAGGCACGACGACCCCCATCATTCCGAGGCGGCCCAGTTCCTTAAAAACCTCGTGCGGGAAGGTCTGCTTTTCGTCCCATTCCATTACATAGGGTCTGATATACTGATTCGCAAAATCCCGGGCCGTTCGGCCCACTTGCTGGGTGAGTTCATCTGTTGCAAATTCCATCTGGCATCATTTACGTTTGCTGAAGGCTCCGGTTTTTAAAAAACCCGGCAACAACTTAAGGTCATAGCCGGGTGAGCACTGGCAAACAATCGTTATCGAGGGCAAAGCCCACTTCGGTGGTAAGCGTCAAAAGACAAGGGCAAGATAGCACCAATTTTTGATAAATACTAACGAATGTTAGTTTATAGGATAAAAAAAAGCCCCACTTGCAGTGGGGCCCCTGAGGTAGGGATCAACTAAATGTGATAGTAAGGGTACTTATGATGGCCGAAAATTCTAGTAGTAATACCGGTAATACCGGGGCCTGGGCCTCCTGCCCGCAGGCCGGTACCTTTCCTTGGGAAGCACCCGGCCCAGCCCGATGATCAGCCCGCCACCAAGCGAGAACTGGTAGATCGAGGAATAGGTATCGAGACCGCCGCCACTGCCGTATGGCGACAGGAAGAAACTGCTGCCCGCACCATCCACCGGCGAGAGAAGCTGCGCCTTCAGCTGGATGCCCACCCGGGGCGATACATAGATGTTGGTGCCCAGTTGAAAGCCCACGGCGAATTTTGTGTTGCTGGCATAACCCGAAGCAGCGTCCGGTGTCAGAATGGCCGCACCAAGCAACGCCCCTACAAATGGGCGAACGGTTGACCCCGGGATGCCGAACGACTCTATCGGTCCGGCCATGATATAATCTAGCTTGAGATTGCTCGATCCGATAGGACTGTAGTCGCTGCCGTAGTAGTAGAGGCCGGAAGTCGTACTCATATGACTGTAAAGAACTTCAAGACCAAAGCTGCGGCTGACGTTGAATTTAATCGATCCGCCGAAGTTGACCCCGTCATCGATCCGGCCAAAGGTGTTGTAGAAATCGGTACGGCTGGCAAAGGTATAGCCTACGGATGGGATGAACTCCACCGAGGTCTGGGCATAGGCCCCCACCGACAAACAGAACACCGCGGAGAGAACAAGGGATATCTTTCTCATACATCGAGTTTATGAGAGGTATAGACGTTAAATGGTTTATAAGGTTTAACGCCGCCCGTGCGCGCATCCAAAGTGTTTTTTGTTAAGGAATGGTGATCGTCAGCCCGTCGTAGGCCAGCTGCATGCCTGGCGGGAGGGTGGGAGTGACATCGGTGTACTTTCCCAATTGATGGCTGATATGCGTAAACCAGGCCTGCGGAACGCCCAATTGCCGCACCTCATCGATGGCTTCGGTAAGGGAGAAATGCGAGAGATGCTTTTCATGCCGCAGTGCATTGAGTACTATCTGTTCACTTCCCCTGATCTTTTCGCGTTCGGCCTCGTCAATTCGATTGGCGTCGGTGATATAGGTGAAATTGCCGAATCGAAATCCCAGCACCGGCATCTTCAGGTGCCAGACCTGGATGGGAGTGATGGTGATGTCACCGATCGTGAACGGGTCTTTGTCGATGCGGTTGAGCCGGAGATCCGGGATCCCGGGATATTTCATATCCGCAAAGGCATAAGGGAATTCTCTTACGATCGACTCCTGCGTCATTTCATTCGCGTAAAGGTTCATGGCCCTGTGCTGAAAAAAATTATACGCCCGGACATCATCCAGCCCGGCCAGATGATCCTTGTGCGGATGGGTATAAACGACGGCATCGAGCCGGCGGACTCTCTCCCGCAACATCTGATAGCGGAAATCCGGCGTGGTATCGATGACAATGGTCGTGGTGGGTGACTGGACAAGAATACTGGAGCGGAGCCGTTTGTCTCTGGCGTCAGTAGAGGCGCAAACTTCACAGGGACATGCTACCATGGGTACGCCGGTGCTTGTGCCCGTACCCAGGAATGTGATTTTTAATGACGGGATGTTCACCCGATAAAATTACGAAATCAACGGTAAGAAAAATCATTAAGCAAATGCCGCTCTATCCTTCACTTGTCGCATGGGCCGCCGCAAGCACCTCTTCATAGATCCGGCGAACTTCCGGGCTGAAGTCCTCGGGGACGACCCTTAATTGGGGAATGATGTCGATAAGCGTGCTGATCCGGCCTTCCAGTTGCAGGAATCTGTTAAGCACCACTACTTTTCTCTGTTCGAGGATACAATAGCCGCTCTGGAAATTACCTCTCTCATAGCGTACGATGTACTCTGCCTCGTCCAGAACCCGTGCGATCTTATCGAGTGTCGTTTGTGTATACTTCATACGGAATTATGTCTGACCTTACGGTCGAGCCGCTTGAAGCGGCTCAGGTGTGTAAAGTTACTACAATACGGTGGGCGGGGGGAATCGGCCCGTTCGATTTTATCCACAGGAACCGGGCCGATGTGGACAATAGGGCCGGTTAGCTACCCTTGCTGGTCATTCTTATTACGGGAATGATCATTTCTTCCAGGCTGACGCCGCCATGCTGGAAGGTATTCCGGTAATAATTGACATAATAGTTGTAATTGTTGGGATAACAAAGAAACCCCTCGCCGCGGGCGAAAATAAACGACGAATTGACGGTCGGCACCGGCAATCCCGCCTCTTTCGGGTCCCGGAAGGCAAGAACTTCCTTGGCCTCATAATTCAGGTTACGGCCGTGCTTATAGCGCAGGTTGGTGGTCGTCTGCTTGTCGCCGATCACCTTATAAGGCGTTTTCACCCGGACACTGCCATGATCCGTCGCCAGGATCAGGTTGATCTTCTTGTCCGCGATCTTCTTCAACGCGGAATGAAGGGGCGAATGCTCGAACCAGGAGGCCGTTATGCTGCGATAACTGATCTCGTCGCTCGCCAGCTCTTTCAACACCTCCATTTCGGTGCGGGCATGACTGAGCATATCGACAAAATTATAGACGATGATGTTGATGTCATTGTTCAGGAGGTTGTGGATATTGGCCACCAGCTCCTGCCCCGCCTGGTAGTTGAGAACCTTGGTATAGGAGGATCTCAGATTGTCTTTTTTCAGCCGCTTGAGCAGGCCGCGAAAGAACTCTTCCTCATGCAGGTTCTTCCCACCTTCTTCGTCATCGTTCTTCCATTGAGAAGGAAATTGCTTTTCGATGTCGATCGGCATCAGTCCTGAAAAGATCGCATTGCGGCTGTATTGCGTAGCAGTTGGCAGGATGCTGTAAAAGCTGTCCTCCTCGAGGATCCGAAAGCTCTCCGCAAAGATCGGCTGAATGGCCTTCCATTGATCGATGCGCAGGTTATCCAACAGAATAAAGAAGGTGGGCACCCCTTTCTCGACATGCGGCAGGACCTTGAACTGAAAAAGCGAATGGGACATGATCGGCCCTTCCGAAGATTTTGGATGCACCCAGCTCGCATAGTTCCTGGAAATGAATTTGAAAAACTCGGTGTTCGCTTCCTGTTTCTGGGATTGCAACACTTCCCGCATCTCGGGACTGTCCGATTTCTCCATTTCCAGTTCCCAGTAAACAAGTTTCTTGTAGATATCCATCCATTCGTTGTAGTCCGGATTGCTGTTCAGCGCCATAAAGAGATTGCGGAATTGTTGCTGATACGCAGTGGTGGTTTTTTCCGCAACAAGCCGTTTGTTGTCGATGATCTTCTTCAGACTGAGCAGGACCTGGTTGGGATTGACAGGCTTGATCAGATAGTCCGTTATCTGACTGCCGATAGCGTCATCCATCAGATTCTCCGTCTCGTTCTTGGTGATAAGGACGACGGGCGTCTGCTGGTTGGCCTCCTTTATCTTGGCAAGGGTCTCCAGACCCGTTATGCCGGGCATGGTTTCGTCGAGCAGCACGACATCGATAGGGTTTTCCTTTACGAAGTCGATGGCATCGAATCCATTGGTCAGCGCGGTTACTTCATATCCTTTGTTCTCAAGGAATAAGATCTGGGATTGGAGGCTTTCGATCTCATCGTCGACCCAGAGTATTTTGGCTAGTGGCATATCCCACAAACTACAATTTCCCGGCCAATTTTAATTACATTTGAAGATTGTTTAGTTCCGTTTTAACAAAACCCTAAGCCGCAGGATGCGGCTTGTCCACAGGACAGACAATTAGCGCTTTGTGGGAGATGCGCTAATTTTCAGGAAGCGTATCTCCCGCAAAAATCACAGGAATGGCCCAATCTTCGCGTAAGATCATCAACGACCCGGTATATGGCTTTATTACGTTGGATCATCCGGTATTGCTAAGCATCGTCGCTCACCCCTGGTATCAGCGGCTCCGGCGGATCAATCAAATGGCATTTGCACACCTCGTCTATCCGGGCGCCGTACATACCCGCCTTCATCATTCTCTGGGCGCTTATCATCTGATGTGCTCCGCGGTAAGTGAGTTGCAACGGAAAGGATTCGCCATCGATGAAGAAGAAGCGTTGGGTGTGAAGATCGCGATCCTGCTCCACGACATCGGTCACGGCCCGTTCTCGCATGCACTCGAGAATGTGCTGATCCGCGGTGTTCATCATGAGACCCTATCCCTCGAGATCATGAAAGTGCTGAACAAGGACCTGGATGGACAGCTAACGCTGGGGATCGATATCTTCACCGGCGCCTATCCAAAGAGATTCCTTCATCAACTGGTGTCGGGGCAGTTGGATATGGACAGGATGGATTATCTCACGCGCGACAGTTTTTTCACCGGTGTTTCCGAAGGCGTCATCGGCTATGACCGTATCCTGAAGATGCTGACGGTGCGGGATGGCGAGCTGATGGTGGAAGAGAAGGCCATCTACTCCATCGAGAAATTTCTCGTCGCCCGCCGGCTGATGTACTGGCAGGTCTATCTGCACAAAACAGTGGTCAGTGCCGAGAAGATGCTGGTAAGGATACTGGAAAGGGCAAGACAGCTGGTGATGCTTGGCGCCGACGTTCCTGCCTGTTCCCCCGTGCTGGACTTCTTTCTGCAGCACCCGCAGGCCCCGGCAACCGACACATCCGCCGGCCCGGCCGGATGGGATGTAAATGCAAATTTGGATAAATTCTGTCTGCTGGATGATTTCGATGTCATGAGCACGATCAAGGTGTGGATGTTTCATTCCGACATGGTCTTGTCCCTGCTCTCGCGAAGCCTGATCGACAGGCGCTTGCTAAAAGTCCGGTTCCAGGCAACCAACTTCGATGAAGAGTACGTACAGGAGGTGAGAAAGACAGTGGCGGCAAAACTGGATATCCCCATTGAGGAGACCCGGTATCTCGTATTCACGGGCGAAGCGGTGAATACCACCTATAATTCACTGGACGAGAAGATCAATATCCTTTTCAGGGATGGCTCGGTAAAAGATATTTCCGAGGTGGATAACGCGCTTATCAGGCAAACCCTGACAAGCACGGTGAAAAAATTTTATATTTGCTATTTGAATACCTAACTATGCAATTCTCTGCTGCGCAAATAGCCCTGCTGATCAACGGAAAGACAGAGGGAGACACCAATGCTACCGTAGGCTCTTTTGGGAAGATCGAAGAGGCCGGCGCGGGACAACTCGCCTTTCTGGCCAATCCCAAATACGAAGAGCATTTATATACCACGCAAGCATCCGTGGTCATCATCAATGACGCACTGGAATTGAAACAGCCGGTGAAAGCCACGCTGATCCGCGTCGCCGATGCCTATTCGGCCTTTGCCAGTTTATTGACAAAATACCAGGAGATAGAAGCACAGCAGCTGATGGGCATCCAGGACCCTTCCCACATCGCTCCCACTGCAAAGGTCGGCGAGAAAGTGTTCATAGGTGCTTTTGCTTATCTGGCGGATGGCGTAGTCATCGGCAACAATGTCAAGATCCATCCGCAGGTCTACCTGGGCAAGAATGTCCGCGTCGGCGATAATACCGTTCTGCACCCGGGCGTAAAGATCTATCACGATTGTGTCGTGGGTAAAAGCGTAACGATCCATGCCGGCACCGTCATCGGCGGCGACGGATTCGGATTTGCGCCTCAGTCCGACGGCAGCTTCAAGAAAGTGCCGCAGATCGGTAATGTGGTCATCGAAGACTTCGTCGAGATCGGCTCGAACGCTACGATCGACCGGGCAACGATCGGTTCCACCATCATCCGCAACGGTGCGAAACTGGATAATCTCATACAAATTGCCCATAACGTCGAGGTAGGCCATCATACCGTCATCGCCGCACAGGCCGGGATCAGCGGCAGCACCAAGATCGGCAGCGGCGTGATGATCGGCGGCCAGGCCGGACTCGTCGGCCACCTCCAGATCGCCGACGGCGCCCGGATCAACGCCCAAAGCGGCGTCACAAAATCCATCAAATCCCCCGGCGGCGTCGTAACCGGCACCCCCGCCCACGGCTATACCAGCGCCCTGCGCAGCCAGGCCCTCACCCGCAATCTGCCCGAACTGGAAAAGCGGCTCAAAGAACTGGAGGAGCAGATCAAGCTCCTGCTGGCGGAAAAGGTCTGACCTTTCTCCAAAAAACACTGCGGTCTTTTTCGACCATTCTCAATTTTGTTCTTATCTTTAGGGACAGGTAACAAGTTTACCCCTTCTCGATCTGGAATTCTGAGAAAATTCGCAATCGTGAGAGAAGGTAGCCCATTTCCTAATTGGTAGGGTTGGGCTCATTTCTGTCTCTCTCACGCACGGCCGTCTCAGAGCCTCCGGATGGGGAGCAGGGTGAGCTACAACCCTACCAATTTTATGCAACAAAAAAGATCCCGCCGTTCCAAAACAAGCGCCTGCGTCCAGCTGGCGATCATCCAGTTTCTGGTGCCGATATCCTGTGACTGTTCCTACAGCAATCCCGGATGCTGTCTCGAAAAATATCTGTCGCAAAAACAGGCGCCTAAAAAGAGAAAGCCGCCACGGAAAAAGAAAGTCCCCGCACCCAAAAAGCAGACCCCTGCAATGAAAAAAAGCATGGTCATCTCCCGAACCTATAAGAAAACGGTAAAAGAGCGTTATTGATGCATCTTCCTTATCGGCGCGGCCGCGATGCCGGCCCGGTTTGCACCGGTAGCCGCGACGGCCCGGTTTGTCCCGCCGGCCGCGACGGACCCGAAGAAGGTCCCGATCCCGAACGCCGCCGCAGACAGTTATCGCAGATTCCGCAATCAGCGACCTCCTTATCCCCAAAATAGTTCGCCAGATAACGGCTGCGGCACTCCTCCGCAAGCGCCAGATACCGCACCATGGCGCGGATCCGGGTCGCATACCGGTCCTTTCTCTGTCTATACGCTACAGCATCGATATATAGGTCTTCGGCCGCAGGCCGGTCGCGGAAGAAATAGATCTGCGGCGTCTCCTTGGCCGGGATAAAGTCAATGATCCCAAAAGCCTGCAGCCGCGCCAGCTCCGCCGATACCTGCGCAACATCCTTATGCGTATTCCAGGCCAGCTGACGTTCACGGACCGACACCGGCAGATCGAAGATCCCCTCATAGCCGCGCAGCAGCGAATGGATCAGCGGCACCAACTCCGGCTGCTGCTCCTCGAATTCATAGAGGTTCTCTTTTCCCGTCACGAATTGCACCCTCGCCGGCAGGAATATCTGCTGGTGAAAACTAAGCAGCCCCTCCTGCTCCAGGACCTTCAGGATGTTGACGGCGGTCGCGGTCGACAATTCGAACCGCGTAGCAAACGCCGTAAGATCGAAATCGAAATATTGCCCCTCGCCGGAGCCGACGGGAAGCTGGAGATAGTTGACGATATCCTGGTACACGGGTCTGATCTGGTCCATCGGGGGAAAGCGGCTTTCCGGCATCTTTTCGAGCCGGCCGGCCTCACTTCCATCAGCAAGCAGAATAGCATACGCCTTCTGGCCGTCCCGGCCCGCACGCCCTGACTCCTGGTAATAGCTCTCCACCGATTCGGGGACATCGGCATGAATAACGGTGCGGACCGCCGCCTTGTCGATACCCATCCCAAAGGCATTGGTACTAACGATGACGCGAACCCGATCTTTCAGCCAGTCCTCCTGACGTTGGCTTCTCTCCTCCTGTGAAAGTCCGGCATGATACGCGGCGGCGGTGATGCCCTGACGGACAAGCCATTCGCTGATCTCGCGCGTAGACTGACGGGTCCGGCAGTAAATGATGCTGCTCCCGGCTACCCGGGTGAGGATCTCGGTGATCTTGCTGATCTTGCTATCCACCTTGAAAAAACTATAGGACAGGTTTGACCGGGTGAATGGCTGGCGGAAGATGACCGGGGTATCCAACTGCAATTTGTCGGCGATATCCCCAAGCACCTCGACGGTAGCCGACGCAGTGAGGGCGATAATAGGAACGCCCGGCAGATGCTCGCGAAGCGCCGCGATCCGCAGGTAAGGCGGACGGAAATCATATCCCCATTGGGAGACGCAATGCGCCTCATCGACCGCGATCATACTCACATTCAACGCGGGAAGATATTCCAGGAGAAGGGCGGTCTCCAGGCGTTCGGGCGAGACATACAGCATTTTGCAATTGCTGCCCGCCGCCAGTTTGAGCGTGGCGATCACTTCCTTCCGGCTCAGCCCGGCATGCAGGGAAAAAGCCGTGATATTCCGCTTGCGGAGACCGTCGGTCTGGTCCTTCATCAATGCGACAAGCGGACTTACCACCAGGCAAAGCCCCGGCCGAACGAGGGCCGGAAGCTGATAGCAAAGAGATTTGCCCCCACCGGTGGGGAGAAGAGCGATCGTGTCTTTGCTGTCGAGCACGGAACGGATGATCTCCTCCTGTTGCGGCCGGAAGGCTTTATGCGGCCAGTATTGACGCAGCAAGGCTGTCAGGTCGGCGGAGGAGGGTGTCGGTGTGCGGTTATCCATCAGTGTTAATCCAGTTTTTTTGAATAAAGCCATAGGGAATTCGCAGCCAGAACGACATCGCTGAGCCCCATCACAAGCGCGGCCACAGCCGGCGTCAGCAGCCCGAAGGCGGCAACAGGGATAGCGATGACATTGTAGGCAAACGCCCAGAACAGGTTTCCTTTTATCGTCGTGAACGTCTTGCTGCCAAGCCTCAGCGCAGCAGGCAGCTGGCTCAGCCCTTTGTTCATCAGCACCACATCCGCCGTCTGCATGGCCAGTTGGGAAGCATCGCTCATCGAGATACCGACCGTTGCCCGGGCAAGGGCCGGAGCGTCATTGATGCCGTCCCCGACCATGGCAACCGGCATTTCAGCGTTGAGGCGGGCGACATGTTCCAGTTTCTGCCCGGGGGATTGCTCGGCCAGCACTTCCCGGATCCCAAGCGAATCCGCGAGCCGGCGGCAGGCGGCAAAGCGATCGCCGCTAAGCAGCACCGTATCGATACCCTGGGCCTGCAGCCGGCTGACGACAGCTGCCGCTTCAGGCCTGACCGCGTCCGTGACATCGATAAACCCAAGCAGCCGGTCATTGCCCACGATATACACGTTATGGCTGTCGTCATCGGTAAGCTGGGCCGCTACCGCATACGAACCGGCCCAATAGACTTCGCCGTCTTTTGTCTCACCGCGCATCCCGCGGCCTTTTATCTCTTCCACCTTTGCCCACCGGGTAGCAGAGGATTGCCGCCACTCTTTCGTGATCGCTTTTGCGATGGGATGATTGGAAAATTTTTCGAGTGAGAAGGCAATCTCTTTGATCCTCTCGGCAGAGGTATCGCCGGTAGCCTGCCAGTGGTTGATGGTAAACTCTCCCGTCGTCAGAGTACCGGTCTTGTCGAACACTACCCGCCGGATCGTGCGGAACGCTTCGAGATGCCGGGCATTGCGGATCAGGATGCCCCTGCGTGCGCCCCGGCCCAGACCGACGGCAATGGCGGCCGGTGTGGCCAGCCCCATAGCACAGGGACAGGCGATTACCAGCACGGCGATACAGCGCATCAGCGCCGCCGCCACCTGGTGAAGCAGAAAATAGTTCCCGATAAAAGTGAGTACCGCCAGCCCGATGACCACCGGTACAAAGACGGCGCTGATCCTGTCGGCCAGCTGCTGGATCGGCGGTTTCTCGCCTTGCGCCTGTTGGACCAGCCGGACGATCCCCGAGAGGATCGACTCTTCCCCCACCGCCGTCACCTGCGCCTTTACGGTCCCCGACACGAGCAGGCTGCCGCCGATAAGGGCGTCCTTGGCCCTTTTTTCGACCGGCAGACTTTCACCGGTGAGAATGGATTCATCAGCGCCCGCCTCGCCCCAAAGGATCTTGCAGTCGGCGGGAACCTGTTCGCCGCTGCGGATCAGGATCAGATCGCCGCTGCGCAATTCTCCGCCTTCCACCGGGAAAAGGATCTCCTGGTGCTGATCGTCAAAAGCGATCATATTGGCCATGGTCTTCTGCGTCGAAGCCAGGCTGTTCAGCGTGCGCTGAGTGGCCCGGACAGAAGCGTCTTCGAGATAATATCCCAGAAAGACAATGGTGATAATGGAAGCCGTCGTCTCATAAAAAAGATAGTCGGGGCCCAATCCCAGCAGGGTGCCGGTAAGGCTGTAGCCAAAGGCCGCCGTGGCCCCCATGGCGATGAGGACGTTCATATTGGGAAGGCCGTTGAGCAGACTCTTGATGGCGCTCCGGCCAAAGAAACGCATCCCCGCAACAAATACGGGCAGACAGAGGACCAGCTGTACCCACGGCAGCATCAGCCAGTGGAGGGCACCGATGTGCCCGACCATGTGCAGCAGAAGAAGGAGGGTAAAAGGGAGACAAAAAAGGAAATAACGCAGATGCCGGTTCAGCGACACCTTGCTCACGGACCCGGCGGCGCCCTCCCGTTTCAGAACGATGTAGCCCAGATCGTGTATGCCCTTTTCCAGCTGCGACCGGTCGATACCCGTGCCGGCATCAAAGCTGACATCGCCGCTGGCAAGGCTGACCCTTATATTTTGAAGACCCTTCTTTTCCAGATATTTATTGATGGTCAGAGCGCAGGTCGAGCAGCTCATCCCTTCGACTTTCCAGTTAATAGTTTCCATATAATTTCTTGGTACCGGCCTTCGCCGGCCACCGCAAAGTTACTGTATCTTTGCCGTCCATCTATGGAGCTGATCTTCCAATTGCAGGACATCGAAAAGGCCGCCGGCGGTTTCTGGGACGCCTTTCCCCTGCAACGCATCTTTGCCTTTCACGGGAATATGGGCGCCGGCAAGACGACCTTTATCCATGCCCTCTGTGCCATCAGGGGCGTTACCGATACGGTTGGAAGTCCGACCTTTTCCATCATCAACGAATACCGATACCCGGGTGGCCGGATCTACCACCTCGATCTCTACCGGTTGAAGGACGAGGAAGAAGCCCTTCGTGCGGGGGTCGAAGATGTCCTGTACAGCGGGGACCTTTGCCTCGTGGAGTGGCCGGACAGGGCGCCGGGTATCTTCCCTTCCGATACCGTCCATTGCCGGCTGGAAATAGTGGACCCCGAGACCCGTAAAATTACGGGCGGGGAGCATTTCCGATGATCAGAATCAATTTTAAATTGTAATTTGACAGGCATATATGTCGCAGCAGCAAAAACCAGTTATCAGCACCTCCTTCAGCTACGAAACCCTGGAAGAAACCTTGGATATCAAGCCCAAGGGCATTCCGCTTCATATCGGTATCCCAAGGGAGACCGCTTTCCAGGAGAACCGTATCGCCCTGACGCCGGATGCGGTAGGAGTGCTGGTAAGCAACGGACATGAGGTCATCATGGAACACAATGCGGGAGAAGCCTCGCACTACCGGGACAAGGACTACAGCGAGGCCGGTGCACGGATCATCCACGACAAGGCCGAAGTGCTGAAGGCCCCGATCCTCGTAAAAAGCGCTCCCGTCATCGAGGAAGACCTGCCCATGCTGCAGATGAACCAGATCATCATCTCCCCCATCCACCTCTCCGCGATGAAGGCCGAGTTGCTCCAGAAGATGATGGACAAAAGGATCACGGGTATCTCATTCGAGAATCTGAAAGATGACAGCGGCACCTACCCCATCGTCCGTAGTATGAGCGAGATCGCCGGCAGCGCCGTGATGCTCGTCGCCGGGCAGTATCTGAGCTCCGCCAATCGCGGCAAAGGAGTTCTGCTGGGCGGCATCTCCGGCATCCCGCCGACAAAGGTCATTATCCTCGGCGCAGGGATCGTCGGGGAGTTTGCAGCCCGCGCCGCCCTGGCCCTGGGAGCCTCCGTAAAAGTATTCGACAACAGCGTCTACCGCCTGAAACGCCTCCAGAACAATATCGGCCAGCGGATGTGGACCTCCGTAATGGAAACCCGCATCCTCGCCAAACAGCTCAAAACCTGCGAAATTGCCGTCGGCGCCCTTTCCTCGCAGACCGGCCGCACCCCCGTAGTCGTCACCGACGAGATGGTCAGCAATATGCGCCCCGGCTCGGTGATCATCGATGTCAGCATCGACCGCGGCGGCTGCTTCGAGACCTCGCAGATCACTACCCATGAACACCCCGTCTTTACCAAGTATGGCGTCATTCATTACTGCGTGCCCAATATTCCCTCGGGTTTTGCCCGCACAGCCTCCCATGCGATCAGCAACGTGCTGATGCCGCTGCTGCTGGAAGCAGGCGAAGAAGGCGGGTTCGAGAACCTCGCCTGGCATAAGATCCACCTGCGAAGCGGCATCTATCTCTTCAAAGGCGCCCTGACCAATTTCCATCTCAGCCAGCGCTTTGATCTGAAGTATACCGATCTCAATTTGCTGATCGCGAGTCAGCGATAGACAACGCTAACAGCAATAGCCGACGCTAAGGCTGAAGCAGGGGCAATACCTCCTGCTCGCTTCTTTCCCCCTTAAGATAGCCGACAAAAGCCAGTAATAGCATGCCCGGCCGGGAAAGGGAATAGCTCTCCGCATAGGTATAAAATTCCTGTGTCTGACCGGTGGTCAACAGGTCCCGTTTCTCGTCTTTTTGGTGCTGATCGAGATAGTTGCGAACAAAAGCCCTGAACGGCTCAGGATCGTTCTTTAGAAATAGAAAGTAGGCCCTGAGATAGGCTGCGGTGGCGGGTCGATGTTTCTGAAACTGCCTTTCATATTCGTTGAATAAAAGTTCAAATTCTGTTATCTTCTTCGTGAAGAGATAAATCTCCCCCAGATTCTCATACAAAAATAGCAAATTTTTCGCGGTTTTCGGGACCCTTTTGATCACCGTGATCGCCTCATTGTATTCACCCCTTTTCCCATGGCATAACGCCTTATATGTCAACAGATACTCGTCGTCGGCCGATAGTTTTAACGCATTGTTCGTCAACTCCAGCAACGTGTCGTAATCGATCTTCTCCTTCCGGCTCTGGAATTGTATCTCGAATTTTAACCGCTGGATCTCGATCTGCATCTCCTGTACCTGGTTCTGATCCTTTACTTTTTCCAGACCGGTTTGCCACTTTTCGGTCAAATCATCAAATGACCGCTGTTTTTTTGCCAGGTCCGTCTTGAAATCCCTGAAGTTCTTTTCAAGATCGTCTTTCAGCGTTCGGAGCTTGTCCAGTTCATCCTGGTGGGCCTTTTTGATCTCGGCGATATTCTTGAATCCGATATATCCGAGGAGGGCGCCGATCGCGGTGATAAGGGCAAGCCCAACCGAAATAAAGTAATTGATATTGGTGATGCTCGAGGCATACCCATCTTTTAAAGTAGCGGTCTCCCGCTCGAACGGCAATGTCTGAAGCTTCTCGATCTTGGCATTCAGCTCGTCCAGTTGCTTTTTCGAGACGGTGACGCTGTCTCCCGCCAACGCGCATCGCCCGATGAAAAAGAGGGGAATAAAAAGAAGGAAGACTTTTTTCATAGATCGAAGGTTCTTATCCGGGAAAAGGTACACGTTTTTTGCTAAACCTACGCATCGCCGGCCAACGTTCCCAGGTCCTCCCAGGTCCGTGTCAACGTCCCCCATTTGTTCCTGAATTCCCATCCTGGGTGCATAAGGAAGACAAGCCCCAACAAAAATAGCCCGGTGATGGGCAGCGCATAGAAATAAAAGGATAGACTGAAACGGCTCTTGCCCATTGGACTATTTATAGTCCCTAATATTAATCCTTTCCTCGCAGAAATCATACTCCTGCAGATCGTTACTGCTGACGATCAGCATCCGCCCGGCCCCATATTCCCCCATCAGTTGCCGGTAAAGCCCGATCCCGTCCGCATCCAGATTGGTGCAGGGTTCGTCGAGCAGCACGACCGGGACATCGGAGAACAAGGCCTGCGCTAATCGAACCCGCTGCTTCATCCCGGAGGAATAGAACCGGATCTGCTTGCCCGCAGCGGCTTCCAGCCCCATCCGTTCGATAATGCCTGCAACGGATAACCCGGGAACGAACGGCTTGAACGACCCGTGAAAATCCAGAAATTCGGTGACCGTCATTTCCTCCACCAGGTCGAGATAGGGCGCGCAAAGGGAAAGATGACGATAGGCCAGGTCAGGGGCGATCTCCGCCGAACCGGCATAACCGACGGCCCCTTCACTGACGCCGGTCGATCCGGCGATACACTGTAATAAGGTGGATTTACCCGACCCGTTGGGCCCGGTGATGGCGTAACTGTGGGAAGTGCTGAACTGATAATTGAAATGGCGAAAGATCCACTCGCGGTTGAACCGTTTGCCGGCATCAATCAGCGTAATCTTCATCAAAGCTCGATTTGCTGTAGCGTTTAATAATACCGCGGCCGCTTTCGCGGATAAAGGTGACGATCTCGTCCCGCTCATCGCTGGCCGGGAACTCTTCTTCCAGGAATTCGAGCGCCTGGCTGGTATTCATGCCTTTATTGTAGATCACCCGGTAAATGTCGAGGATATGATTGATCTTATCGATCGTGAAGCCGCGGCGCTTGAGGCCGACGGAATTGACGCCGGAATAGCTCAGGGGCATCCGGGCCGCCTTGATATAGGGCGGGATATCCTTACCGACGAGCGATCCGCCGCCAAGGAATACATGTGAACCGACTTTTACAAACTGATGGATAGCACACATCCCGCCAAGAATAACCCAGTCGCCAAGGCTGACGTGACCCGCCACCTGGGAGTTATTGCTGAGGATACAGTTGTCGCCGATGATACAGTCATGGGCGATATGGCTGTAGGCCAGGATCATACAGTTCCGGCCAACTTTGGTCGTCCAGCGATCGCGGGTCCCGCGATGGATCGTCACGAATTCGCGGATGGTAGTATTGTCGCCAATCTGCACCGTCGTCTCTTCACCATCATACTTAAGATCCTGAGGATCAGCCGATACCACAGCTCCAGGGAAGATCCTGCAATTCTTTCCGATCCTCGCGCCTTCCATGATCGTCACATTGCTGCCGATCCAGGTCCCTGCACCAATTTCTACATTTTTATGGATCATCGTGAAAGGGTCCACTCTTACATCCGGCGCCAGCCTGGCGTCCGGGTGAATGGAGGTGAGAGAATGGATCATTCGACGATCAATTGATTGATTTTCAGTTTCTTGGATCATTATGCTTTCTTCCTTGTGGATTGCCGATTTCTTCATAGAAAAATGCTGAGACGCCCCAGCATCTCACAAAAATAAACTTATTTGCCACAAATACCCGAAATAAACTTCTGTTCACTACCGCTTAACGACCCCTTTTTTGCTGTTTTTAGCTGCTTTAACTTCGTTTTACGAGTTGGGCCATTAAGTCCGCTTCAGTGGCAATTTTGTTGCCAACATAAACGGTTCCACGCATTTCGCAGATGCCGCGGCGGATCGGGCTGAGGAGCTCCATCTTCAGCAGCATGGAATCTCCCGGAACGACTTTGTTCTTGAACTTGCAGTTGTCGATCTTGATGAAATAGGTGTCATACTGGCCCTCCGGCATCAGGTTGATACAGAGGATCCCCCCGGTCTGCGCAAGCGCCTCGATCTGCAGGACCCCGGGCATCACCGGGTTACCGGGAAAATGGCCGACAAAGAAAGGTTCGTTGAACGTGACGTTCTTTACTCCGATGATATGCTTATCGGTCAATTCGATGATCTTATCCACCAGGAGGAAGGGGAAACGGTGTGGCAGGGTCTTTTCGATCTGTGTAGTAGTAAAGACGGGAGCCTGGTTGGGATCATAGACCGGAGCATTCTTGAGATGCTTATTCTTCTTGATGTATTGCTTGATCTTGCGGGCAAACTCCACATTGGTGGAGTGGCCGGGACGGTTGGCGATGATCTGCCCTTTTATCGGATAGCCGATAAGGGCGAGATCGCCGACGATATCCAGCAGTTTGTGCCGGGCCGGTTCATTGGGGAAGCGGAGCTCGAGGTTGTTGAGATAGCCTTCGCTCTTGATCTCGATCTTTTCCCGGCCGAAAGCCTTGGCCAGCCGCTCCATTTCCTTGGGGGTGACGGGCTTATCCACCACCACGATGGCGTTGTTGATGTCTCCGCCCTTTACCAGGTTGTGGTCCAGCAGCATCTCCAGCTCATGCAGAAAGCAGAAGGTACGACAGGGAGAGATCTCGTCCTTGAATTCCCGCATGGACTTCAGGCTCGCATGCTGGGTGCCGAGAACGGGGCTGTTAAAATCGATAAGCGTAGTGATCTTGTATTCAATGGCGGGCATGACCACCATTTCCACCCTTTTCTTCTCATCATAATGAGAAATATTGGCGTCGATGCTATACCAGACCTTGGTGGCATCCTGTTCCATCACGCCGGCTTCCTCGATGATCTCGACAAAAGGCTGTGAGCTGCCGTCGATGATCGGAACCTCGGGACCGTTTATTTCGATGAGACAGTTGTCCACGCCCATCCCAACAAGGGCAGCGAGGATATGCTCCACCGTGCTGACCTTCGCGCCGTTATCCTCCAGGGTCGTCCCCCGGGAAGTGTCGGTTACAAGATCGCAGTCTGCCTTTACGATGGGTTGCCCCGGTAGGTCGATGCGCTGGAACTGGAAGCCAAAACCGGCGCTTGCGGGCTTAAGCGTCATGTCCACCTTTATACCGGTGTGGAGACCCGTGCCGGAAATACCTGTTACAGAAGCTAGTGTATGCTGTTTGTCTGGATTGAAATTTGCGTCCATGCTTTTTTTTGATACTTATCGTCCGGTTCCGCCGGTGGCTTTGGCCGACAAAGATAGGGGAATCTGGCAGAAACCGGGCCTCGCCAGGTCAGGCCCATTACAGCATGTCCTCCTCCCGCTCGATATCGCCTTCCCGGGCCAAATAAGTATCCGGTCGCCAATTACCACGAGTTTCTTAAATTTATTGTCGGAAGTGGGATGCATATTTCCGCAAAATTAAGTTGTTTAACAAAATATTATCCCGATTCGTTGATAATCAGGGAATGATTTAATTTTATTTGTATTCAAAATCATCACATATGGAAGGAAAGAAACCCAAAATATTGTTGTGCGAAGATGACCCCAATCTTGGCATGGTCCTCAAGAACTATCTCGAGCTAAGCGACTTCGACGTTACCCTGGAGCGGGATGGCCGCCTGGGACTGGCTGCCTTTCAGCGGGAGCATTTCGACCTTTGTCTGCTGGATATCATGATGCCGCATATGGATGGTTTTACACTGGCAGAAGAGATCAGGGACGTCGATCCCGACATTCCCCTCTTCTTCCTCAGCGCCAAAACAATGAAAGAGGATATCATCCAGGGGTATAAGCTGGGGGCGGATGATTATATCACCAAGCCCTTCGACAGCGAGGTCCTGCTAATGAAGATGAAGGCCATTCTGAAACGCAATGACGATCTCAACAAAGAATCCGATAACAAGGAATTCGAGATGGGATCCTATCACTTCAACCCCAAGCTGCGGGAACTGAGTCATAAAGGACAAACCCAGACCCTGTCGCCAAAGGAGAACGAATTGCTGAAGATGCTGGCCGAACACATGAACGATCTTTTACCGCGGGAGCAGGCTTTGAAGAAGATCTGGGGCAGCGATACCTATTTCAACGGTCGCAGCATGGACGTTTATATCGCCAAGCTGCGGAAATATCTGAAGGATGATTCGAACATTGAAATTGTGAACATCCACGGCAACGGGTTCCGGCTCGTCGTGCCGGTCAGCGCATAAACGGGCCATCTGCCGGAACGCTCCGGCGTTATTGGTATGAACCGGCCCGGCAAAGCAACCGGGTGAGGCGGCTAGAACAACATCTGTTCTCCCTCTTTGCCCGGTTTTCTTTTTCCCAGATGCTCATAGGCTTTATGCGTGACCTCACGGCCGCGCGGCGTGCGCTGCAGGAAGCCCTCCTGGATCAGGAACGGCTCATACACTTCTTCAAGCGTACCCGTTTCCTCACCGACGGCCGTAGCGATCGTCGTGATCCCCACCGGCCCGCCCTTGAATTTTTCGATGATGGTCGACAGGATGCGGTTATCCATTTCGTCAAGACCATGTTCATCGACGTTAAGGGCCCGGAGGGCATGTTGCGTGATGCCGAGATCGATGACCCCATTGCCAAGCACCTGCGCAAAATCCCGCACCCGGCGAAGCAGGCCGTTGGCGATACGGGGGGTTCCGCGGCTGCGCCGGGCAATCTCCTGGGAAGCGTCGGAGGTGATCTTTGTCTGAAGAATGCCGGCGCTGCGCAGGATGATCTTTTGCAGGGTTTCGGCAGTATAATATTCCAGTCGGGCCTTGATGCCAAAACGCGATAGCAACGGAGCCGTAAGCAGGCCGCTGCGCGTCGTGGCGCCCACCAGCGTAAAAGGATGGATAGTAAGCTGGATGCTGCGGGCATTGGGGCCGCTGTCGATCATGATATCGATGCGGTAGTCCTCCATAGCGGCATAAAGATATTCCTCGACGACGGTGCTCAGCCGGTGGATCTCATCGATAAATAATACATCGTTCGGGCTAAGATTGGTCAGCAGGCCCGCAAGGTCCCCCGGCTTTTCGATCACCGGCCCGGAGGTCTCCTTGATATTCACTCCCAATTCATTGGCGACGATCCGCGAAAGGGTGGTCTTTCCAAGACCGGGCGGACCGTGGAAAAGGATATGGTCCAGCGCCTCGCCCCGCATCTTTGCGGCCTTGATGAAAACGAGCAGATTCTCGATCAGCCGGGGCTGACCGGAAAAATCGTCGATGACCGCCGGGCGGATGTTGTTCTCAAACTCCTTGTCCGAGGGGCTTAAGCCTTGCTTTTCACTATTGAGATTGAGATTGGACATAGAGCAAATATACCGATTGCCTTTGTTCGGGGGTGTTTGGGGAGTGTTTTTTTGCCAAGGCAAAACATTGTATATACAACGCACTATCATAGCTATTCGGCCGGGAAAGCAAAAACTCCCAGGGTTGACAATGAAGAAATTGCGAAATCGGGTTCAAGGACTGGCCGCAAATTTTTTGAGTTGTATGTACAATGTTTGAACTTTACTTTTTAGCCATACCTCCTCACAAAAAGAACCGTGTGTATGAGAATTCCGAAACGATTGCAGCCGGAAAGCGAGACTGCCACAACCAGCCGATTTGCCTCCTCGCTCTATTTTTCCTCGGGAGCGTTGGCCCGCGCAACCGAAAGCCTCGCCATCAAATGTTTTCAACCGACAGGTCTGCATCCCAGCCTGGCCTTTATCGTATTATTCCTGTTAAATTCACACCAAAAGGCAGTCAGCAATTCATTTCTTGCAAAAGCGCTTCTGCTCAGCCCAAGCACAATGGTCCGGTTGGTCGACCGGCTGGTAAAAAAAGGCCTTATACAACGGTTCGAATACGACGGAACCCGAATGCTGTGGTTGACAAAGGAAGCATGGGATAAGTTTGACCTTTTCATAGCCTGCGATCTCGACTTCGAAAAAAAATGCCGGGAACTGCTGGGCGACGAAAACTCCTCCCGGCTGATCCACGCCATGAACCAGGCCACAGATATAGTAAGAGCGGGACTGCCCCCGGGAGATTGTCCGAACGCTGACGAAAAATGCGGACCGGAAAACCGACCTTTACAGGGAAAATTATACGCTATGTCCACACCCGAACCAAGCCATACGGTCGAAAGCGCTTACCTGCAAAAAGCCATTTCTTACGAGACTTATATCCAGCTGATCGATCAACTGGTAGCCGAAGGCCAAACCACAGGCCCCGACCAGTCGGAAGGGTTTATCCACTATACCGTTTTGAATCAGCAACGCATGCACCGCTGGGACAAGACGATCCGGCTCCTTCCTGCCGTGGAAGCCGCCATCCGCGATCTCACCCTGCCGCAAACCTGGCTGGTGCTGACGGAAGCCTGGTGTGGCGACGCCGCCCACAGCATACCCGTCCTCCATGCGCTGGCTGCATTGAACCCGCTGATCACGCTGCGATTCTTGCTCAGGGACGAGAACCCCGAACTGATGGATCGCTATCTCACCAATGGAGTGAGTCGCAGCATTCCCAAGTTGATCGCCCTGGACACCTTTACCCGGCAAGAATTATTCACCTGGGGCCCCCGTCCCGCACCCCTGCAGGCGATATTTATGAAGTTAAAAGAAGAAGGCACGGCCTATGCCGCGGTAAAAGAAGAACTGCAGCGCTGGTACAACAAAGACAAATCCGTCACCATCCAGGAAGAGATGGCCGCACTGGTCGCAGCCACCGGTGATATGGGAATGACGGGCTGACGCGCCCCCGCCGCATGGGATACCCGCATGCCTTATGGCAGCCGCCGCCAAAGCACATCGGCAAACCACTTCTTACTGTCATAAAACACTTCCGCCGGCTCGAAACCCGACTGGGCAGCCATCGATTCGGTCTCGGCCATCGAATACTTCTGCGAGATCTCCATAAAGATGGCTTCATTCTCTGCGAAGCTGATCTCCTTATCCCCGATATGCACCACCTGCACCTGCCTGCTGATCAGGTAGCTTTTACAGGCGCCGCTGCCGGGATCGTAAACCGGATAGTGTTCAAACTGGTCGATATTGAAGTCGGCGCCAAGCTCGCGGTTGATGCGGGTCAGCAGGTTGAGGTTGAAGGCCCTCGTCACCCCCTGGCGATCATTATAGGCATCCAGTACCGTGCGCGGATGCTTCTTGAGATCGAAGCCGGTCAGCAACAGATCGCCGGGGTGCAGCTGCGCATGGATCTGCCGGCAGAACTGGGTCGCCTGCTGAACGGTCATATTCCCGATATTGGCGCCCATGAACAGGACGATCTTCCGCTTGCTGGAAAAGGTGTTCACCTGGTGTAGTTTTTCCAGGTACTCCCCATTGAGCCCCTGAAGCCGGATCCCCGGCAAGGTCACAGGCAGCCTGTTTTCCAGCCACTTGATCACATTGGAAGAAATATCGATCGGGTAATAGGTAAACCGCGCCTGATCCTTTTGCAACTGCTTCAGCAGGAACCAGGATTTGGTGGCATCCCCGGGGCCGAGCTCCACGAGATCGAAGTCGGCGCTGTCCTCCATGAATTGCCGCGCCATCCTTCCCGATTGGTGCTGCATGATCTCCATTTCGCAGCGGGTCGGGTAATATTCGGGACAGGCCATTATCTGCTGGAAGAGCTTATCCCCCGTCTCATCATAAAAATACTTGGACGACAAGTATTTGTGTTCCGCCCTCAACCCGTTGAGTACGTCGGTGTAAAAGGTGGTCGACCGGCGTGCGGTCAGCGTGGCGGTGCTGGGAGGAAACATGAGAGCTAGTTTAGTGATTATTGTATAACGATGTGAAACTACTTTGCAAGTCGTATGCCAGTGAACTGCCACCGGAGAGACGGATGAAAGAAATTACGATAACTTATCCTGCTGTGGCCGGCCGGCGTAGCCACGGACGCCCCCCTCAATATCATCTGACTGACCATAAATTTTCCATTATATTCTCCAATAGCCCCAGCGGCCTTTTTAAAGCCGGGATAAGGCAGATAGGCGGACTCGGTCCATTCCCATCTTTTCCCCCACTCAAATTGCGCGGCGGCGGCTTCCCACTCGAACTCGGTCGGCAGGCGGCAGCCCTTCCACGCGGCAAACGCCACCGCCTCATAATAACTGATATGCGACAGCAATTGTTTACCCTCCAGCGGACGAAGACCCGCCATCGTATACTGATGCCAGCGGCCATCGATGAAATGCCAGTAGAGCGGCGCCGAAATGGAATTCTTTTTTACCCAGTCCCAGCCCTCCGCATGCCACCACACAAAGTTGGTATAGCCCCCAGCCTCCATGAACGCGAGATACTCTTCATTGGTAACAGAGGACGCAGCAACCTGGAACGCCTCCAGATAGACTTTGTGCCGGCTAAGCTCATTGTCGAAGCAAAAGCCGTCGCCCGTAAAGCCGATCTCATAGAGTCCCGCAGGCACGCTTACAAAACCGGCCGGATTACCGCCCGGAGCCACATCGATGTCCCGCTCGGACCACGCAGGGAACAAGGGGTTATGCCCGAGGATATATTTTATGTCCGTGAACAGTAATTCCTGGTGTTGCTGTTCATGGTTAAGCCCCAGGATGATCAGTTGCTGCAACTCCTCACCCGGTCCGCCGGTGATAAACCGCTCCATCGCTGCATCTACGTATTGACGATAGGCATAGACCTCATCCACGGAAGGCCGGCTCAGATTTCCCCGGTCGGTGCGGACCACTCTTGCACCGATGGTCTCATAATAGCTGTTGAAGACATAATTATAATCAGGATTGCAGGGCCGGTAGCCGGGACTATGAGGGATAAGAACAAACGCTTCCCAAAACCAGGTGGTATGCCCGAGATGCCACTTGGGCGGACTCACATCCACGATGGGCTGGACGACATAGTCCTCTTTCTGCAGTGGACGGCAGATGGCCTCGCTGGCCCCACGGACGGCGCGGTATTGATCGATCAGGGTCATCACTTGTCTTTTTTAAGATAATTCGTTAAGTCGGTGATCGTGTGGATACCCAACTGCTGCGCCTGACTGCGCCGCATCATCAGAGCATAAGCGTTATTGAACCCAATAGGCTCCAGCCAGGTGAGCCGGTACTCTTTAGCAAACCGGCCGGCTACATAACGGTACACACTGTCTCTGTCCCCCGTGAGCCGGGCGCTCAGATCGGCGGGCGGTTGAAGGATCGCCAGCAAAGCAGTACCGGTATATTCTGGATACATATCTATCTGATCATGGGTTAACGCTTCAAAGCAGATTTTTGTTCCGCCAAGCCCCGTTTTACTCTCCACATCCAGATCCGTATAACCCCGGATCAGCATGGCATAAATATCGGTGAGAATATATTGTTCGGGAAAGATCTTCGACCCCAACCGGACAACACCTTTCCGGCCATTGCGGGGAGCCTGATACAATCCCTGGGACACCAGGAATTCCCGGGCGATCCGCTCCGGAGGCTGGTTGAGATACTCCGCCCGGTAATTGAGCAGCGTCATAATGGAGTCGTTGATCCGGCCGGACAATTTGTTCAACACAGGAGCCAGTTCGGGATAGGCCCGCAACACCGCATCCCGAACGACCGGCGCCGCATAATAGGGCGGAAATAGCGTCTTGTCATCGTCCAGCGTGACCAGATCGTAGGCCTTTAATCTCCCATCCGTGCTATAGCCGCTGATGACATCCAGCTTTTGATTATAGATGGCCTTATACATAACGGCGTCGCTGATAACTACAGTCCTGATCTTTAATCCATATACCTCCCGCAACCCGATATCCCCATCCCGCCTGCCCATGAATTCCGGCGTAAAACCCGCCAGCAGCCGCGTATTGCCGATAGGCAATATATAAAACGATGAAAAGACCAGCAGCGCCACCGGAAGAAGGCTGAGGACGGCCCTGCGCCGCCGCCGGCCGGTGCGCTGTACGAGCGAGAGCAGGAAGTCCAGGACGATCGCCAGCAGCGCCGCGGGAATGGCGCCGGCCAGGATCATATTCGTATTGTTGAGTGCGATGCCGCCAAAGATAAATTCACCCAACCCGCCCGCCGCGATATAGGCAGCCAGCGTGCCGACACCGACGTTGATGACGGTAGCCGTTCGGATCCCCGCCATGATCACCGGAAAGGCAAGCACCAGATCGACCCGGAACAGCCGCTGCGTAGCCGTCATCCCCATCGCCAGAGCCGCCTCTTTTACACCAGGGTCTACACCGTTGATCCCCGTAGAAGTGTTTCGGATGACAGGCAACAAGGCATAGAGGAACAGCGCCGTGATGGCGGGGATGGGACCGATGCCCAGCAAAGGAATGAGAAAGCCCAGCAACGCAATGCTGGGGATGGTTTGCAGGATACCCGCGGCCCCGAGCACGATGCCCGCCGCACGCTTGTTGCGGGAGATATAGATGCCCAGCGGCAGCCCGATAAGAACGGCGATAAACAGCGAAATAAAGGTCAGCCCGATATGTTGTATCGTCTGCTGCAGCAGTTTGGCCGATTGCTGATGCATAAACTCCCACAGGCTTTGGTGCTCGTCCATCAGCTTTTTGAATTCTTGAAATGATCGTAAATATATCGCTGGCCTTCAAAAAAATCTATTACATATTGGTTAACAGGTCGCTCGAACAGGTCTTCGGCCGTTCCCTCCTGTATCACCTTCCCCCCGTCCATTAAAAAGATACGGTCCGCCAGCTCAAAGGCCTCCTGGATATCATGCGTGACAAGGACGGTGGTCTTTGACCGCAGCTCATCCAGTTCCTTAAAATCTCTTTTGACGCTGGCGCGGGTAATGGGGTCCAGCGCTCCAAAGGGTTCGTCCATCAGCAAAATAGGCGCACCGGCGGCAAGGGCCCGGGCAATGCCTACGCGCTGCTGCTGTCCCCCGCTCAGTTCGTTCGGATAGGCGCCGCGGTATTGCGCAGGCGACAAGCGAAGTTTTTCCATCAGCAGGGTGACCCGCTGCGCGATCCGGTCCCGCTCCCACCCCAGCAGCCGGGGGACGATGCCGATATTTTCTTCGATGGTATAGTGAGGAAAGAGTCCGTTGTTCTGGAATACATACCCGATGCCCCGGCGGAGGTCCTCGGCCCGTTGCGACCGGATCGACCGGCCATCGATCAAAATTTCGCCGGAATCGGGCTCCAGCAGCCGGTTGATCATCTTCAGCAGCGTAGTCTTGCCGGAGCCGCTCGTGCCCAGAAATACGATATTCTCCCCCTTTTCAACGGTAAAAGAAATATTGTCAACGGCCTTGTGAGCGCCGAAGGTCCGGCTGATATTTTTTACAACGATCATTGCAGTCGTGAGAATAGATTATTCAGGGATTCCGCAAAAGTCGGATGGGCAAAAACCCCATCCCGCAAAACATCGTATGGGATCCGGCCCATCATCGCCATCTGCAGCAGACTCATCAGTTCACCACCGTTAAAGGACAGCATGGCGGCACCGACAATGGTCTTGTCATCGGCGTTGACGATGGCCTTTAACAGGCCCCGCGTTTCATCGTTTTCCCAGGCACGGGCGATATGCGAGGCCTTCAGGGTGGCGACTTTTATATTCATCCCTTTGTCCCTTGCCTCTTTTTCAGTGAGCCCGATGCGCCCCAGTTCCGGATCCGTGAAAAGACAATACACCGGCGGCCGGGTCTTTGTACTGCAATCGGCTTCTTCGAACAGATTTTTATAGACGATAAGATGATCGTTATAGGCAATATGGGTAAACTGCGGGCCACCATTGACATCACCCAACGCATAAACACCGGGGATATTGGTTTCCAGTTTGTCGTTGACGGCAATAAATCCATAGGCGTTGAGGGTGATACCCGCGACGGCTGGTTGCAGCGCGGAAGTGTCGGCTGCCCGGCCGGCGGCTACCAGTACATGCGAGACTTCGATCGTTCCGATGGACAGCTGAAGCCGGATCCCCTTTTCTTCTTTTGACACCCTTTCCACTTTCGTTCCCGTTTGGATATGGATGCCGTCTTCCTCGAGAATATTCTTTATCTCCGCCGCAATATCCTCGTCTTCCTTCCGCAGAAACCGGGTATCACCCTCGATGATCGTTACCTCGCTGCCGAGCCGGCGATAAAGCTGGCCGAACTCAAGGGCGATATAACTCCCCCCGATGATCGCCAGATGAGTCGGAATGGTCGGCAGATCGATAATGGTGTCGGAGGTGAGATAGGGAACGTCGGCCAGCCCGGGGATGGGCGGGACCACCGGGCGCGCACCGGTATTCAAAAAGATCTTCTCCGCCGTCATCACCGTGACCGATCCGTCCTTCTTCGTCACCGTGATCTCTTTGGGTCCGGAAAACATCGCGTTGCCGAACACGACGTCGAGGTTGGAAGTCTCCAGCAGGCTTTTTGCCGAAGACTCCCGCGCGATAACGACATGTTCATTCTTCCGGCGGATCACTTCTTCGATGTTCACGGAATAACCCGTCGTATGGATGCCGAAATCGGCGCTTCTTTTTACCAGATAGGCAATGCGACCCGAGGCGATCAGGGTCTTGGTGGGCGTGCAGCCAACATTGAGACAGGTTCCGCCGATGAATTTCTTCTCGATCAATGCCGTCTTCCAGCCGGCGTCGGCCAGCTTCTTTGCGAGGGGATTGGCGGCCTGACCCGAACCGACTATAATGGCATCGTACTTGACCATTGCTGATGGGATTGCCCAAATTTAAGCAATTTTTGCGCCAACATCCGGCGTCTTTTTCTTATACTTTTTCAGATACCACACCAGAAATCCCGTCACCGGGAGACTCGCACAGATGAGACTGGCGATAAAAGCGATGATCTTCCCCGTTAGCCCCGCGATCGCGCCGACATGCAAGTCATAATTCATTTCGACAAGCCGCTGCATCCGGCTCTTTTTTGCGTTTTGCAAATGGTTTAGCAACCTCCCCGAGTACTGGTCAAACTGAAGCACATCATAACCATAATAGGTCTCGCCATCGCGATAAGCATAGACATAGATGACCCCCTCCTTTCCAAACGCAGGCGAAACGCCAAACCTCACCGAAGAAGGCAGGGAATCCCGGCTCGTCTGCAAAGCCTGGTCAAGCGGACTGGCGGCAACCGCCCCCGGAGTCGATGAAAAGGCGGGTGGCGGCGGTGTTGCCGGCGGCCAGACAAAGAGCAGCCCGGTGATGGCGATAACAAGCGCCGGGATCAGGCTATAGAATCCCGGAACATTATGCAGATCGTAATTGACCCGGCGGAAAGAGGCCTTCCATTTTATTTTGAAGCTTCGGTCGCGAAGGGCCTTTGTCCATTTCTTTGGCCACCAAAGGACAAGACCAGTGAGCAGCAGCAGGACAAAGATGACTGTACTCCACGCGACGATGGGCTGGCCGTAGGAGGTATTCAGCAGCAGGCTCCAGTGCAGATATTTGACGACGGAAAAGAAGTCGTACTTAAAGTCCCGGAAGCCCGTGACCTTCCCCGTGTAGGGATCGAGAAAGACCGACTCATAATATTCCATTGTCCCAAAAATGGTAAGCGCCGTGTCGTTCTCCTTATAGGCCATGAACTCCCAGGTACGGTCCCCCTCCCGGTAGGCCACGATCGTCGACAGGGGATGACCGGCGCCAAGGGCGGCCTGCGCGGTCTGCCGAAGACCGGCAAGCGGAAGGGTTGTCGGGTTCCCCGCCGGGGCAACGCAATAGTACCACCGCGGGTGCAGGGCTTCGGTGATCTCTTTTTGGAACACGAACAGACAACCCGTAACGCTCACGATCAAAACCACCAGCCCGGACACGAGCCCGAGCCAGAGGTGGATCTGACCGATATAATATCTCGGAGTTCTCTTTTTCCGCATCGGCGCTAGAATTTAAAGGCGATGCTCGCTTTCACACTTCGCAAGGGTTGCGGATTCACGGTCGTGTATCCCACCCAATAGTGTTGGTCGGTGAGATTATCCGCCTTTACCGAAACCCGGAAATGTGCATAGTCATAGAATACCGAGGCGCCCAATACCGTGTATGCCGGCAGGATGAAGACCCCCTGGCTGGCGCTGTTGACGATCTTGTTATCACTGGCATAGTTGCCGCCGAATCCAAGACCCAGTCCTTTCAACGCACCGCCGGGGAACTTATAGCTCACCCACCAGTTGGCGGTGTAGGGGGACGCAGCGGTTGCCGGTCTGCGGCCGAGGACATCTTTATCGGCCTTTTCATATTTCGAATCGTTGTAGGAAAAGCCGGCAACAATATTCAGGCCGGTGATGGGGCTGGCAACGACCTCGGCTTCCACCCCCCTGCTGCTTTGCGTACCATCCTGGATCTGCGGATTGACGGGAAGGCTGGAGTCCGGCGCGGCAGGGATATAGCTGCGGATGATATTGCTGACGTGGATATCATAGACGCTGACGGTACCGGTAAGCCGCTGATCGAAGAGGTCTATTTTTACCCCGGCCTCGGCCTGATACGCCTGTTCGGGGCGGAATACCCTGCCCTTATAGTCCGTTCCGGTCTCATTGGTAAACCCGTTTTGATAGTTGGCGAACAACGAAAGCTGGTCACGGATCGGCTGATACACGATGCCGAACTTCGGCGAGAGCGCCGTTTGGTTATACCCACCGCTGCTTGCCCCGGTCGTCACATCAAAGTTGCCTTTATTGACAAAATGATCCAGCCGCAACGCAGCCAGCACCATCAGGTTGTCGGTCAGGTTCAGCACATCGGAGACATAGGCACTGTAGGTATTGCTCGTATTGGCAATGGGATAATAGAAATCCACACCCTTGGTGGCATAGAGTTTTTGGAGGTTGGTCCGGTTAAAATCCCGATACGTGGGGATCACTCCATGGGATAGGACGGTATCATAGGTTCCACCACTGAAAAGCTCGTTGGGAGTGTGATTGAAATAATCCAGCCCGGCGACAAACCGGTTGCGCAGGCTGCCGATGGTGAAGTCTCCATTGATGTTCTGCTGGATCTCCAGCATCCGGTCGCGGCTGTTGGCGGTGAACTGGTCGTTGCGGGAGATATAATCTGTGCCGATATCGGCCGGATTACCCGTCACCGCGGAGTTCGCCAGCAGATAGAAATACGGTCCCGGACCGTCTGAATAGCTGTTGGTCACCGTGACATTGGTCTGCGTGCTCCAGTTGTCGTTGAACCGGTAGTTCATCCGGGCAAAGAAATTGCTCACCGCGGACTGCTGCGAGAGGTCGTCGCTGAAGAAGCTGCGGCGGTAGTCGACCGGGAGCTTGTCGGCCCGGTCGACACCCATCGAAGCAATGGTCTGGCCATAGGGGAAGAAGAAAATAAGTGGGGTGATGCTACGGCTCCGGTAGATCTCCGCATCGAACAGGAACGAAAGCCGGTCGCTCACCTTGTAAGCAAGGGAGGGTGCAAAGACAAAACTCTTGTAAGATCCATTGTCCTGGAAGCTGCCTTCGTCGGTGTAGGCGGTATTCACCCGAAGAAGTACGCTGTGGTCGGCGTTCAGGGGCGTATTGACATCGGCGCTGATCCGGTTGAACCCAAAATTGCCGGCCGAATAACTCACCTCACCCCCGACCCGGTCATAGGGCTTTTTCGTCACCCGGTTGATCAACCCGCCATAAGAGGTAAGCGTGCTGCCGAAAAGCGTTGCAGAGGGTCCTTTGAGCACCTCGATCCGCTCCAGGTTGGCGGCATCGATCCTGCTGGTGACATTCCCGGCCACGCCATTACGCAGCTGGCTCTGAAGGATAAATCCCCGGGCATTAAAATACCCGCCGCCATCGCCGCTGCGGCTCGTGGCATCCCACATCTTCTGCACGCCGGCGGCATTGCGAAGTCCGTCATCGACCGAGAAGACAAGCTGATCGGCCAGCAGGTCCCTGGTGATCGTCGTATATACCTGGGGGTTCTCAACGTTCTTCAACGGCATCTTGGCAAGATCGTCGCTGGTGCGGCGCGAAAAGCGGTTTGTCCCGCCCGTGACGACGACTTCCTGCAGTTGCTGCTCGGACACCTGCAGCCGGATAGACAGATTTGCGGTGCGCCGTAGTTCCACCGTAACATGCTGGGTGGTGGTGGCAAAGCCGGTAAGGGATATTTCCAGATCGTATTCGCCTGCGGCCAGGTTGGCAAACGCAAAGCCGCCCTCCTCATCCGTGAGGGTGGTACGGCCATTGCTCTTAACACGAACGGTGACCGATGCGGCGGGTCGCCCGTCAGCAGTAAGCACCCTACCTTTGATGGGTGGGGCAGGGTCCGCCCAAACAAAAGCCGGCGCAATAAGTATCGATAAAAAAAGAAGCGGTAGTATGCGTTTCATCGTAGGTCGTTTAGAGGCGCAAATTTGCGATCGATGTCCGGCAAAGCCGCCCGCTATCGGGAAAAACCAGTTACGCAAAACGGAACTACTATGAGATACGAAGAATTCAAAACCGGAAATGGGAGGAGATCGCGAAGACTATGCTTGCAGTTGCAAAATGAGATTGGGATCGGGGCAGTTAGCCAGCCATTGCTGCCTTTCGGAAAACCGGCAGACCCCGGGATAGTCCCCCTTCCACCCCTGCATGTCGGCAATCAGCTGGAAGTGCAGGTGCGGCGGCCAGTTGCCGTTCTCAAAACGCATCCCAAATTCCCCGATGACCTCGCCTTTCCGGATATTCTTTCCCTCGGTAAGATTTTTCAGGGAGTTGAGGCTGAGATGGCCGTATAAGGTATGAAAGCCGACGCCATCGAGGTTATGCGTGAGGATCAGCGTCGCGCCATAATCGCTGTCGTTGTTGTTGAAGGCAAAGCTATGGACGATGCCGTTTAGCGGCGCCATCACCTTCGTACCGGCCGGCCCCCAGATATCAATACCCAGGTGCAGCCGCCGGGGCTCGACGCCACCGGCTTCCGGGGACCCGGCCTTACCAGCCTCCCGCGACCCGCTGCCGCGGTTGAGTTCTCGATCAAAATGTTTACTCCGGCCATAGAGTGTGCGGTGTTCGCCATAACCGCCGATGCCATAGCGGGCCTGGTTCTGCCGCAGGGTGCGGTTGATCCAGTCGGCGAAACGTTCGGTATCGGCTATTTCATCGGGTGAGAGCGCCGTATTATTGTCGGTGAAGTCGAAGGCATATAGCTTATCCCTGCCGGCATCGAAGGGCACAACCGGGTGAAGATCCGCCCGGTGCGACTGCAATATGGAGGTAAGAGGCATGCTGTATTCAAGAATTTAAACAACTACATTGATCATCTTGTTCCGGACATACACCACCTTTTTCGGCGGATTCCCATCGAGCCATTTCCTGACGATCTCATCCGCCAGCACGATGGCTTCCACCTGCTGTTGCGTTGCATCGAGGGCAATATTCAACTCGTGACGGGTCTTGCCATTGATAGCGATGGGATAGTTCTTCGTCGATTCGACCAGGTATTTCTCTTCCACGACAGGGTAGGGCGCATCCAGCACCGAACCGGCGTTACCCAGCTGATGCCAGACCTCTTCGGCAAAATGCGGGGCATAGGGAGCGATGGCAACGACCAGTTTCTCCAGTACCTCTTTCTTGTTACACTTCAGGTCGGTGAGATCGTTGACGCCGATCATCAACGCACTGACCCCGGTGTTAAACGAAAAACGATCGGTCGCCTCTTCCGCCTTTTTGATCGTCCGGTAAAGCGCTTTCCATTCGGGGTCCGTGGCTTTTCCCGTCGTCCAGACCCTGCCCTTTTGCTCGTCGAAGAAGAGCCGCCAGAACTTGCGGATAAACCGGTGTACCCCTTCGATCCCCTTCGTATCCCAGGGCTTGCTCTGCTCGACAGGGCCGAGGAACATCTCGTACATGCGGAAGGTGTCGGCGCCATATTTATTGACCAGATCGTCGGGATTGACGGTGTTGTAAAGCCGTTTGCTCATCTTCTCGGTCTCCGATCCACAGAAATATTTACCCTCTTCGAGGATAAACCGCGCATCCGCATATTCGGGCCGCCATTTCCGAAAGGCTTCGGTGTCGAGCTCGGTGCCGTCGACGAAGTTGACATCGACATGCAGCGGGGTGACGGTGATGGCTTCCAGTGTGATGGAAGTATCGGCGAAGTGATCCCGCACCGCCAGCCCGACCAATTCATGAAATTCCGGGATTCCCTGGATGGCGGCGATCCCGCCGGAAACAAAGACCGGCGTCTTCCTCGTCAGCTCTTCGATATTCCCGGTGCCACGCAGCTCGAGCCGGTAGACAAACCGGCTGCTGCCCTGGATCATCCCCTGGTTGACAAGCCGCTTAAATGGTTCGTCATGCCCGATAAAGCCACGGTCATAAAGGAACTTGGTCCACATCCGGCTGTACAGCAGGTGACCCACGGCATGTTCGGTACCACCGATATACAGGTCCACCTGGCCCCAGTAGTCAGCGGCGGCGCGGCTGCAGAAGCTGCCGTCGTTATGCGGGTCCATATACCGCAGGAAATACCAGCTGCTGCCGGCATACCCGGGCATGGTGTTGGTCTCGAGATGCCGGGCCGTCCACTCGGGGACATTCGCCAGCGGACCTTCGCCCTCCGGACCGGGTCCGTATTTCTCGACATGCGGCAACTCCAGCGGGAGGGCCGACTCAGGCAGCGCCTCGGCGATCCCGTCTTCCCAGGTGATAGGAAAAGGCTCACCCCAATACCGCTGGCGGCTAAAAGCCGCGTCGCGCATGCGGAAATTCACTTTTTGAGTGCCGATGCCCTTATCCGCCAGTTTTTTTATGGCGAAGACGATGGCGTCCTTCATGATCAGGCCGTCGAGGAAACCACTGTTCTGCAGAACGGCTTCCTTGGTGGGGTTGGCTTCTTCGCCGTTGAAGTGTTCGCCGATGATATTCGTGATGGGCAGGTCGAAGTGCCGGGCAAATTTAAAGTCGCGTTCATCACCACAGGGGACGGCCATGATCGCGCCCGTGCCATAGCCCGCCAATACGTATTCGGAGGTCCAGATAGGAATATGCAACCCGCTGAAAGGATGGACGGCATAGGCGCCGGTAAAGCAGCCCGTGATCTTTTTCTCGGCCATCCGCTCCCGCTCGCTCCGGCTTTTCACATAGGTCAGATATTCCTCCACGGCCGCGCGCTGTCCGTCCGAAGTAATCGCCTCCACAAGCTCATGCTCGGGCGCGATGACCATGAAGTCCACGCCGAAGAGGGTATCCGGACGGGTGGTATAGACACGCAGTTGACGGCCGGGATGATCAAGTATCCCAAAATCGATCTCGGCGCCAAAGCTCTTGCCGATCCAGTTGGTTTGCATCTCCTTCATCGAATCACTGAAGTCCACCGTTTCGAGGCCTTCGAGCAGGCGGTCGGCATAGTCGGTGATCCGGAGATACCACTGCCGCAGCTTCTTTTTGACGACGGGATGGCCGCCCCGCTCACTGAGCCCGTTGATCACCTCGTCATTGGCCAACACCGTGCCCAGCGCTTCGCACCAGTTGACCTCGCCATAGCCGCAATAGGCCAGGCGGTAGTTCATCAGGATCTCCTGCTGCCGGCGACGGTCAAAGGCCGCCCATTCTCCCGCGGTAAACCGGATAGAGGCGTCTCCGGGACAAGGGTGATGTCCATTTCCCTCTTTCTCGAAATATCTTACCAGCCATTCGATCGGCACCGCCTTTTTTTGCTTCCGGTCATACCAGCTGTCAAAAAGCTGTAAGAAGATCCATTGGGTCCATTTATAGTAGCCGGGGTCCGAGGTCCGAAACTCCCGGGACCAGTCGAAGGAAAAGGCGATGTTGTCCATCTGCCGCCGGAAATTGGCGATATTGTCCGCCGTGGAGACCGCGGGGTGGATACCATGCTCGATGGCGTACTGTTCGGCAGGCAGGCCAAAGGCATCATAGCCCATGGGGTGAAGAACGTTAAAGCCTTTCAGGCGTTTGTACCGGGCATAGATATCACTGGCGATATAGCCCAGGGGATGCCCGACGTGAAGCCCCACACCACTGGGGTAAGGGAACATATCCAGCACATAGAACTTCGGCCGGGAAGCATCGTTGGATACCCTGTAAGTGCCCTGCTCGGTCCAATGCCGCTGCCATTTCTTTTCTATTTCGCCAAAATTGTATTCCATGCTGGATCCTGATTGATTAGAGGGGACTCACGCCGCCTCTGTTGGAAAAAAGTTAAAAGAGTGATTGATACCGAAATAATGCTGGCAATCGATCGTTAAAGGGGTAGTAAACAGCATTATTAGGGTTGCAAATTTACAAAATCGGCCGCGAAAAACCGTTATTTTTGCTATCAGCCGGACATTGTGTACTAACCCAATTAAAACTAAGAACTCCATGGGGCAATTCGGAAAAGGATCTGCGAAACGTTCGACACCCTCCTATTTTATGGCAATCGTAGGCGTCAGCCTGGTCCTGTTCCTGCTGGGGTTATTGGGTTGGATCGTCATCAACGCCAACCGGCTGGGCGAGAATATCCGGGAAAATGTGGAAGTGCAGATCTATGTCCGGTCCAACCTTTCGGCCAAGGATAGTGCGGCCCTGGTGCAGTTTGTAGCGGCGCAACCCTACGTGAAGAGCTATGAGTACATCACAAAGGAAATGGCGCGCAAGCAGTTCGTGGGCACCGGCAACGATGACTTCAATTCTGTTCTGGAGCAAAACCCCCTGCCGGCATCAGTCGATTTTCACGTCCGCAGCGAGTATGCGAATGCAGACTCCCTCAACAAGATAAAAGCCGACTTCGCCCAGAATATCTCCGTGGATGAAGTGAAATACAATAAGAAGCTGGTGACCCAGGCAGACGACTGGATCCGGAAGGCCAGCGTGATCCTGCTGATCATCACCCTCGCCATCTCCGTCGCGGTGATCTTCCTTATCGACAATACGATCCGGCTGGCGATGTTCAGCAACCGCTTTTTGATCAAGACCATGCAGATGGTAGGCGCCACCCGTTGGTTCATCGCCCGCCCCATGGACCGCCGGGCGATCATAAACGGCGCGATCAGCGGCGTCATCGCCATCGCCGCCATCGTCGGCATCATCTTCGCAGCCGAAACCTGGCTACCGGAGATAAAAGCGCTCAGGGACAATGCCCTGCTCTCTGCCATGTTCGCCATAATGATCCTGCTCGGCATCTGTATCTCCTTTATCAGCACCCACCGCAGCGTAGTGAAATACTTAAAAATGAAATTGGACGACCTCTACTAGATTTTCCTATATTGCAGGCCCAAAACATTTATTTTTCATGGCAACGACCAAAAAAGCAGCCCCCACCGCCTCCCGGCCTGCAGCACAGGCTCCCCGCCAGCAAGCCCCCTTGTTTGGGAAGGAGAACTATCGCTGGATGCTCATCGGCCTGGTGCTTATCGCCCTCGGTCTCATTCTGATGGGCGGAGGTAAGAGCAAAGATCCTAATGTCTTCAATCCCAAAGAGATATATAGCTTTACCCGGATAACGCTCGCCCCCATCCTGATCCTCGGCGGGTTTGTCGTCGAGATCTTCGCCATTTTCCGCAAAGACAAGAAGGAAAGTCAATAAGACATCATGACCATCATACAGGCCATTATTCTCGCAGTAGTGGAAGGACTGACGGAGTTTTTACCTATTTCGTCGACGGCGCATATGAAGTTTACCAACCCCATCATCGGGGTCGCCTCCACTCCCTTTTCGGATATGTTCGAGATCGTGATCCAGCTGGCGGCTATCCTGGCCGTCGTAGTGGTCTACTATAAGAAATTCTTCGATTTCTCCCGGTTCAGCTTTTATATCAAGCTGGTCATCGCCCTGATCCCCGCAATAGTGGTCGGCGTCCTGCTGAAAAAGCATATCGATACCGCACTCGGCAACCTGTATTTCGTCGCCGGGGTCATGATCGGCGGCGGCATCCTTTTTCTCTTCGCCGACAACTGGTTTAAGACTCCCCGCATCGACGATGAGCAGCAGGTAACGAATCGCAATGCCTTTGTCATCGGCTGCTACCAGATCCTGTCCATCGTCCTGCCCGGATTCAGCCGTAGCGCAGCCACGATCCTCGGTGGCATGAGCCAGACGCTAACCCGCAAAGCCGCCGCGGAATTTTCCTTTTTCCTCGCCGTACCGACCATGCTGGCGGCATCGGTGAAAAGTTTTTGGGATGTCCATAAGGAACATCCCGATGTCCTTAACCGGGAGAACGCCTCCCTCCTCGGACTGAGCAGCCTCGTTTGCTTCTTCGTCGCCATCATCGTCATCCGGTTTTTTATCGGGTTCCTGAAAAAATACGGCTTCAAGCCCTGGGGATACTACCGCATCATTGTCGGGCTGGTGATGCTCATCCTACTTTGGAGGGGCATGTTATGACCCAAACGGCGTCCAAACGGGTGATCAACGGTTGGGCCATGTATGACTGGGCCAATTCGGTGTACAACCTGGTGATCACGACGACCTTTTTCCCGATCTACTTTACAAAAGCAACCGCCCACCACTTCCGCAGCGACAGCATCCCCTTCCTTGGCATGAAGGTGAACAATTCTTCCCTGTATAGTTATTCCGTATCGGCCGCCTATCTGGTGATCGCGGTGCTGTATCCCGTGCTCACCTCCATCGCGGATACCCGGGGCAACAAGAAGCGCTTTATGCAGTTTTTCTGCTATATGGGCGCGCTTGGCTGCAGCGCCCTGTTTCTCTTTGACGGCAGCAATGTCGGACTGGGTGTATTCTGCTTTATGCTTGCCTCGATGGGGTATGTGGGCAGCCTGGTCTTTTACAACGCCTACCTGCCCGAGCTCGCCGCACCCGAAGACCAGGACAGCGTCAGCGCAAAAGGGTATTCCTATGGCTATATCGGCAGCGTGATCATGCAGCTCATCGGCTTTGCCATCGTCCTGCTGATGCCGGAAAAGCCGTTTCTAAGCCTGCGGCTGAACTTCCTGCTGGTGGGATTATGGTGGGCCGGGTTCGCCCAACTGACCTTTGCCGTTTTGCCAAAAACGACGCGTCAGGCCAAAGCGGCGACAAATGTCTTTAAAACGGGCTTCGCCGAGGTGAAGAAAGTATATGCCGAGGTAAAAAAGCTGGCCGTCCTCAAACGTTATCTGCGCGGCTTCTTTTTCTATAGTATCGGTGTCCAAACGGTGATGACGGCGGCAACTATTTTTGGCAGCACCGTCCTGAAGCTTGATGATACCAAACTGATCATAACGATCGTGCTGATCCAGCTGGTAGCCATCGTAGGCGCCACCTGGATGAGCCAGCTGTCCAGAAAATACGGCAACATCCGCGTACTGATGGGTGTCGTCGCTTTTTGGATCCTCATCTGCATCTCTGCCTACCTGACGGCGGGTCAGGCAGAACACCTAAGGCCTTTTCACGACAAGATCGCCGAGCTGGAACAGCAGAAAGAAGACCTGGAAGCCCGGAAGGGACAGATGGCGCCGCCTGCCTATGACGCCGCGGATGCCGGTGTCCTGGCCGAACTCTCGCGCTGGAAACATGATCTCCAACCGCATCAACAACCGATAGAAAACTCGTTTTACCTGCTGGCGCTGGGCGTAGGTCTCGTGATGGGCGGTATCCAGTCGCTGAGCCGGAGTACCTATTCCAAGCTGATGCCGGCGACGAAGGACACCGCTTCCTATTTCAGCTATTACGACCTGACCGAAAAACTCGCCATTGTGATCGGGATGTTTACCTTTGGGTTCGTGATCCAGATTACCGGCAGCGTGAAAAATGCGATCGTCTGCCTGATCCTCTTCTTTATCCTGGGGGTCGTCTGGCTAAACTCGGCGCGTATCCGACAGAGATCAGCGATATGAAACTGCACACCATCAATACGGGCTTCTTTAAACTGGACGGCGGGGCAATGTTCGGCGTAGTGCCAAAGTCACTCTGGAACAAGGTCAATCCCGCCGATGAGAACAATCTCTGCACCTGGGCCATGCGTTGTCTGCTGATCGAGGAGGGCGGGAAGCTCATCCTGGTCGACAACGGGATCGGTGACAAACAGGACGCGAGATTCTTCAGCCATTATTACCTGCATGGCGACGATACGCTGGATCGTTCCCTCGCGGCCCTCGGCTATCACCGCAGCGATATCACCGATGTACTGCTCACCCATCTGCATTTCGACCATTGTGGAGGCAGCATCGTCCGCGAAGGCGACCGGCTGGTGCCGGCCTTTAAGAACGCCACGTATTGGAGTCATTCGCGGCACTGGAAATGGGCTACAGCACCAAACGATCGCGAAAAGGCATCCTTCCTGAAAGAGAATATCCTGCCGATCGAGGCAAGCGGACAGCTTCGCTTCGTCGATGCGCAACGCGAAACATCCGAATTATTGACCGACGTGATCATCCCCGGTCTCACCTGCCGCCTGGTCAACGGCCATACCGATGCGATGATGCTCCCCCAGCTGCAATACAGGGACAAGACCCTGGTGTTCATGGCCGACCTGCTTCCCTCCACGGGACATTTTCCTATCGCCTGGGTGATGGCTTATGATATGTTCCCGCTGACGAGCCTGCAGGAAAAACGCGCCTTCCTGGAGGAAGCCGCGGCGGGAGGCTATGTCCTCTTCTTCGAACACGATTCCCGAACCGAATGCTGTATCCCGGAATCAACGGAAAAGGGTATCCGCCCGGGCGCCGGTTTCCGGCTGGCCGATCTCTAGCGTGCCTCTTTCCGCTTCCACAAGACAGACCCGAGATGCTGATTCTCCATCACCGGCTGATAGTTGTCGCGCAGAAAGCCATGCCACTCCGCATCGGCCCTGGGGTTCGAGAACCAGTCACCGCCGTCGGTAAGATCGAGTATAAAGGTAGTCTGATGTCGCCTGACATCCTCTTCGATGGAATGCAGCAGCCTGAGATCGGCATCCCAGTCAGGGTACAGCCGCCAGAAATGCTGATAGATCCAGGGCGAAGGCGCCAGGGCATTCACCTCGTTGGCGATATACAGGCTGTTGATACTGCCGAATACATAGAACTGATAGTCCGGCGGTCGCTGCTGCCGGATATAGGCTATTTCCGGGGACTCGGCCACCTCATCGATATCTTTACTTTTCAAATGAGTGCCGTGCTGAAGCGCCGTATAGGCCAGACTGAAAAAAACAAGGAAACTGAATATTCCCTGCGCCTTATACCCGGATAATACCGGTTCGCGGGTAAAAGCGAAGACACAGAACAACAAAATGGGGATGGAAGCCGCCAGTGGAAGAACATAGTGAGTAAAAGTCGCCTGGTATATTTTCGGCACCTGATCCCGTCCGCCCATGAATTCCGTGACGATGGACAAGGGCACGGCCAACAACGCGATGATGATCAGCTTCCGCTGGGAAGCCGGGAACAGGGAAGCACATACCCCGAGAGTAACCGTTACCAGGACCGCCACTTCATAATTTCCAATGTCCATCAGGGTCTTCAACTTTATAAGATGGTCCCTGAAGGACTCCGGCAAAGTCTGCGTATACCAGCCGAGGTTGAACAGGAAGGCATCCTTCCAGAAAAAGGACAACGCATTATTCCAGGCAAAATAAAGGATCAACGGCAGCGCAACCGACGCAAAACCCAGGAATGTCCGTAGCACACGCCCCCCGACAGGCGAAGGATCGCTGCCGGGCAAAAAGCTGTAAAGGAAGAACGGAAGAAGTTGCAGCACCTGGTCCTGCTGCATAAAAAAGATAGCGCCGCTTATCGCTCCGAGCGCGAAATACCGGAACCGATGCTTCCCCAAAAAAATACAGAAAAAAAAGATCACGAAGATCGCCGTGTATTCGCGGGTCATGCCGATCCCGAGACAAAGGAGATGGTCCCTGATCATGAGATTGAATAACAAGGGCGGAACCCAGGGAAGGGGTATTTGATATTTTCTCCCCAGACGATAGAAAAGAAAGGTCGCCAGCAGCGCAAGCGTCGCGTCGATAAACCACTGTGCCCATCCGTTCAGCAGAACACCCACATAGTTGACAAAAAAAATGAGCGGCGGTTTATGATCAAATACGTCCCGGTAGGGAACTCCTCCTTTGTGCAGGAGCAAACCCGCATAGCGATAAACCTCCTTATCTCCAGATATCTCATTGTATCGGGGGATATAGAAGAGGCTCAGCAGTAACGATGCGGCCAGAAGGAACAAAAGCGTGATCCGGTGACGGTTCATATGGTGTTCTTATCGATTCGAATAGGTCAGCGCGTCTTTCCGTTTCCACAGGATGTTTTTATTGGTGTCGGAGATCGGCAGCTGCTCGTAATAGGTTTGCATAAAGCTCTGCCAATACTCCGCATTGGCAGGGTTGAGAAATTGTTTCATCCGGACCGTGTCCATGATGATATAGGTCGTATGGTGTCGCAGCAGATCGTTGGTGATGCCGGTCAGCAGGGCGTGGTCGGTATCCCATTTATCATACCAGTCCCACATATGATGGTATATCCAGCGCGACGGGGCAAGGATGCGAAACTCATTGTAAGCATAAATGTAGTCATCGTAATTGAAGACATAAAGCTCGTAATTGCCGGGCCGGTGCTGACGCAGATAGTTGAGTGCGGGGGAATTGATATCGGTGTCTTCGCTGCGTCTGATCAGATGGGTGGAATGCTGCAACGCCGTATAGGCCAGGCCGCAACAGAGCAGTAACGCGTACGGCAGTTGAATGGGCCTGCTCCCCAGGATCGCGTCATCCGAAAAAGCAAAGACGACAAACAGGAGGGCGCATACGCTGCCCGCCAGTGGAAGGAAATAGGGGAGCGAATCGATCGGATTGGCCCTGCCTTCGAATCGGTTGCCCATCATTTCCGGTGCAAGCGACAGAAAAAAAGCCGCCAGGGCAGCCAGCAACAGGCCCTTTCTTTTATGGCGCAGGAAAAAGGCGGTCCCCCCCAATACGAGGGCGATCAGGAAGGGCACTTCATAGTTACCGGCATCCAGGCATCGTTTGATCGTCCGGAAATGGTCGCCCAGGGATTTGGGCTGTGCCGTATACCAGACCATATTGAACCGGAATCCGTCTTCCCATAGATATGCAAGGGAATGATTCCAGGCGAAATAAAAAAGGATGGGAAGCAGAACAAGCCCAAAACCCAGGCCTATCCGGGCGATGCGAAGATAAACGGGGCGGGATCGCTCCGTCAGCAGGGCATAAAGCAGGAATGGCAGTACCGCGAGAACCTGTTCCTGCTGGGTGAAAAAGATCAATCCCGTAAAAAGGCCAAGCAGGTTCTCGCGAAACCGGGCCTTCCCCATGAAGATGCAAAAAAAGAGGACAAAGAAGTAGGTGGTATATTCCCGCGTCATGCCGGCGCCCAGACTGACCAGGTTGTCGCGGACCATCAGGTTGAACAAAAGCGGCAGGAGCCAGGGAAAATGCAGGCGGTTTTGCAGGCAGATGCGGTACAGGGCCCCGGTAGCCAGAAGCGCGAGGACCATATTGATCACCCATAAGCCCCATAGCCCTCCCCCCAGGAGTTGACCGGCGGCATTGATGAAAAAGATGCCGGGCGGCTTGTGATCAAAAAAATCGCGATAAGGGACCAGCCCTTTCAGAATCGCCATGCCCCCATAGCTGAATACCTCGCGGTCGTCGAACATCGCGTCAAACGGCGGGCAATAGCAGAGGCTCAGCAAAAAGGAAATGCCGAGGAGAAAGAAGAGAACAAATGAGTTTTTTCTCGTCATCTGATCCGGAATAAAAGAGTCTGAATAGAAGATCGGATAGCCCCACTCAGAAAATAACGGTTGAGCCTGCTCTGCCGCAGGCCCTGACCCCGCAGCTCGACCACCGTGGTAAATATCCTTGTTTTTTGCAGGATAAACCAGGAAGTGAGCAGAACGTTGGGCGCAAAGCTCCGCGCCGGGATCTTCTCCAGGGCAGAGCGTAGCAGCCCGGCCCGCATAAGGCGATAAGGGCTGTTCACATCCTCTACCCCTTTGCCATAAATTAACCGGACCATCCAGGTCGATACCCGGCTCACCCAATGCCGGCCCTTCGATGCATTCTTGTCCCTGCGCTGGGCGATAAGAAGATCGTAGGCATCGCGTTGAGCCCACAGGCTTCCGAAGGCGGCGGTGTCGAGTTGGTGGTCGGAATCTATCTGGAAGACCCATTCGGCCTCCAGCGCATGGTGATATCCGTTGAGAATGGCCGCCCCATGACCCGCATTGGCCTGGGTATGGACATCGAGCGTGGAGTCCCCGGCGGCCATTGATCGCAGCAGGGACAGGCTGTCATCCTTCGAGCCGTCATCGATAAGCATCACCGTATAGGGAACGCCGGTAGCCCGGAATACGGGCTGCCAGTCGCTTAGAAGGGCGGGCAGGTTCGCCGCTTCGTTGTATACCGGGATGACAACGGCCAGTTGGGGGTTAGACGGCATGGATCGGATGCGTTTGTGGCAGGATGCGGGTTTCGAAGATCTCCAGCGCTCTGTCGATCGTCTGGTGCATGTCGTAATATTTATAGTCGCCGAGCCGGCCGCTGATGAAGACGTTGTTCAGCTGTGCGGCCTCCTTTTGATAGAGGCCCAGCAGCCGTTGGTTCTCCGCCGCGGCAATGGGGTAATACGGGTCGTCGCCGCGATCGGCCAGGGAGTATTCGCGAATGATGATGGTCTTATCCTTCGGGTATTCCTTTTCGGGATGCAGATGCCGGGGCTCGTGGATGCGGGTATAGGGGATATCCGCCTCGGGGAAGTTGATCACCGAATTCCCCTGGTAGTCTTCCGTGTCGACGGTCTCCTGTTCGAACCGGAGGGTCCGCCAGGAGAGCTTGCCGTATTTATAGTCGAAGAAACGATCGATAGGGCCGCTGTAGATAAGACAGGCGTCCTTTTTCAGCAGGTGGCGGACCTCGAAGAAATCTGTGTTCAACAGCACCTTTATCTTCTTATCGGCAAGCAGGCGCTGGAAGAGGTCGGTATAGCCCTTTTCCGGGATGCCCTGCCAGCGGTCGAAGAAATAGTTGTCGTCATAGTTGTTGCGGAAAGGCAGGCGGTTGAAGATAGCCGGGGGTAGCTGCCGGGGGTCTACCTGCCATTGCTTGATGGTATAGTGTTTGAAAAAAGCCTCGTACAGTTCGGGGCCAAGCAGGGAGATGGCCTGCTCTTCGAAGTTGGCAGGAGTCCCTTTGACCGGTTGCCGCAGGGTATTGAGGAAATGCTCCACCTCCTGGGGTTTCAGATTCCGGTCAAAAAATTGATTGATGGTGGCCAGATTGATCGGAAAAGGGTAGATCCTGTCCTTATAGCAGCTGAGGACTTTGTGCCGGTAGGTGTTGAAACTGGTGAACCGGCGGATATAGTTCCAGACCTTCTCGTTGGAGGTATGAAAGATATGGGTGCCGTATCGGTGATATTCGATGCCGGTGGCCGGGTCGGTGGCAGAATAGCAGTTCCCGCCAATATGGTCGCGTTTTTCGATGACCAGTACGGGTTGATTCAGTTGGTTAGCGATTCGTTCGGCAGTGACGGACCCGAGCAGCCCGCTGCCGACGATCACGTAGGAGTACTCCGTGATATCCATTTCGCTAATATAGGACTTATATCAGATATCTGCCAGTGGTTTGAAGATCAGCCTTTTTGGGGCCATCATTCACTTCTCAGACTCTCTACCGGATTCATGACCGCCGCCCGGATGGATTGAAAGCTGATGGTAACCAGCGTGATCGCCATGGCGATCAGGCCGGCCGCCAGGAACACGTCTGCGCCTATCTGGATGCGGTAGGGATATTTCTGCAGCCAACTCCGCAAAAAATACAGCGCGATGGGCGAGGCGATCACACAGCTGATCAGGACCAGTACAATAAACTCTTTCGACAGCTGGAACCACAATTGGCCGATCGATGCACCCAGTACTTTGCGGATGCCGATCTCCTTGGTTCGCCGTTCGGCCATGTAAGCAGCCAGTCCAAACAGACCCAGACAGGAAATGAAGATGGCCATTCCGGCGATCAATGCGGCTAATTTGCCGATCAGCACTTCGGTGTCGAACGTTCTGGCATAGCTGGCGTCCGCAAATTGGTACTCGTAGGGGAAGGCGGGATTGTACTTCGAAAAAATGGCGGTCAGTTGGGCGACAGCCTCATGAGCCGGCAACCGGGGTGAAAGACGATACATCATGGTGCCCTGTGGGTTCGGGTCGTACAGGAACATCGTTGGATCGGCAGGCTGATAAGGGGATACGGTCAGCGCGTCTTTTACGATCCCGATGATCTGCATTTTTGTTTTCCAGTTGGTGATCACCTGATGCAGCGGGTTTTTCAGGCGCAGCAGCCGGACAGCCGCTTCGTTGAAAATGACGTTCAGTGTGTCACCGCTGCCGCTGAAATCGCGGCCTTCTTTCATCGTCATGCCCAGGGTTGCAAAATAACCTTCGGAGATGCTGATCCGCCCCATGTTTACCGTTTCCCCCGGGCGTTTGCCCGGCCAGTCATCGACATCCCGGTGCCAGCCGCTGCGGGTGGCGGGACTGGACGCCCAGGTGACGCTTTCCGCAATACCTTTTTGCAGCAATTCATTCTTAATGGCCGTATAGTTATGCGCCAGGTCGCTGTTCATGTTCGTCATCACGAGCCGGTTCAGATCGTATCCTGCCGGTCTGTTCCGGGCATATTGGATCTGCTGGTAGATGATGAACGCGCTGATGATCAGCGCAACGGAACAGCTGAACTGCAGTACTACCAATATCTTCCTCGGCAAGGCCGAGGTCCGGGCCGCCTTTGTGCCCTTCAGCACTTGTACGGGATTGAAGGAGGACAGGTAAAAGGCCGGCCGGCTGCCGGCTGTCAGTGCCGTGACGAGGACAGCGCCTGTCAGGACCAGCCAGAACGCGCCGCTGGAAAAGGGGATGCGGATATCCGTTCCAGTCAGGTTGTTTAACGCAGGTAGCGCCAGTTGAACCAGCAGCAGCGAAAGCAGGAAAGCGATGGCGGTCAGCAAAAGCGATTCTGTCAGGAACTGAATAACGAGATCTTTCCGCCGCGAGCCGATGGCCTTCCGGACGCCCACTTCCCGGGCCCTCTTTTCCGAGCGGGCGGTGGTGATATTCACGAAGTTGATACAGGCGATCAGCAATACGAGCACGCCGATGATGGCAAACATCCGGACATATTCGACAAAGCCGCCGGTCTCTTTTCCATTTTCATAGTTGCCGTACAAATGCCAATTTTGCATGGGTTGCAGAATGACATTCGTCACTACGGACATGATATTGTCCTTGTCGACTTTTTCGATGTCCCTTATTTTGGCCGCGACCTTGTCATAGGAAACCCCCGGTTTCAGCTGCACATAGGTCTGGAAGCCGTTCCATTCAAAATTCATGTGACGCGCAGAATGCGTAAACTCATCGTTCGCTTCAAGATAGGCGAACGGCACCAGGTAGTTGAATTTGAAGCTGGAATTGGCGGGCAGGTCTTTCAGGATCCCCGTGACCTTTAGGTTGTCCTTGTTATCGAAGCGAACGGCCTTACCCATCGGGTCTTCCGGGCCGAACAGCGCTTTTGCCGTGCTTTCCGTCAGCACGATGGAGTAGGGATCCGCAAGGACGGCCGCGGCATTACCTTTCACCAGCGGAAACGGGAATATCTTCAGAAAATCGCCGGCGACATGGGAGCCGGCCATATACAATTTCTTGTTCCCCACCAGCAGGCCATGGGAGCGCATGTAATCCGTTTCTGCCACGTATTGCATTTCTGGAACCTGGTCCCGCAGCGCATCCGCCAGTTTCAGCGAGCTGCCGTTGTAATTGACCGTGTCTCCGTTGCCGTAATAGTTCCTGCGCACCAGGTACGCCCGCTGATAGTCCGGCAGAAATTTATCAAACGAATATTCGTTGTAAACCCATAGTCCGATAAGCAGCGCAACGGCCATCCCCATGGCCAGTCCAAAAATATTCAGCGCGCTGTATCCTTTGCTGCGAACGATCGTCCGCCACGCGGTTTTGAAGTAATTTTTAAGCATATCGTCGGGTTGTTGGTTTGTCGGCGAAACCGTGCCTCACCGGTGCGCATGCGCCGGATTGACGCACCCACGCCCAATTGGCGCAAGTCTGCCCCATTGGCGCCGCCAAGGATATGCCAGTTTGATATGCTATTGTTTTGCAGCCTCTTACACGGCTACCGCCATCTTCGACTGTACGATTGCGATACGCCGATTGTCCGCTCCGACTTCAAAGCAGTTCAGCATAAAGATCATAGTTCTCCCGGTCGAAACAGACGAAGATGCCGGTGCTGATGTTCGGGAAGGCGACAGAATGCAAGCCATGATCCGCCGCAAGTTGAAGGCTGTTGCGGTAGGCGTTGGCGAGAAGGGCTTCTTCGCGGTTACCCCCGCCCTGCCAAACAGGTCCGACGGTATGGATGACATATCTTGCCGGAAGGTTTCCACCACTGGTAATGACAGCCTCCCCGGTGGCGCAACCGCCCTGGCGGTTGCGAATGGCCCGGCATTGATCCAGTATGGCCGGGCCCCCGGCGCGATGGATAGCCCCATCGACGCCGCCACCGCCCAGCAGCAAACTATTCGCCGCATTGACGATGGCATCAGTCGTCATCTTTGTAATATCGCCCTGCTGGAGTTGGATACGCAGATTCATCGCCTATTTTTGAAAAGTAAAACTATTGATGATCGCGGTAGCCTGCTTTTCGTACCGGGTAAACGTAGCCGGCTGCGCCGTGTAGGTGAGCAGCCAAGCCTTGTTGTCTTTAATAAAATAAAATTGCTTGATCTTCAGCTGCCGACCCTGATAGGTCATGTTGTAGATCAACTGCACCGCCTTCTGGCCGGCGATGGTCTTCGCGCTCTGTAAAATTTTGGCGTTTTCGCCAATGTTCTCTTTGAGCTGCTTACGCGTGAGTTCGGTATACTGTTCAAGGGTCACGGGCTGTGCCGAAAGGTCCTGCACCATGATATTGACGTTCTCCTGGAACAGGTCTTTGTCATCAGCCCTCGGGCTCATAAAGGCTATGGCATTGCCGAAGGCCGTCTGCTTCCACTCCTTTGGGTAATTGACAGTGTATTTGTTGGCGCTGTCGGTGTAGGTGAGCCAGCCGGGAATGAGAAAAAGCAGCAATGCGCTTGTTTTGACAAGGACGTTCATAGAATTCAGTTTTCGTCCTTGCAAGATAGCGATCATTTACAGATCGATCAACGAAGTAAGCGGATACCGCAACCCCCGGTGCTTGCTCATATCCACCGACACCTTCCCCACCGTGATCGGACTCTCGATCCGGACCGCGATATGATTGGGATCGTCGGAGACCCACACCGTCATCTTCTCGCCGCCTTCGAACATCGTTCCCTTCACCAGCAACGGCCGGAACTTGATCGTGCGAAACTTCCCATAACTGGTGCGGATCACCTCCTTACCGAGGTAACGGACATAGAGAGGATAAACCCGGCGGTCGAGGAACATATTGAAGGGGATCTTGTCATCCACCTTATGGGACGAAAAGTCGATATTCCGCGCATAGAAGATGGCGCTTAGCACATCCTGGATACAATCGGGAACCGAATAAACCCCCGTATTGGTGATAGCCGTATGAGCGGCCTTTATAAAGGAGACATTCTCGTAGGTCTTGTAACCACCCTCATTGACGTCCCGGATAAATTTGTAGGGCTGAAGCGTAGCAGTATCGATATAGGACTCGTACTTGTCCCTCACCTTAAAGAATTTATCGTAAAAGGCCGAGGTCTTTCCTTCGCCGACGAGATGATAGACATCCTTCCCCTGGAATTTTTCCAGGGTCGTCGTAAAGGAGGCAACGCCCCCCGTGGTAAGATGGATGCCGGCAACCCCATAGTTTACCCGGTACTCGAGGTATTCCCCGGCCATGAAGGCATGATTGCGCATCCCGGCGCAGAATTCACTGCCGGGTTGCGGAGGTTGTTCGGACTGCTGAACCCGGCCGGGCCGCGGAGCGGTGCTGTCGCCACGCCGGTCGGCAGTAGCTCCATGGCGATGATGAAAGGCATTCCAGGCCAGTAAGGGTGATGTCAACGTTAGCAATAAGATACAGACCGCAATAATTACTCTCATCTGCTTTTGAATAATTTGATACTTACAATTAACAAACTTCCTATCAGGGCCGGTATGATCAGGTTGATCAGCCAGATCGCAAACGAAGTCGCAAAGATCCCCACGACATTCGAACTGTATAATTCCAGCACCTGGATACTCGCCTCCCATCGCAACCCCAATTCCGTAAGGAAAGTGAGCGTGGGAACGACGGCCATCACCAGGAACACCACACTCATACCGCTCCACACCTGCCAGAAGCCCAGCGCCACTCCAAAAACGGGAAACACAAGACTATATTGAACGATAAACACAATATACCTGCCAAAAGATAAGAACAAAATCCTCAACAAGATCGCTGCATCAAAATTTTCTAAAACTTTTATAAAGGCGCTATATCTGCGTAATCCGGGAATCTTAAGCAGTAACGATGCCACGAGAGTAAGCCGGCAATAAATAAATGTTAATATTATCAAAAGAACGACAACGATCCATAGCAGAACCGTTAGCGCCATTTGTCCATGTGGGAGACCGGCCAGGGCAGTCTGCGCGGTTGCCCGCAAATAAAGAATGCCGGCCAATCCGATCAGCAGAGTGACCATCAGTTGCGCGATGCTGCACGCCATGGTCAGCGAGATGGATTTGATCCGCTTCCCTTCTTTTAAATAGAGTATCCGGCCCAGATATTCCCCCATCCGGTTGGGGGTGAAGGAGGCCATGGTCGTGCCGGTAAAGACGGCCCGAAAGGCGTCCCCGTAGCCAATGCCCCCGATCGGCCGAAGCGCCAGCTGCCATTTACGGGCTTCGATACCCCAGTTTACCGGCATCAGCAGCAACACCAACCAGAGTTTCCACTGCTGCGGCCCCCGGATCGCCACCCCCATCTGCTGAAGGGACTCTTTCCACCCCGGCTGATGGATCACCTGCCGGTAGATGAACCCTGCTAAAAGTAAAAAGACCAGGGGGCCGAGTATTTTAATACTTTTGTTCGACAATCGGTATCAAAAATAATCCTCCTCTTGCAAAAGCGCCCCAAAATAATTTTAGGCATCGACCCCGGAACGGTCGTCATGGGCTATGGCCTCATCCAATGTGCAGGTCACGAGGTCACGCTGATCGATATGGGGATTCTCCGACTTCCTACCCGGCAAGACAGTTACGAACGGCTAAAACTCATCCACCTCAAAGTGCTGGAACTGATCCGTCGCCATGGCCCCGGCGACTTTGCCATCGAAGCCCCCTTCTTCGGCAAGAATGTGCAGAGTATGCTGAAGCTGGGCCGGGCCCAGGGGGTCGCGATTGCCACGGCCATGCACGCCGGCATCCCCGTCACCGAATACTCGCCCAAAAAGGTGAAACAATCCATCACCGGCAACGGTAACTCGGAGAAAGAACAGGTCTGGAAAATGCTGCAGCGGATCCTAAAACTCGAGGTGGAACTGCCGGCATACGATGCGTCGGACGCACTGGCCGTGGCGGTATGCCATTTCTTTCAATACCGGACCGCCACCCTGCTGGCCGGCGAAAATGCGGCCACCAAAAAAACCGGCGGTACAAAAGGGAAGAAAGCCGCCAGTTGGGAAGCCTTCGTCCAGCAGAATCCCGACAAAATTCGCAACCGCTAGGCCGCGTGGTTCCGCGGCTACATGCCCCGCGGCATGTCCAGGCATCCGCGTCCCGCGTCTACCTTACAAATAGCTCAATACCTTCTGTTGAACGGCTTTAAATTCCTCCGGGCTCAGTTTTAACTTGCGCCGGGTAAAGTTGAGGTCATCGCTGCTGTCGATGGGCACCAGGTGAAGATGGGCATGCGGGACTTCCAGTCCGACGACCGAGAGCCCGCAACGGTCGCAGTCAAACGCCTGCTCGATCGCCCGGGCGATCGGCTGAGCAAACAAAAGCATATTGGCAAGATAGGCTTCCGGCATGTCGAAGAACTTATCGACTTCTACCTTGGGCACGACAAGAGTATGGCCCTCCCGGAGAGGATTGATGTCCAGGAAAGCAAAGAACCGGTCGTCCTCGGCAATCTTATAGGATGGGATCTCCCCGTTTATGATCTTGGAAAAAAGCGTCACACCGTGATGTTTTCGATTTTGAACTGCAGGCTGCCGGCCGGCACCTGCACATTGGCCACATCACCTACATGCTTCCCCAGCAACCCTTTGCCGATGGGCGAGGTGACGGAGATCTTGCCCATCTTGAGGTCGGCCTCTTTCTCGGACACAAGATGATAGGTCATCTGCTTTTTGTTGATGAGGTTGGTGACGGTTACTTTGGTAAGGATCGACACCTTGCTCGTATCGATAGACCCCTCGTCGATGATCCGGGCATTGACAAGCTCCCCTTCCAGCCGCTGGATCTTGGCTTCCAGCAATCCCTGCGCTTCCTTTGCGGCATCATATTCGGCGTTTTCTCTGAGGTCTCCCTTTTCGCGGGCTTCGGCGATTGCCTTGGATGCGGCCTGTCTTTCCACCGTTTTCATCTTCTGCAGTTCGGCCTTCAACTGTTCCAACGAATCTTTTGTGTAATAAGTAAATCCACTCATAACTCCTCCTTATTATTAGAGAAAAAAAATACAACGCCTCGGAGAGATCCAAGGCATTGCACTATTATTACACTACAAAAATAGGGAAAAAGGCCTAAATCCCCAGTTTTTCGAGGGTTACCTGGGCCATTTTAAGAAAAGCTTCGTGGGTATACCCGGCAATATGCGGCGTGATCAGGACGTCCGGCCGGGCAATCAGCCAGTCCAATTGCTGTCGCTGCAGCTCCGAGTAGGTCTCCAGCTTCTCGTTTTCAAGCACATCCAGCGCTGCCCCGGCAATCCTGCCGTTTTCGAGCGCGCGGATCAACGCAGCCGTATCCTGGACCTTCCCCCGGCTGGCATTGATGAACCAGGGTTTCTTTTCCAACGAGTTAAAGAAGGCGTCTCCGGCCAGATGGTGGGTCTCGTCCGTCAGGGGTACGTGAAAGCTGATGACATCGGCATACCGGGCCACCTGCTCGAAGGAAGCCTCCCGGATATTCTCCCGCGCAAACCCATACTTGTATTTATCGTGTGCCAGGATGGTCACGTCGAACCCGGCCAGAACCCGGGCAAAGGCGCCCCCCGCATTGCCGAAGCCGACAATCCCCACCGTCTTCCCGCTGAGTTCCGTACCCCGGTTGGCCTCGCGGACCCACTTTCCCTCCTTTACTTCCGCACTGCTGGTAAATAGCTTGTTCATCAGCCCCAGCAGCATGCCCAGCGTCTGCTCCCCGACGGCATTGCGGTTGCCCTCGGGACTGCTTACGCAACGAATTCCCTTCTGCTCCGCATATTCGGTATCGATCAACTCCATCCCGCTGCCAAGCCGGCCGATCCATCGGAGCCCCGGAGCCCGATCGATGATATTCCGGTCGATCTTCAGCCGGGTCGTCACGATCAACCCCTCCAACCCATCAAGGGATCCCAGCAATTCATCATAGGTGATCTGCGGAGCATATTGAACGGTATATCCTTTTTCAGCCAGCCTGTTGAGGAGGTATTCGTGGACCTTTGCTGTAACGATTGCTTTTTTCATGGTATATATGCTAATGTCTGGCCTTCGGCCGACGGGCCCAGCCCGTCTAGGAACGCATTTTCAGAGTTAATTGTGCAAATTCGGCAACCGAAAGCTGCTCGGCCCGTTTATTGAAGAAGGGGTCCTGCAACACCGCCTCGTCAAAAAGCGGTCTCACGGCATTCCGCAGCTGCTTCCTGCGTTGGTTAAACGCCGTTTTCACCAGCAGAAAAAAGCTCTTCTCATCACGGAAGGCCGGCGCCGATCGGGGCGTCAGCCGGATCACCGCACTCTTTACCTTCGGCGGCGGGTTAAAGCATTGCTCGTGGACCTCGAAAAGGTATTCCACATCGAAAAAAGCCTGGATCAGCACACTGAGAACGCCATAGGTCTTGCTTCCTTCCTTTGCCGCCACCCGCTGGGCTACCTCCTTCTGGAACATCCCGATCATCGTCTGGAGATCGTCCTTCCAGTCGAGCATCCTAAAAAGGATCTGCGAGGAGATATTATAGGGGAAATTGCCGATCACCGTGAACCCTCCCGAAAACGGCTTTTCGACATCCAGGATGCTGGCGTGAATGAGCTTTCCTTCCAGTCCGGGCCAGGTATCCTGCAGATAACGAACCTTTTCGTCATCCAGCTCCACAGCCCTAAACGCAATACCCTCCAGCTCCTGCAGATATTTCGTCAGCGCCCCCGCGCCGGGCCCTACCTCCAGCAGCTGCGTAAACGGCCGCTCGCGAAGCGCCGCCACGATCTTTCGCGAGATATTCTCATCCCGAAGGAAATGCTGGCCGAGCGACTTTTTCAACGTATACATGAAGCGCAAATTTACGCCGCCATTCCCGACTGCGCAATAAATCGTATATTCGATGCCTGAAAATCATAGTGTATGAGCCAACCAATGCAAAAACCGGTGATCGGGGTGTCCGTAGGAGACGTGAATGGGATAGGAACGGAACTGATCATCAAGACCTTTTCCGATCATCGGCTGTTGGAGATGTGTACCCCACTGATCTTTGGATCCGCCAAACTCATCAATTTCTACCGGAAATTCACCCCGGAGATAAACTTCACTTACCAGAGCGCAAAGGATTTTACCCGCATCGCCCACAAGCAGGTCAACCTGTATAGCTGCTGGGAAGAAGAGATCGCCGTCGCTCCGGGTCAGTTGACCGATATCGGCGGCGCCTATGCCGTCAAATCGCTGACCATGGCCGTGGAAGCCCTTCGCGATAAGAAGATCCAGGGGCTTGTGACGGCCCCGCTGCATAAGAAGAATACCCAATCGGCAACCTTCGACTTCACCGGTCATACCCCCTATCTGAAACAGGCCTTCAATGTAAACGATGTCCTCATGCTGATGGTGTCGGAAGGCTTCCGGGTCGGTCTGGTCACCGAGCATGTGCCCGTAAAGGACATCGCAAAATACATCACCCGCGAAGCGATCCTCTCCAAGCTGACGATCCTGCGGGACAGCCTGGTCCGGGATTTCGGCATCGACAAGCCGCGAATCGCCGTACTCGGACTGAATCCCCACGCCGGAGATGAAGGTCTCGTCGGAAAAGAAGAAGAAGAGATCATCAAACCCGCCATCAAGGACGCCAAACACCAGATGCTGGTGTTCGGGCCCTACAGCGCCGACGCGTTCTTCGCCCGGGGCTATCATAACCGGTTCGACGCCATCCTCGCCATGTACCATGACCAGGGACTTATCCCCTTCAAGTCACTGGCCAGCGGCGAAGGGGTGAACTTCACCGCCGGACTGCCGATGGTCCGCACCTCGCCCGATCACGGCACCGCCTTCGATATCGCCGGCAAGAACAAAGCCGACAACACCTCCTTCATCGCCTCCATCTATTCCTGCCTCGATATCATTCACAACCGGCAGGAATATGACGAGAACCGGAGCAACCCGATGAGGAAGATGGGCGCGGCCGTCCTCGGCAATGTCGCCGATGAGAAGATCGACGAATCAGGCCGCACCACCCGGCGCGATCTTACTTTCTAAATATCTTCGGAATTCCCCGCCTCGCCAAAGCGGTATTAATCAGAGAGATAACTTTTTTCAAGGCGGAGCTTGCAAAAACAGGATTTGCGTTCTATCTTTGACCTGTTACCCGGTCCCGGGTATCTCTCGCCCAATCTCAATTTCCCCGAAAAACAAGCCGAATCATCTAGTTCCTTCCTTTGAATAGCCCCTGTGTTACCAAACGGTCTATTTACAAATTAATCACCTTCTGAAAATTACAAAGATGAAAAGGAACTTGTTAACAGTCTCTTTCACTGTTCTCTCTGCACTTCTCTTTCAACCGCTGTTTGCTGCTCCCGCTGCTACGATCGATAACTTCAACTCCCGCCCCGGTGTTCGTTTAACCGAGGTGAAAGGATATTTACAGGGCAAATGCTGGTTCTTCTCCGATTTCGACATCAATCGCGCCGGTTGGATACCCAATATCGAAGGTGATGGGGCAATGGTATCCGGTACAGGCGCCAGCGCCACCGAACGCACAGGTATCTATACTCCCCTGCTGGATCTCACCAGCGCCACCGTTCTCTCTTTTACCTATAGCTTCAATCAGCCGGTGAAAGACCGCCGCTGGATCAGGGTCGTAGCCATCGACGGCAACAACAACCCCGTGGCCACCCTCGATAGCCTCGAAATGACCGGGAGTGAAGCCGGTCACGTTTATTCCTATAAGCATCCGCTGAACCTTACCGGCAGCTATGGCGTTTGCATCAACTACCGCGGGACGGGCGGCGCTACCCGCATCGCCATCGACGAGTTGACGATCACCGCCGCTCCGCACTACGCTTCCACCTGCAACGTCGCTCCCGTGTCGCTGAAAGATAAATTCTCCGGTACAGCTTCGCATACGGCTGCCGGTAACGTGCTGAGCAATGACTATGACCCCAATCACGAGACAATGACCGCCTACCTGATGACCGAATCCCAGGACGGCCAGGTCCAACTTCAAAAAGACGGAAGCTTTGTCTTTACGCCGAAGGATGGTTTTACGGGCAACAGCACGCAGTTTACCTACAAGATATGTGATAACGGTTCGCCCGCACTTTGCTCGATCAATACGACCGCTACGATCCGGTTTCCCAACAAGAGCTCCCTGGTCGGCTTCGAGGCATTGTACAGCCGGAAGGAAGTGGCCCTCAACTGGAATACCGCCGGCGACAACCATAGCCGGGTTTTCGAGATCGAACGGAGCCTGGATGGCGAGTATTACAAGAAGGTGGGCGAGGTAAAGGCAGAAGAAGCCGTTGCAGTCGGTCAGTACACCTTCAATGACAAGATGCACGAGCAGGAACGGAAGAATGACCTCTACTACCGGCTCCGCCAGGTGGACGGCAATAACAAAGTGACTTATTCAAAGGTGCTCATCCTGCGTTCGTACGGTACCCGGAGCGTCGCCGCGGTAAGCGTTACGCCCGACCCGAATATCAATGATATCCAGGTGAACGTCCAGCTCAAGGAGAAATCATTTGTAATGGTTCGCGTGACGGATAACAACGGTAGCGAACTGATAAAACAATCCGCCATGGGTGATTTTGGTTCCAACGTCTACAATATCGAAGGAACTTCCAATCTGCAGCCCGGCATGTATCAGCTGGAAGTCATCATCAACAGCAACGAACGGCTGACGATGAAGCTGGCAAAAAGCTAAAGAAATTTTAGATAGGAAAAATAAGGGGACCGGCCGGTCCCCTTATTTTTTTATGTTCAGGTAAGATTGCAGATCGCGGACATATTCTTCAAAGGCCTGTATCCCCACGGGGGTGATCTTGCAAATGGTTTGCGGGTAGTTGTCCTTAAAGGATTTCGTAACGTCGATATATCCGGCTTCTTTTAGTTTGTTGATCTGCACGCTCAGGTTTCCCGCCGTCGCATCCGTCTTCTCCCGCAGATAGGTGAATTCCGCCTCCTTTACGGAGATGAGAATGGATACCACCGCCAGGCGCAACTGTGAATGCAATATCGGGTTAAGATCTTTAAACATGGGTTTCTTTGGCTTTCAGATAGCGTTTTCTAAGGATCAGACCGGGAATGAACCAGGCCAGCAGGGCGCCTGCGGTCATGCACAACAGGGTATACGGATAGCCGCAATAGAGGCTCAGGATGGCAAAGACCCAGCAGGCGATGCCGCCGAGCAACATCGGCCGAAACCGGCGGACATACCCCGTCGCAAAGGTCGGGACGCCATATAACGTCAGGTAGACCGCGGCCTGCGCGTCGGTAGGATACCTGCCGAAAATAAAACCCAGCAGGAACACCGCGATGGCAAAGCTGATCCAGATGCCACCCATATGGTCTTCCTCGAATGCCTTGTATTTTCTGATCTTCCCTTCCCGAACGGCAATCACCACCTGCGGGACAACCGCTACGAAGGTCAGGAACCAGATATAGCCAAACCGGGGTATTTTCAGGTAGATCTCGTTGATAAAGGCGGCCAGGCTGCAAAAGCTGATGACGCTTCCCCAAAGCAGCGCGCTTAGTCCGCTGTCCAAATAATCTCGTCGGGCTTTATGGATCATCCTGGAGATAAGTTCCAGGCTTTCGTGACCCGTCATTTCATTTTCCTGTTGTTGCATAGACAAAATCTAAAGGTAAGATGCCCGGCCGACGAAGTCGGTCCGGGCATACACATTTTATTGACACTGTGCGAGCATCCGTTCCGCCTGCTCCTGACCCCAGGTGGGGGCAAGCGGGCTGGGCTTGGCGCTCTTGAACAGCGATACTGATTTTTCGAAAAGCGGCTTGGCCTTGTCCTTACCCCCGCCAAACTGGGTCGGTGTGCCAAAAAGACTCATGCCTTGCAGGTAGTAAAGCCGGGGGTTATTCGGGTCGGCAGCCATTCCCTTCTGCAGTGCGGCTCCGGCATCCTTGCCATTAGTAGCCCAGCGGGTCTGGGGATCCACCAGCATCTGCTGCGTAGCGGACATATTCTCCACCGCATAGAGCTCACCGTTCTTTTCAAGGGCTTCAGCCTTGGCCAGATAGGCGTTGATCTTGGCCGAATTGGCGTCTTTGTCCTTGGTGGCAGGATTCCAGCCGATCCAGGTCTGAGCCAGCGCGGCGTAGTAATAAGGCAGCCATTTGTCTTTCTCGGCATCGCCGATCCGGTCGAAGGTGGCGGCCAGGCTCGTCAACTCGTCGATCGTCTTGGCGGAATCCAGCAGGACAATGTTCTTCTGCATTACCTGGGAGTACTTGTCGTTCTGTGCACTTGCGGCCATGGTGACCAGCAGGGCCAGGAAAAGGAGCGATTTACGCATAGTTGTAGTTTTATAAATGATGGATGGTTTTACAAATTGTTGTTGATGGCGTCCTGCGACCGGTCGACACCCCAGCTGAGGAAGCAGCCGATAAAGTAAAAGCGGTTGGCAGGCGGGGTTATCGGCTGTTTGTACAGGCCGCTGTAAGAGAAATTATATCCATATACCGTGTTGTATCCAAGGACATTGCTCACGCTCGCAAAGAGGACCACAAAGGTCTTCGCCTTGGTGTTGCCGACGGTGGGCACCCATTCGGCACTGAAATTAAGGCTGTTGTAGTCCTTGATCTTTCCCTGCTCGGCCAGGTTATATTTCAGCCCGTTGAGCACGAAGTTGTAGTAAGGCCGGCCCGTCGCATAGCTGTAGGTGACGTTGAACCCGGATTTGATCTTGGTGAAAAAGCGCTTCATGACGATGGAAGCGGTATGGGTCGCCGCAAAGTTGGGCTTGAGCGACTCGGTAAAGTTCAGGTAATTGCGCTTGGTGTCCAGGTAGGAATAGCTGATCCAGTAGTCAAAGTCCTTGATCGACTTCTTATCGCGCCAAAACAACTCAAACCCTTTTGCATACCCGCTGCCACTGTTGTTAAAGGTGGAATAGAAGTAACTGGTGGGAACGGTCTTGATCAGATCATCATATTTTTTATAATACGCTTCGATCCGGAAGATCCGGTCCTTCGACATCTTCTGATAGTTGATGATATAATGGGTGGCCTTCGTAAAGCCGACATTGGTCGTATAAAAGAGCTGGCTGTTCTCCGGTTTCTGGTAGAAAACGCCATACGCAAGCGATACCTGGGCCTCGCGCCCCGTGCGATAGGCAAAGGACAGGCGGGGAGCAAGATCCGACTTGTTGATCACCGAGGAGTGTTCAAACCGCACGCCCACCTTGGCGGCCAGTGCGTTGGTCAGATAGATATCGGATTCGGCAAACACCGAGTTGAAATTATCCTTGAACTTGTATAAAGTGTCGGTGTGATAGGCCGGGTTCAGGTATTTCTGATAGTTATAGGAATACCAGTACTCGGAACCGAAACGGATCGCGCTCAATGCGCCCAGTTTCTTGTCAAACACGGCGCGCACCTGTGACAGATCCTGTCGCTGGTCGATATTGAATGATTTGTAATTCATCCAGAACGCCGAGTCGGGGAAGGCTACCGGTTGGTTGGCGGCGCTTACCACCTTCTGACCCAGGTTGTCCAGGTTGGTGCTGTAGCTCGCGCCCAGATCCATCTTCCAGCCATTGTTCAGATACCCGCGATAGCTCAGGTTGTTGTACCAGTTGTGGTTGGTGAGTCCGAAGGCATCTTTCCGGCTCAGGCTGTCCCAGTCCTGGCGGCGGATCCCCAGCTCGTTATAGGCGAAGGTCGTGTAGTATTTGATCATCCCGCCACCCTTTGTACGGATGCGGAAGTTGGCATCGGCATTGTGAAACTGCGGCATTTTGAAGTAATCCACATCCTGCGGCACCGCATGGAAATAGGCGTAGGCGTTGACATAGTTATAGCTAAAGCCATAGCTGGATTGTTTGTTTTTTGCCAGTTGCTGCGTTCCCAAACCCACCACCAGGGGCGAGAGGGTGGCGTCGATCTCCGATTTCTCGGGCAGATCGATCGATTCCAACAGGACGACCGAAGACAGCGCTTCCCCATACAGGGCAGAATAGCCGCCGGTGCTGAAAACGGTGCCCTTAAAAAGAAAGGGAGAGAACCGGCCGCGTTGGGCGATATCGGGTACGCTGGTGTAGTAAGGGTTATTGACAAGGGTCCCATCGATATATTGCTTCGCCTCATAACCCGCGCCGCCACGGACAAAAAGGCCTTCCTGCTCACCTACCTGCTGAGCGCCGGGCAGGGTCTTGAGCGCCGCCGTGATATCGGCATTGGAGCCTGCAGTCGTGGCCACATCGAGCGAACTAAGTACAGCACCCCGCTTCGCGTCCCCTGCGGTAAAAGAGCCGGCAGTGATCGTTACCGCCTTTAATTCACTAAGCTGTTCCTTGAGGACGATATGCAGTTCGATAGGGGTGCCGGCGAGGGCAATGGGCTGTTCGACGGGATTATAGCCGATATTGGTCGTCGTAAGGGTAAAAGAGCCCTTATCGCTTGCGGTAAAGTGGAAGTTGCCAAGGGAGTCGGTAGTGGCGCCGTCATAGGAATTCTTAATGGTAATGCTCGCGCCGCGAATGGGATGCCCCTTGGGGTCTTTAACGGTGCCGGAGACCCTGGTTTGGGCAGGCAGCCAGCCTGCAAGCAGAAGCAGGACTATGGAGAGGGCGACTGGTCTCATTTCTCATTATTTTCAGCTAAGGTAGTTTGGTTTATATTATAAATCAAACTAAAATATAAATTTGTTTAGAAATCTCGGCTGAGCGCAGAAAAAGGCAGGCGAATGGCGGAAATCCGCCGGTAAAAGCGTGCCGGCCGGCCTGCCGGGCCAGCGCGAGCGCCGGGGCCGGGTCTGCGGCCAGCGCTGCCGGGCAAAAAAAAGCCAGGCTTAGAAAAGCCCGGCGGTTGTTGATCGTACCCTTTAAAACTAAAATCTTCGTGTTATCAATATCTTATGTTGGATAGCCATTCCATCCATTGGCCCACCGGCCGAGGATAGAAGATGCTACTATGAGAATCAGATGAATACGGGATTAACCGCAAAAGAGGAGTCGTGGATTGGTACGGATTCCCCGGCGATATAAAAACCCGGTCATTTTTCGTTCGTTAACGGATGAACTGCAATAAAGGATTGGAAATAAAAAGTATCGAATTGTTTTTCGGGAGCTTGGAGGGGGTGTCGGTGATGACGATGTAAAGATTGCAAAAGGTTTCGAAATGTGCAAGCGTTTATGCCTACTTTTTTTTAACGAAAAAACCGCCCACGAGGGCGGTTTTTGAGAATTGTCAACTAAGTTTTTACTTATACTGAGGAATGAGCCCATTGGCCAGCTCAACCATTTTCTTGACGCCATCGTCAGGCAGGTTACCCTTCTTAAATTCAGCGAGGATATCCGGTAACTTGTTTTCCATCTCCAGCAGGAAATGATCTTCGAATTCCCGCACCTTGCTCACCTTCACCTGACGCAGCAAACCCTGCGTTCCAAGATAGATGATCGCCACCTGCTTCTCCACCGAGAAGGGCGAATATTGCGGCTGCTTCAGGATCTCCACATTGCGCGCTCCCTTGTCGATAACCAGCTTGGTCGCGGCATCGAGATCTCCGCCAAACTTCGAGAAGGCTTCCATTTCCCGGTACAGCGCCTGGTCCAGCTTGAGGGTACCGGCCACTTTCTTCATCGATTTGATCTGAGCATTACCCCCTACACGACTAACGGAGATACCTACGTTGATCGCCGGACGGATACCTGCATTGAACAGGTTGCCTTCCAGGAAGATCTGCCCGTCGGTGATGGAGATAACGTTCGTCGGGATATATGCGGAGACGTCACCGGCCTGGGTCTCGATGATCGGCAGGGCCGTCAGCGAACCGCCGCCTTTTACGAGATGCTTAATGGAATCGGGAAGATCATTCATTTTCTTCGCCACACCGTCATCCGCAATGATCTTGGCGGCGCGCTCAAGCAGACGGCTATGCAGGTAGAATACATCGCCGGGATACGCTTCACGGCCGGGCGGACGACGCAGCAGCAGCGACACCTCGCGATAGGCTACGGCTTGTTTGGAAAGATCATCATAGATGATGAGCGCGGGCTTTCCGCAGTCGCGGAAATATTCCCCGATCGCGGCGCCTGCGAAGGGCGCATAGAACTGAATGGGGGCCGGATCGGAAGCCGAAGCAGCTACGATCACGGTATAGTCGAGCGCCCCGTTGTCCGCCAGGGTCTTCATTACCCCGGCAACGGTGGAGGCTTTCTGCCCGATCGCTACATAGATACAGAAGACGGGCTTTCCTGCCTTATAGAACTCTTTCTGATTAATGATGGTGTCGATGGCAATGGCAGTCTTGCCGGTCTGCCGGTCACCGATGATCAGTTCCCGCTGGCCGCGGCCGATGGGGATCATGGCGTCGATAGCCTTGATACCTGTTTGCAGCGGCTCCTTCACCGGTTCGCGGAAGATAACGCCCGGCGCTTTCCGCTCGAGCGGCATCTCATATCTTTCACCGGCGATCGGACCTTTCCCGTCGATGGGTTCGCCAAGCGTATTGACCACCCGGCCCAACATCCCATCACCAACACGGATGGATGCAATCTTACCGGTACGGCGAACGGTTGCACCTTCCTTGATGTCTCCGCTATCCCCCATCAATACCACCCCGACATTGTCTTCCTCCAGGTTGAGGGCGATGGCCCTTACGCCATTCTCGAATTCCACCAGCTCACCGGCGCCGACATTGCTCAGCCCATATACACGGGCGATCCCATCCCCTACCTGCAGGACGGTCCCAACTTCTTCCAGCTGCGCCGAAACATTGGAGTTGCTCAATTGCTGACGCAATATCGCTGAAATTTCATCCGGTTTGATCTCTGCCATAATTGTATTCAGTTTGAAGTTTGTTTGTTGTCGTTCCAACGGGCTGCGCCCGTCTTTTATCGGATCTTATATATGAAGTCGTTGTTCTGGAATTGCTTTCTGATATTGTTCAGTTCGAAAGCAACGCTGTCGTCCATCCGCTCATCGCCGATCTCGAGAATAAAGCCGCCGATCAGTTCGGGCCTTACTTCGGTATCGAGTTCCACCTGCTGCAAATTGCGCTCGGTCTTCAGCTTTTGCAGAATGACCTGCCGGACGTCATCGCTCACCGGCACCGCCGTCGTCAGCTTAACGGTCGCGATACCCTTGTGCGTCTTATACTGCTCCACAAACGCCTGGGCGATCTCGGGGAGATGCCCTTCACGATCCTTGTTCAGCAGCAGGGTGATAAAAGCGCTGGTCAGCGGGCTGATCTTGCCCGTGAAGATCGCGTCGAGGATCTTGCCCTTCTTGTCGGACTTAATGACGGGGCTGCGCAGGAGGTTCACCAATTCCTTGCTGTCCCGGCAAGTCTGCTTTAGCAGCAACATATCCTTATATACATCTTCCAGCTGGCCCCTTTCAAGGGACAGATCCAGGATCGATTTTGCGTAACGGGCCGCTAAACGGGGATTGGGCGTCATAGATTAGTTGAATTTCGCTTCGTTGGACAATTGACGGATATAATTCTCCTGTTCGCTCTTGTTCTCCAGCTGACGGCGCAATACCTTTTCCGCCACTTCCACCACCAGCGTACCCACCTGGTTCTTGACTTCGGTGATGGCAGCCATCTTTTGCTGTTCGATGGCAGCCTGCGCATCGGCGATGATCTTAGCCGATTCCTGCCTGGCCAGCTCTTTTGCCTCGTTGATCATCTTGTCCTTTGTTTCCCGGGCTTCTTTCAGCAGCTGCGCCCTTTCTTCCCGGGCCTTGGCCAACAAGGCCTCGTTCTCGTTCTTCAGCTGAGCCATCTCCGCCTTGATCTTCTCGGCTGATGCCAGCGAATCGGAAATACCCTTTTCCCGCTCGTTAAGCGACTTCAAAATGGGCTTCCACGCCAGCTTCCGAAGGATGATCAGCAACAGAAGGAAAATGATAACGTTCCAAACAAATAAGCCTAAGTCGGGAGTTAAGAGTTCCATAGTATAACTTAAAATAGTTTTTAGAGAAAAATACTGCATCCTCGGCCCTGTGCGTCGGATGCAGTACGTTTTTTTTTACGTGCCTTACTTCTGGAATACAGCAAGCAGACCGGCAACGGCAGCCAGAAGGGCAACACCTTCTACCAGGGCCGCAGCCAGGATCATGTTGGCACGAATGTCGTTCGAAGCTTCCGGCTGGCGTGCAATGGAATCAACAGCACCCTTTCCGATCTGCCCGATACCGATACCGGCGCCAATGGCAGCGAGGCCTGCGCCGAGTGCGCCATAACCAGGCTGAACCACATCAGCCAGTAAAGTTGTCATCAACGTCATCTTATTTTGGTTTTATAATTAAAAAAAAGGTGGATTTATGCTATTACGGTTTCCTGCACATGCCCATGTCCATCGTCATGGCCCCCTTCAAAGGCCTGTCCGATAAACACCGCCGTCAGGTTGGCAAAGATAAAGGCCTGGATAAAGGCAACCAGCACTTCTATCAGGTAAATAAAGATCGAGAGCGCGACGAAGAAAGGTGAGGTTCCCCAACCCAGCGCCGTATTCATGGCCCCGAAGATAAAGATCAGACAGATAAAGCTGAGGATGATGATATGCCCCGAGATCATGTTGGCAAAAAGACGGATGATCAGGGCGAAGGGTTTTGTAAAGATGCCCATCAGTTCCACCGGCCACATGATGACCTTGATCGGACCGGGAACAGGCGGGTTGACGATATGCGCCCAGTAATGCTTGCCGGTGCTGAACATGATCGCGATAAAGGCCAGCACCCCGAGAGCCCCGGTGAAAGCAATATTCCCCGTGACATTGGCCGTCCCCGGGATCAGCCCGATAAGGGCATTGATCAGGATAAAGAAAAAGATCGTAAGCAGGAAAGGCATGTATTTTTCATACTTGTCCCCCAGATTCGTTTTGCCGACCTCGTCCCGGACAAAGGTCACCACCGGTTCGATAAGGTTCTGGAATCCCGTGGGCGCTGTTTTCACCCCCTGTCCCTTCTTGTATTTTGCGGCAACACCCGGCATCATCCAGATCAGCAGCAGGGCGGAGATCATCGCCTGAACGGCATTGCGGCCCAGTGAAAGATCATACACCTTGACGGAAGGATCTACCTCGCCGGCCTCGTTGACGGCCCATATCTTCCCGGGCTTATAGATCTTTTCATCCAGCTTCTTTTCTGCAACATACTCCTCATTCAGCAGCCGGTAACCGTTGACGACATTCTCCCCATGCTCGAATTTCGAGGCGGAAAACACCGACCAGCCTTTCCCCGGCGAATAAAGGATCACCGGCAGTGGGATATACACCGGCTTCTTATTGAACGTATAAAAATGGAATTCGTGAGCGTCCGCGACGTGTTCCAGGATGATCTTGGACGGGTTTAGCCTGGCATTTTCCTTCTTCCCGGCTTCTCCCTGATCGCCAGGCGCAGCGTGTGCTGCGGACATATTAAAAAAAAACAGCGCAATTACGCTGAAAACCGCGACCACTATAGATTTGAAGCATTTCAATGCCATACCGTCCTGAAATTTGCCGCAAAGATACGGTTGGTGGGTCAGACTATGAAAATAAGATTAAAAAAAACACCCTGTTTTACGGCAATGGCCGCCCCGGTAACCGGGACGGCCTCCTGTGACGAAACAACGCCGCTCTACTTGGGGCAAGGGATGATTCAGTCTATTGATAATCAATATCAATCATGTGCAGTCGAAGCAATATTCCTCAGCATGACCATGCGCTCCTTCGCCCTCCGCCGGACCTCCGCATCGGGTGATCTGACCAGTTGGTTCACCGTCGTCCGCGCATGCTGCCACCCGCGCCACTACCCGCCCTGACCTGGTCGTCCAGCTGTTCGCGAAGCAGGGCGCTGTCATATCTTATCTTCCGCAATGCATCCCTCGCGGCGAGCTGTTCCTTTTGCAACCGGGCAAGCTCATGCCTTTCATAGGCCCCGTCGGGGATATCCGGCACCGGCGCCATGACCAGCTGGTCGATCAGACTGTCCTTGGTCAGCAGTTCCCGGCGCAGCCGCCAGACTTGCTGCCGCGAGGAGTCGAGCTCCGCCGTGATCCGGTCTGTCTTCTGCCGGCCTTCCGCGGTCGGCACGAGGTTTTGCACCGGTACAGCCGCCGGCTCCCGGCTGCTCAGCGCCCAGAAGCCCAGGATAAGCAACGCGAGTGATCCCACATAGAGAAAGAGGAATCGCCGCAGCAGTTTTTGTCGTTGTTCGAAATTCTCGGGTTTCATGCAGTTCTCAGGATTTGTTTATCGGGAATGGGGTCGCTTTGACCCGGCGGGCCACGATGACGCCGTTCTTTTTCACATTGTTCTCTTCAAGGGTCCGCTGCGGGTCGAGGAATTTTCGGACAACACCGCCGAAGTCGGTGGAATAGAATTGCCACCCATAAGGATTCCGGAACTCGTCCTCTTTCTCAAAAGCCGGTGCCCCCTTGCTCTCTTCGTCCAGCATAAAATGATAAAAGAACCGGCCCACCTTCCACCTCGCGGGCGCCGTCAGGGGAAAAAGCTCTTCCCGGTTATCGAAATACTTGCGCCGCACCTTTAATCGCACCGGCAGCTGACGGGTCTTCGTCAGCGGGAAGCTATCCATCTTCTCGGGGTTGAACCAAACCTTATATTCCTTCCCGGGTATCGCATTGAGGGTCTCCCAGGCGCCGGCGATCATAAAGGGCAGCAGGAAGGCGCTACCGCCGGCCACGGCAAGCAGAAGCCGGTCCGCGTTGGTGAACCCATATAAAAGCAACAAAACGGCAACGCTAATGAAGGTAAGCCCAAGGGTCACTCCCCAGCCGAACGGTGAGAACAACAACCGTTCAATGCGCAGCCGGACCAGCAGGCGCCGGAAGTGCCGGATATGCGCCATTCCCAGCAACAAAAAGGCCGACCATTGCAAACCGCCGGCAACCACCGGTGATATCCCGGCGTGGTCGAGAAAGCCGGCAAGCCCCAGAATAAGGGAAAGAAAAGAACAGATCGCCGCTTCACGGACAAAAGGAAAGAAAAGGATCTTCTTCATAACAAATATTAATGGGAGGTATGCACGATGGCAATGATGGGAATGCACCGGATGGCCGGGAAGGGGAGGTAGCTATTGATGTACGAGAAGGATCGCCGCGCGGATTTGAGGAATGGGAATTTTTTACGACACCTTCCGCTCAGCAGCCGGCGAGGCATGCTTGCTAAACTGCATCTCATGCAATTTGCTGTAAAATCCGCCCTTCGCCAACAGCTGCTCATGCGTCCCGATCTCGCGGATCTCCCCTTTATCGAGAACGATGATCTGACTGGCCTTGCGGATGGTGGAAAGCCGGTGGGCGATGACGATCGAACTGCGGCCGGCGATCAGCTTGTCGATGGCCTCCTGGATCAGTTGCTCGGATTCTGTGTCGACCGAAGAGGTGGCCTCGTCAAGGATGAGGATGGACGGGTCATATAGTAAGGCGCGGATAAAGGACAACAGCTGCCGCTGACCCAGCGAAAGCGAGCCGCCGCGCTCCATGACGTTATAGTGATATCCGCCCGGCAGTCGCATGATAAAATCATGCATCCCGATAAGCTTTGCCGCGGCGACCACCCGCTCCATGGGGATCTCTTCATTCCGGAGAGTGATGTTGTCGACCACCGAACCGGAGAAGAGGAACACATCCTGCAATACGACCCCGATGCTCCGCCGAAGCGCATCGAGTTCATAGTCTTCGATGGGCACATCATCGACACGGATCTCACCCTGCTGGATATGATACAGCCGGTTCAGCAGGCTGATGATGGAGGTCTTCCCGCTGCCGGTATGCCCGACGATGGCAATCGTCTCGCCGGCCTGCATGGTAAAGGAGATATTCTTCAGCACGTACCGGTCATCGACATAGGCGAATGAAACCTTATCGAATTCGACCTTTCCTTTCATCCGGACCGGGGTATAGTCGCCCTGCGTCTTGATATAATCGTCATTGTCCAACACCCGGAAGACCCTTTCGCTGGCGACCATGCCCATCTGCAGCACGTTGAACTTATCGGCGATGACCCGCAAAGGCCGGAACAGCAGGTTGAGATAGAGGAAGAAGGAGATGATCTTGCCACCCAGTTCCTTCGCCTCGGCGTGCGGCAGGCTCATGACCTGCCTGGCGCCCCACCATACCAGCAGCCCGGTGGACACGGCCAGGATGATCTCCACGATCGGGAAGAATACGGAATAGGCGAAGATGGCGTTGATGTTGGCGTTGCGGTGTTCGCGGTTGATCTTCCGGAACTTCACGTCCTCGCGCTTCTCCGCAGCAAAGGCCTGGACGATCGCTATCCCGGTGATATGTTCCTGCACAAACGCATTCAGCGCCGCCACCGCATTGCGTACGCGAATAAAGCTCTTGTTCACCGACTCCTTGAAAAACCAGGTGGCCACCAGCAGAAAAGGAAAAGGCGCCAGACAGACAAGGGTGAGCCGCCAGTCGGTCCAGAACATGAACGCCAATACGGAAAGGATCGACAGCAGATCGGCAATGATGGGGATCAGGCCGTCGGAAAAAATATCGTTTATCGCCTCGATATCGTTGATGGTGCGGGTCGTAAGGGTCCCGATAGGCGTTTTGTCAAACTGCGACAGATTGAGCCCCAGCACTTTCTTATAGACATCGACGCGCAGATCGCGGACAACCGTCTGACCGAGCCAGGCAGTGATAAAAGAAAAAAAGAACCGGGCGATCGTCTCCGCGATAAGCATCACGATCTGCGCAACGGTGATCCAGACAACCGCCTTTACAAGGCTGTCCCGGATATAATGGTTGATGGTGATCTGGATGAACCAGGGGCGCAACGGGGAAAGGATGGCCAGCACGATCGCCAGGACGATCGATCCGTAAAGCCGGTCCTTATAGGGGGTCGCATAACGGAAAACCCGCCGTAATAAGGTAAAGTCGAAAATCTTCTTCTTTTTCTTGATCTCTTCCGCCATTTGAACGCGACCCTCGCTTTTGATAAAAATAGCCTCCGCCGCGGCCCGCAAAGATAGCATGTTTGTCGCCAATCGGGCATGCCGCTCATCTATTCCTCCTGATCCATCGCCTTGCGGTACGCTTTTATAAAGATGGCGCCTAGATTCTTATACGGTGGAATATAGTCGTCGAATTTTTCCCGCGCGGCCGGGTCCTTCCGGAAACCGGCTTCCAGATCACGCCACATCGGCAGCCACTCGATATTCCTGCCCGCGACGAGCGTGTTGTTCATCGCCTGCAGGATCGGTTCGTTGACCGTCTTCGTCCCCACCTGCTTGGACGAGATGATATGAGCATCTTCGCTGATCTTCAACACTTCACTGAGATTGTTATAGCCGCCGCACGAACCCAGCACGACGATCCGGGCAGTGGCCGGCATCTGCTCGATGGTATATTTGACGTGATAGCTGTGGCCCCGGTGGATAACGATCGTCGGTTTCAGATGACGGTCGTAGAGGTAGTCGCAAAGCGCTTTTTGCGCCTTGGCGTCCGGGTCGTCTTCGCCCAAAAGCGGCTTATTGGCGAAGATGAGAACAGGCTTCCCGCGGAGGGAGGTAATGGTCGTCCATTGCGGGTTCTCCGTGATCTTCCATTCGGGCCGGGTGCCGGGTCTTGACTGGAAGATGCGCATAAAGTCCGCAAAGGAATTCTGCCCGTCCTTATCCTTGTCCCCATAAAAGAACACCTGCTCGATAACCCGGCCGCTGTCGTCCGTCAGCGACTGACGATCAACGGTATAGATCGGCGGGATCCCCAGCTTCGCAGACAGGTCGACCTTGTTCGTCGTGTCGGCGGACTCGAAAAGCGTCTCCAACAACCGGTAAATGATGATCCCCTTTTTGTCGTTGGCAGCCACGTTCTTATCGTAATTCCATTTTGTTTCGTTGAGGATAAACCGGGCAAGGGCAGGACTCTTCTCCACGATACTGCTGTAAGAGTCCGCGACATCCACCGCTTCCTCCTCCCCCGCATTCTCGAGATGGATGACAAAGGATTTCATGACCGTGCCGGCGTTTTGCTTATCCATCGTCCCCAGAAAATGCTCCAGCTTGTTGTAAGCCGCGGCCATCTTGATGAATTTCCGAAAGTAGTCCCCATGCACCTGCAGCAGCAGACTATCCCCATTGGGCGATCTCATTCGCTGAAAGATGCGGTCGTACACGCCAAGATAACTCGACGTATAGATCTCATCCTCGCTCAGCACCACGAGATAATACAACTCCTGCGGGGTCAGCGGATCGAGTATCTTGAATCGGATCGCGGGATTTTCCGCGGTGTGCAGCGCATTGATCTCGCTGACGAACACCTGTTTGCCTTTCTTCTCCAGCATCTGGGTAAGCGCATTCATTTCCACCGGGGTATCCCGAAGCGGCGGAAGCAGCCGTTCGGCATAGTCGAGCCGGGTCTTCACCAGCAGCCGGTAGTAGTTGAGGTCATCGTCCTTTACCTTATCGATGTCCTCCATCGTGATCTTGCCCTTGACCAGGTTATCGAGAAAAGGGAAATACAGGCGGCCGCTCCGGCTCGTGGCCAGTTTAGCCACCATATGCAGCAGGGAATCCTTGCTGTTGCGGATATGATAACCCAGATCATTGCCCGCCGCGGCAAAATCATATAACTGGCCGATGTCATGACGACCGGCGATAATGATGAGACTGTCTTCGAAAGGCAGGCCGGGGTGCGTTGATAAATAATTGAAGATCAACGATGGATGCATTTCGTAATACCTTCGCGTAAGCAACAGTCTGGCGGGTTTCGCCCCTTTGTTCTCCGCAGGATAATTAAAACATTCGACGACGATCTTCCCCGTCTCATAAGTGCAGGCAGCGATAACCGGTTCGATGCTTTCCCCTTTTCGGTCCAGCTTCATTCCCTGGACAAAGGCGTCGATCAGCCCGGGAGCCTGGGTGGCCTGGATCTCTTTCGACTGAAGGGCCCTGTCAAACCGTTGCAGAACATCCGAAAGTCCGCGCAGGTATCGCTTCTTGTTATTGGTGTTGAGGGTGGAATCCAGCTCTATCTGCTCCTGTAGCTCGTCAACCTGGCGGATAAGCGCATCCGTCACCTGCAGGTTGACCGATTCGTCCTTCGATAGCCGGACCAGGCTGTCGTTCCTCCCGCCGCCCAGCTGGATCAGCCGCTGCTGTTCCTTGTCCACATAGTCATGCCAGAGCATACGATCCTGCGCCACCTTGTAAGGATAGGAATTAGGCTGCGCCAGCGCCCTTGAGGGACCTGCAAGTGCCAGAGCGCAAAACGACAAAAAAACAAGGGATCGTACCGGTCGATACATAGGCAACCTTTTGACAATAATTGCAAAAATACTACCAAAAAGGCTACCATTCAACGGGTTCAATGCGGCCGTACCACCGTCTGGAGATAGATGGTCGTATCCCCGGTGGCGCTGACGGAACCCACCACCACAGTCAGATCCTCCGCCGTAGGCATCGGAGGCGCGATAACTTTCTTCGTACAACTACCCGATGCCAACACTATAGTTATCAATGCAAAGCAAAGAGTTAAAAACATTATTGCCTTTCTCATGATCAGTAAATTTGAATAGTTTCGGTAATGGTTTGAGTGGTTTTGGTCTTGTCGGGAATGACTACACGGACCGATTTCGTATTGCCGGCCTTGTCCTTCACCCAAATAAAGAATTCTTTTTCCGTATTCCCTTCATAGACCGTAAAGGTCACGGTGATATGCGTGTCGTCGATGCGTTTTACCCCGATCTTCCCTACTGCGAGCGGCAGATTGGCGATCGGGACGAGGTTCTTGGCCAGCACCGCGTTATAAAGTACCCCATGACCCGCCTCGTTCACGTGTGTGCCGTCACCCAGCGAGAATTCCGCCTTGATACCCAGATAGTTGTCATTCGGCACCCCCGGGGAGGTCTCCACCTGGTCGTCGACGAGCGGGGTATAGAAATCGATATAGTGATTCGGGAAGTCGGCCACGATCCGGTCGCGGATCGTCTTCAGGTTCGTCCGGTTGTCCAGGATCGCAAATCCTTCACTCGTTCGCGGCTGGGTCGTACAGATATAACAGACCGTATGCCCGTTGGCAATAGCCGCATCATAAATATCGTGGATGCGCGCCATCGTCTCGTCGATCGGATAGAAATCATAGTTATTGGAAGGAAAATTGACGAGGATAATGTCGGGATTGACGCTCAATGCCTTGCTGATATTGTTCCGCCCGTCTACGTCGTCACGGGTATCTCCCCCTACATAATGATAGTCATCGGGCATCGCCTGGTAAATATTCTGCCCCCAGATAGCGAAATTGTCCAGCTCATTCAAAAGGTGAAGGCCATCATAATAGACCCGGAGCCGGTTCACCCACGAATTCGGGGGCAGTCCGTTGTCCAGGTTGTCATCCTGGTCCTCCATGATTTGACCTTGATCGTCAATCGGAAGGTGAAACCCCGCAGCGGTCGAACTGCCGATCACGGCAATAGTCTTCTTCTGGGCAAACAGGGGTAAGCACAACCCGGCCCATAGCAAAAAAAGTATACACACTTTTGCCATAAAAGTCTGATTTTAATAATTTTAAAAACCTTAAAAATGTTATGATTTTACCAGGAGATGGATCAGTTAGGAAACTCGACCGGGCGCCGCCAGGTCACGAACCAGGAGTAACTTTGGAGTGCGGTAAAAGTAGATAACAGACCTGATAACTCCAAGCAATTGGAATTAAAAGGCTCGGTTTGGCCCCCAGGGTTAAACCGGGCAACATAAGGCCTGCTCTTGTGTTATTTATGTATTAACAAATTGTAAACTGATTTGGCGGAATTCCCCCCTCCGGTTTATTTCGAGTAGGTTTGCGTAAATTTTCAGAATGGAATCCAAAGGCAAGAAGATCCTGATAGCCGACGATGAGCCCGATATCCTTGAGATCATTCAATACAATCTCACAAAAGAAGGATATGAGGTGATAACAGCAAAGGACGGCGACGAGGCCATCGGTAAGGCCAAGATCGTCCGGCCCGACCTGATCATCCTCGACATCATGATGCCGAAAAAGAACGGCGTGGAGGTGTGCGAGATGCTGCGTTCCCAACCTTCCTTTAAAGAGACACTGATCCTTTTCCTCACCGCGCTCAGCGACGAAGGCTCGCATGTCCGGGGCCTCGAAACCGGCGCCGACGACTACGTAACAAAGCCGATAAGCCCCAAGGTCCTGATCAGCCGCGTGAACGCCCTGTTTCGCCGGGTGAACAAGGAGCCCGAGGACAAGGTGCTCAAGATCGAGAATTTGTCCATAGATCCGGCCAAATTCGAGGTCATGGTCGAAGGCAAAGACGTGACCCTTGCCAAAAAGGAGTTCGAATTGCTCTACCTCCTCGCCTCCCGGCCCGGGCGTGTTTTTCTACGCAACGAGATCCTCAACCAGGTGTGGGGCAACGAGGTCATCGTCGGCGACCGCACCATCGACGTACATATCCGTAAGATCCGTCAAAAGTTGGGGCTGGATTGCATCACAACAGTAAAAGGTGTTGGTTATAAGTTCAATTTGTAACTTTATGAACCCATGCCTTCTACCAAAAACCTATCGCCCAGACAACTGGCGGCGCTGACCGCCGGACTTTTGGCCCTCCCGATCTCCCTGGGTATCTTTATCATCACCGGAAACGGTGTAGTCGGCGCGACATCCCTGCTGCTCGTCTTCGGCGGCAGCTACGGGCTGATCCTTTTCACCCTCGAGAAATTCATCTACCGCAAGATCAAACTGATCTACAAGCTTATTCACCAGACAAAGGCCACCCGGAAAGAGGAGGTCTATTTCAAATACATCCTGCCCCAGAAAAGTATCGATGAGGTACGCGAGGATGTCGAGAAATGGGGGGAAAAGCGCAACGAAGAGATCGAATTGCTGAAAAAGAACGAGGCTTACCGCAAGGAATTCCTGCAGAATCTGGCCCACGAGTTCAAAACGCCCATTTTTGCGATCCAGGGTTATGTGGACACCCTGCTGAACGGCGCGATGGAAGATATGGCCATCCGCAAAAAATTCCTCGAGAACGCCGCAAAGAATGTCGACCGCCTGGTCAATCTCATGAATGACCTCGATGAAATATCCACCCTCGAACGCGGCGAACAACTCCTGTACAAACAAAATTTCATCATCCAGGACCTTCTCCGGGAGATCTTCGAATCCCTGTCGATAAAGACCCATAACAAGAATATCCGCACGTCCATCAAAAAGGGCTGCGAGTCACCGATCACCGTCTTCGCCGATAAGGAAAAGATCCGCATGGTGCTGATCAACCTCGTCGAGAACGCCACCAAGTACGGCAAGCCCAACGGTAGTATCGTCGCCAGCGTCTATAAGATCGACGAGAAGAACGTGCTCATCGAGATCAGCGATGACGGCATCGGCATCGAGGAAGAGCATCTGATGCGCATCTTCGAACGGTTTTACCGGACCGATGCGGCCAGGAGCCGGGACAAGGGCGGGACAGGTCTCGGACTGGCCATCTGTAAGCATATTGTCGAAGCCCACGGCCAGACCATCCATGTACGGAGTACCCCCGATGTCGGCACCACCATCGGGTTTACCCTCGAATCGCGGCGGGATTAAGAAAAGTCCTATTTTTGCGGCGTATGCCGACATCCACCGCCCAAATATTCGACTACAATAAATGGATCGCCCAGTTGCCCGCACTGAGCAAGAAGTATCAGGCCGCCGATCCCTATCCCCATATCGTGCTTGAAAACTTCCTCAACCCGGCTGTCCTCGACGAGTGTATAAAGGAGTTCAACCGCCTCAATGAGACCGACGGCTGGATCAACTATAAACATTATAACGAAGACAAACGCGGGTTGAATAAGATCGACCTGCTCCCCGAAACCATCAAAGGCACCATCAACCACCTCAACTCCCCCGAATTCCTCCATTGGCTTTGCCAGATCACCGGGATCCAGGGATTACAAAAGGATGACGGGCTGGAAGGCGGCGGCATCCATCAGTCCACCCGCGGCGGATTCCTGAATATTCATGCCGACTTTACCGTACATCCCCACCACCGCAACTGGCAGCGCCGGGTGAATGTGCTGGTCTATCTGAATCACAATTGGCAGGAGAGCTGGGGCGGCAAGCTGGAGCTCTGGGACAAGCAGATGAAGGCCTGCGAAGAAAGCGTATTACCCGTCTTCAACCGCTGCGTCATCTTCAACACCGACGCCGATTCCTACCATGGTCATCCCCTGCCCATGGAGTGCCCGGAAGGGACCTTTCGCCGGAGCATCGCATTGTATTACTACACGGTGGAAGCAAATCCGGTGCGCCGGGCTACCTATTACCAGGCAAGACCGGGCGACGGCAGCAACAAACTGCTCGTGAAGCTCGACAACGCCCTCATATCCGCGTATACGGCCGTGAAGGGAAAGCTGGGCGCCAACGACAAAGTGGTAAGCAGTATCCTGCGTTTCTTCTCCGGCGGCAAGAAAAAATAGCCCCGGCAGCACGTCCCAACAATTTTTTCGCCCGGCTGTTAAAGTGATCTACCGGCAGCTCTGCCGGGATCAAAATAAATTACATGGACTTACAGCTTACAGGCAAGACCGCTTTCATCAGCGGTTCCACTGCCGGGATCGGTTTTGCCATTGCAAAACAACTCCTCAGAGAAGGGGCAACGGTGATCATCAACGGCCGTAATCAACACGGTGTGGACAAAGCCGTCAAGGAATTGAAAGAGATAACCGGCAAATCAGCGGTATCCGGCATCCCGGCGGATTTCTCCAACGCCGAAGAGGTGGACCGGCTGATCGGCCGGCTCCCGGCCATCGATATCCTGGTTAACAATGCGGGCATCTTCGAGCCCAAGCCCTTTGCGGCCATCCCGGATGAAGACTGGCGTCTCCTTTTTGAGGTGAACGTCCTGAGCGGCGTCCGGTTGTCACGACATGTCCTTCCACGTATGCTGGCCGACAATTGGGGTCGCATCCTCTTTATCTCCAGCGAATCCGCGATCTATATTCCCACGGAAATGATCCATTACGGAATGACAAAGACCGCTCAGCTGGCGGTCAGCAGGGGCCTCGCCCAACTCACAAAGGGTACCGACGTCACGGTCAATACCATTTTGCCGGGCCCGACAAAGTCCAGGGGCGCGGGCGATTTCCTTGAATCGCTGGCGAAGAGTGGGAATACGACCGTAGACGAGGTGGAAAGATCCTTTTTCCGCGATGGGCGGCCCAGCTCGCTTCTGCAGCGTTTTACCAGCGTTGATGAAGTGGCGAATACGGTTGTCTATTTCGCCAGTCCGCTCTCCTCCGCAACCAATGGAGCAGCGATCCGCGCAGAGGGCGGCATCGTCAACACGATCGTCTAACGGCCGGAACGCGAGGGCGAGGGCGAGGGCGCAGGCGGTGGCGGAACCGGCGCCGAGGGCGGGGCCGTCGGCACCTCCCGCTTCATAAACACAAATCCATTCTTCCGATACAGCTCTTTCAGCTCGGGGTACTGGCCGTTCGCCCAATGCTGGACCCGATCGACCTTCGTGACAAAGTACACAGGCTTGTCGATAGGCCCGGTGAGCAGCCAGTTCTGATCGTAGGAATTGGCGTTGGTGGGCTTCTCCTTCAAAGTATAGAAAAGGTCGCCATAGCTCTTGAAGCCGAGGGTATGCACATAACAATCCTCCCCCTGACGGGCGATAAAGAAATCGATATCGGCGCCCTGGCTGTATCGTTCCACCTTGGGGACGATGATCGCCGAAGCAAAGAAAACAACGATGGCGGTTCCCGCAAAAAGGGTCAGCGCCGCGCGGCTATATCGCCGCCTTGATAAATACAGGAGGCCCATGACCAGGGCCGCCACCATCAGCAACCCGATGGCCCCTTCAAAACCGGACCAGTGCACATCCGCCTCCATATTCCCGCGGGCGAAAGTATCTTCCACATAGGGCGCCAGCCGATGGACATTCAACCCAAGGATCGCCACCCCCAGGATCAGCAGCGAGATCAACCCACCAAGAACCCCCAGGCAAATACCGACATATTTCTTGTAGACCAGCTCCCGCCGTTCCCATTTGTAGACGGAATAGGCGGCCAGAAAGGTCACGGGGAACCAGGCCATCGAAGAATAGTGGATGATCCGGGACTGGACGATCGTGAACAGCACCGTCACCACCCAGAAGAGCATCTGCATCCATTTCTTGAAATCACGGTCCCAGCGGCCATTGTATTTCGAACGGAAGAAAGAGGGTATGGCAAGGATCGAAGCGGGGAAACAGCCTATCAGCAATACGATATAATGATAGCCGAAGAAGCCGGCCTGATCCGCATCGTGCGTGGTGAAAAGCCGCCATTGATATTTGAGAAACTCATTGATGAACCACGGACCACGGGTATAGGTCTCATAACCGTACCAGGTAGCCGTCACCAGCGTGGCGACAACCAGGAACAGCAGCGCATGCCACCAGTTGAAAAAGATCTTGAACCGGTTGTAGATAAAATACACCCCAAGCACCATCAGAAAGACCATCAGCGACACCTGTCCCTTGGTCAGCACGGCAAGGCCCATAAACACCCCCGACCACAATACATACGTCAGTTGACTTTTTTGCAGCCCCGGTTTGTCATAGCCGTTCCGCTTCCAGTGATAGAGGATAAAATTATACAGCGCCAGAAAAGTAAAGAGGTTGAACCAGGGATCGATGATGCCCGATTTGAAATACATGTTCGGAAAAAGCGATCCGCCAAACGCGAGAGCCCAGAGTATACCGAACCTCCGGTCATAGATGCGGCTGCCGCACAGAAAGACCACGATCAGCGTGACGATGCCGCAGATGGCATTGGGAAGACGGGCAGCAAACTCATTGACGCCAAATGCCTTCATGGCCGTACTCTGCATCCAGAAGAACATCGGCGGCTTTTCCCAGAAAGGTTTGAAGTCGACATACACCCGGGTGTAGTCATGCATCTTGATCATCTCCCGGGAACACTCTGCAAAGTTGATCTCGTCCCAATCGAAGAGATGAACGCGGCCCAGAAAAGGGAGGAACAGCAGGGCGGCGAACACGGCGATCAACAGGATAGTGGCGGTTTTGCTGAGACGCATGCTTTCTGGAAGTTTGGCGCAAAGATAAAGATATAACCTTCACACCTGCCCCCTATTTATTCCTTGAAAATCAATTTCTTCAGCGCTTGCAAACCAAGCGCACCCGCCGCTTTGACCAGCCATTGTCCGACCCTTTGCAGGAATGTCTTTGTCTTCCGGACCGGCTGATCGGCCGGAACGTTGGCGCTTGTTTCCGTTGACCCAAAGTTGTTAAAGGTCGTATTATTGGCCGTTGCCTGCTTGCCGATAGCTCCGGCCTGGGTATCGGAAACGTGATAGTGGTCTGCCATAGCCTGATCGATTTGATTTTCTAAGATGCCGGCGACGATGGACCCGTGCCGGAATTAAAAGTGGTGCCGTTTGCGACAGCCTGGGCGCCAATCGCGCCCACCTGTGATTGACTTACATTATAAGTATCCCCCGTATAGAAATCTATTCTTCCCGGATTGAAGTTCAACGTGGCGCTCACCGGATGATCCTTGTGAATAGCCTCTCCGATCAGGTGATAAAGCCTTCCAATACCCTCCTTATCCTCGCTGATGATATTATGCCTTTCTCCCGAGTTGAGATGCAGCGTCAGCCCGAACAGGTTGGGACGGCGCCGTTCCCGGATACCCAGGTACAGGATCAACGCGGCCGGGATCACCACTACCGGCCCCCAGGTCAACAAATGTTGGACTGCAAAGAAGCCGAGGATCCCTGCGATGATCATCAGCCCCATGCTTATTTTGTTGGTACGGACAATGCCGTATTGATCGAACTTGGAGATATTCGCCAGCAGGATCGTTGTCCCGTGGAAGGACATCGCCTTATTGGTAAGGGTTAGCTTCCCGGTATATTCAGCGGGATTGCCAAGGTTGTTCGCTGCCATTTTTCGTTGTTTTTTATTTGCAGCTACTACAGAGTCGGGGTCCTGTTCAGAAGGGCCACCTACCCAAATATAAATTATTTCATTGGTTTATACATTTCTCGCTTCATCAGGCCCCATTTACAAAGGCGATGGACCACGGATACCCGCAGCACCCCTAGCCCATAGGTCACACTGCGGCTGAAGTTGATACTCGACGCCTCCTCGAAATATTTTGTCGGGCAGGTGATCTCGGCGATCTCATAACCAAGGTACACGATCTGGGAAAGCATTTCATTGTCGAAGACGAAATCCTCCGAATTGATCTCATAGTCAATCCGCTGCAGGATCTCCCGGGAAAAGGCACGGTAACCCGTATGATACTCAGCCAGCTTCTGGCGAAGCATGACATTCTCAAAAAAGGTGAGCCCCCGGTTGAAGATATACTTGTACAAAGGCATCCCGCCCCGCAACGCCCCTTTTCCGAGGGTCCGGGCTCCGAGCACCACCTGGTAGACGTCATTGGCGATGAGATAGGCCATCGAAGGGATCAGCTTGGGAGTGTACTGGTAGTCGGGATGGAGCATGATGACGATATCGCCACCCAGCTCCAGCGCCTTGTTATAGCAGGTTTTCTGGTTACCGCCATAGCCGCGGTTCTTGTCATGACGGATAATATGCCGGATGCCCAGTTCCTTGCCCACGGCCACGGTCCGGTCGCTGCTGTTATCGTCCACCAGCACTACCTCGTCTACGATATCAAAAGGTATCTCGGCGTAGGTCTTCCGAAGGGTCAGTTCCGCATTGTAGGCGGGAAGGACAATTACCAGTTTTTTGCCTAGGATCATGAATTACGGGCTGATTTATAAAAAATTGTGGGCAAACCTACGAAAATTATCTAAATATTGCCCCTCGGGCGGGCGAACCACCTTTCGCCTTTGGCGACGAAGAGCCAATGAACAAGCACCGCTACCAGCGTCCCGATAACGGACCCCATCAGCACGTCATTCAGGAAATGCTGCCCCAGGTAGATCCGGGAATAACCCACCAGCACGCCCGCAAACAGATAAACCAGCTTGGCCCGCCGATCGGGGGTAAAAAGGGCCAGTATGGTGGCCAGCGCGAAAATAGAAGTGGTATGGCCCGAGGGGAAACTCGCAAAACCCAGATGCGTCACATCCTTGATGAAATAGGGATAGGCCCCGGGCGGAAAGAATTGCATGGGCCGGGGCATCGAGAAGAGATTTTTGAGGATCTGCGCAACCAGGGCGGAAAGCAGAAAAGCGGCCAGCACCTGGGTAGCCTTCGACCAACAGCGCCGAAGCAGGAACACAACGATGACGATCACGGAGAAAAGTCCATCACCCATGAAGGTGACCGACATAAATACGGTATCCAGCGTGGTCCGGTGATATGGATTGAGCTCGACAAAAGAGCCCGCCTTTCCCATGTACAGGACAAGGATCAGCCCCAAAACGAAAAACAACCCCCAGAATGCAAAAAAAAGGCGATTGCCGGCGATTATCGCCCTGAGCGTCTTCATCCCGTAAAAATACGGAATTGGCTATAACCCCGCCACCAGTTCCTCAGCCAAACCAAAGGAAAGCGTCATCCCCGCCCCGCCGACGCCGTTGATGACATAGACATAAGGCTCGGGCGAAAAGAACAGGTCCGCCTCTCCATCCGTCAGCTTCGCATATACGCCGTTCCAGGTCTCCGCCACGGACCAGTCCTGGAAACAGGCAAACTTCCGGAGATAGTCGAGGATCATCCGGTTGATAAAGTCTTTGTCGAAGGGGTCGTGGGTAAGCCCATATTCATGGCTGTCCCCTACCGTCAGTTCGCCCCGGCCGTTTTGCGAGACCATGACATGGATACCCCATTGCAGATAGTCGGCCATCTCCGCGGCATACCGCTCGCGCAGGACGGCAAGCGAAGGCGCAGCCTTGAAGCTGTTGTAGTGGATCAGGGAGAGCCCGCCGCAGAGCGCGGGGCCGATACGCCATTCATCGGGTTGCGAGACCAGCCGCATCATCTGCAGCTTGCATTTGGTCACCGGCTGTTCGGCAAACTGCTCGGGATAGAGCGTCTCGAAATCCGCCCCGCTGCAGATAAAGACCAGATCGGCTTCGTATTCTTTGTCGTTGCCGATATAAACGATCTGGTCGGAGATATAGGAAACGCATTTGCCCCAGAAGAATTCCACCTTATATTGTTCTGCCAGCCAGCCGGGAAGGGTGGCGATCGCCTCGCGGGGATCGACGATCACCTCGTCGCCGCTGTGTAACCCGCCGATCAGTCCCTCGGTCTTTACCGCCGGCGAAGAGGCCGCTATCGCGGCCTTGTCCATCAGCCGGATGGGACGGCCTTCCCCCCGGAAGGTCTCATCCAGCTCCTGCAGCACGGTCCATTCATCGGCATGATAAGCGAGGTGAAGGCTGCCGGCGCCTTCATGCCAGAACCCCGCACGCGGCGCAATCTCTTTCCAGATATTGCGGCTGCGCACCGCCCGGTCATACATCTTACCCGCGGTCTGACCGATAGGCCAGATCATCCCGAAGTTGCGGATCGAAGCACCGACCGCCCGGTCCGTACGTTCAAAGACCTTTACCGAAAAACCCTGAACGGCAAGGGCCCTTGCCGTAGCCAGTCCTACAATGCCCGCGCCGATAACGATAGCTGATCTCGATGCCATAACGTCCTTTGTTAATTATTTTTCCTGTAAATTTTTGCAAAGAGCACAGAGCCCCACAAGACCACGAGGATACCCCCAATCGCCGCGACATAGAACATCCCCGTAAAGAAATCGACCCAGTTGTACCGGACATGAACAAATTCCTTTACCAACAGTACAACGACAGTACCCAGATAGCCAAAGGCGTCGGCGATATAGATCAGGAAGCCGACATTGCCCGGCACCCGGTAGGCGGCAAGCATGCGCTCGAAATAAAAGCAGTTATAGGGAACATAGCCCAGGTAGAGGCCGGCAGAGGCGGTGACGATCCAGATCACCGGCGAGATAAAATGCAAATGAAAGGCCAGGGTCGAACCCGCGGCCAGTATAAACCCGCCGATGATGATAACGTTGTTGAGCTGAAAGGCGCGGTAGTTGTTGCGGATCAGGAAGAACCCGCCGATCACCGCCAGCACGATCAGCGACACGATGGTGCTGGTGCCCGCAAAGACCTCGGCATTGTCCTTATACCCCGTCTCCGTCCACAGCTCGTTGGCAAAGTCTTCGGTGAAGTCGCGGAGAATGGTGAGCATCACATAGGCGCTCACCACCGGGATCAGCGCGGCGCCAAACCTGCGCAGAAAGGCCCGGCGTTCTTCCTTTCCCATCGGTAAACGGATGGTTCGCTGGGCGATATCTTCCGGCGTAGGGGGCGGGGTTTGGTTGAGCAGCCAGGTGCTGATCAACGCAGGTAACACAAAAACGGCGCCCGCCAGAAAGGGCATCCAGAATTCACTGATCCCATGCAGCAACAAGGCCTTCCCGATCGTTTTCGCAAGCCCCGAGGCAAAGACAAAGCTCGTGGCCAGGACCGCGCCCATCAGCTCCGTGACCCGCCTGCCTTCGACAAAACCGAAGACGAGCCCCCATACCATCCCCAACGGCAGGCCGTTGACAAACATAAAGACAAAATTGTAAGGCGCCGGGACAAGCGCAAACAGTAACAGCGAAAGCCAGCCCGTACCGATCAGCGCGACGATGAACCAGGCCCGGCGCTCCGGCCGCATCCCGGCGATGAACCGGATGCCATAGAATTTACTCAGACAATAGCCCAGAACCTGCGAGATGACCAGCACGACCTTGTATGAAATGCCCAGGAAGGTGATGCCGTCGAAGGAGGCCGCGGTAAAGGGTTTCCGAAAGCCATACATGGAAGCATATACCGTAAAGGACGTTAAGGAGACATACAGTACGAAGACCCAGGCGGGGCTGCGCTGGAGCCGGGCTTTTAACGTCAGCCGGCCACCCGCAGGCAAGACTGCGGCGGGCATCGTGGGAGGCGTGGCCGGTGAAGGTGACATATAGAGGAATTTAAGCCTTTTCGATGATGGGCAGCAGCTCGCGCAGATCGTCGATGATAAAATCGGGCCGATAAGGTTCCAGCTGCTCGCGGCTATACGCACCGGTGGTGACGCTGACCACCGTCCCGCAGGCGGCATTGCGCCCTTCTTCGACATCCACCTCGGTGTCCCCTACTTTCAGCACGCTCGCGGAAGAGGCGATACCCAGGTCACTGATCAGCGTCTCGATCATATCGGAATGAGGCCGGCCATGCGGAACCTCGTCGCTGCAGATGACCCTGTCGATCAGCCCGCTCCGGTCATCCCAGCGAAGCCGGTGAAGGATGGTGTCGGTGATGCTGCGCGTGAACCCGGTGTTGAGGGCGATCTTGATCCCCTGCTGCTTCAGCTCGGAAAAAACCTGCTCGGCATGCGGGAAGGGCGCCAGCTCTTCATCACTCCGGTAGAAGGAGATCATCTTGTCGATAAACCGCGTGTGGATGCGATCGATCAGCACATCATCGTCCTTATGCGTCGGGGCGAATTTCTCCAGCAACAGGGCAATCGCATCCATCTTGCGAAAGCCCATCACTTTCTTTACCTGCGCCGGCGGCATTTCAAAACCGAAGTCCCGGAAGGCGGCGATAAAGGCCTCCGCGACACTGCCATTGTCCCGTACCGTAGTCCCGGCTATATCAAAAACAACTAATTGGATAGAGCTCATATGAAAAGCGATTATGGATGTTTGGAGAGATGGCGAAAGATCATCTGCCGGTAATGACCCAGGTCGGGCAGGGGCTTCTTCTCGATCTTCGCCTGTTCGTCCCATTTGCGCATCTGGATGATCAGTTCGAAAAGCGGATATTGTTCAAAGGCTTCGGCCTCCTCCGGGGTCATGGGCCCTCCCTGGTATTCCAGGGTCTTTTTGCTGGCCTCGGACAGCTGGTCATAATAAGCGGGATCCTTTACGGTGAGATATCGCTTGGCTTCCACATGGGATTCCACAAGCCGGGCGACCTTCCTGGAGAACCCTTTCTCCCGAAGGAGATCCGCGCCGAGGGCTTCGTGGTCCTTGATGCCGAACCCGTCCATTTCATTGTCCCCCTTCGCCGCTTCCGAGATATGGCCGATATCATGGAGAAAAGCCGCCAGAACGACCTCTTCGTCATACCCCTGTTCTTCAGCGAGCTGAGCCGCCTGAACCATATGTTCCAGCTGGGACACCTTCTCCCCCGCATACCCGGCGCCGCCATATCCCCGGTAAAGGTCCATTATCTCGTTTGTGATCTTTTCGGCTTGCTCAGCAGTCATAAGGATGATTTTATTAATAATCCTACAATCTATCGAAAATGCGACTAATTAAAAAGGGAAGCTCACACCGGAGCTTCCCTTTTAATAATTAATTAATTTATTTTACCATCCACACATCCTGGTTGATGTCGTCACTGCCGCCGTACTGACTCTGCAATGCAGCCTGATAGTTGGCGCCGTTGGACGTCCCCTCGTTGGTGGGATATTGCCATCTCCTGGGGATCACTCCGCCATTGCCCGTGCCGGAGCCCACATCAAACTTGGGCACTCCCGTTCTCCGCCATTGGAAATAGGCCTGGTAACCCGAGTTCCGGGCATAGGCCAGGTATTTCTGCGTAAGGATCTGCGCCAGCCCCATGGCATTGTTACCCGCATATTTGATCGCCGGCTGATTGAAATAATCGGCGAAGCCGAAAAATTTCGGATAGGCGATCTCGGCGCCCGAGGCCGCCATCAGCGTCACCACATTGGCGCCGTCGACGATCCCATGGAAAGCAAGATCGGCCTTTACCCCGTTCATATACCAGGTATTGGCATCGCCCGTGATCCAACCCCGGTTGATCCCTTCCGCGATACAGAAACATACTTCCGGATAGCTGAGGATATAAGTGGGCTGACCCGTGTAGCCGGAATAAAAGAGATTCCGGTTATAAAGGGAAAGTTTCGAATCGGCCAGTCCGGATCCGATCAGTTTGGACATCGTGCTAAGGTCCATTCCCGATGGCGCTCCGACAAACGATTCATAGGCCGTATCGGCAAAGCCAAGACCTCTTGCCGGCTCGCCGAAGACCATCGCCCGGATGTCATGCAGCTGGCCCAGGGTCGTTTCCAGGGTGGCCGCCAGGTTCAGACGGATCTGGTTGTTACCATAGTTGGTGATATTATCGGGATAGTAGTTGTAGCTGCTATTGTACACATATTGCAGGTTGTCTGCACTAGCGGTGAAAATAGGATACTGGGTGGGGTTATTAAAGATAGTTGCGAATTGCTGGGGGATATTCAGATCGGCATTATCGGTCGCCCTTTTGCTCAGCTCGATAAGAACACGCAGCTTGTAGCTGTTGACCACTTTCTGCCACTCGGAAAGCGCTGCGATCGGGCCTAGTGGGTTATTGATCCTTTCGGAATAGTAGAAATCCCCGGAGAATTCGAAAACCTTGCTCGCGATCTGCCCGGCCAGGATGGTATTGGCCGAGTCAAGCCAGATAAGCGCTTGCTTGAAGATGTCCTTTTGCGAATCATATTTGGGGGTCGTATTCTTGATCCCCTGCAAGGCATCCGTCATGGGCAGGTCGCCAACCTTCTCACTCATATCCACGAAGTAGAACGCGCGGAAAAAAAGCCCCAACGCATGATAAGGGTTATTATCGGAACCCGCAGCCCTTCTTGCTTCGGCTTCCATGGCGAGAGTATTGTTCAGATCGCCGTATTCCAGGGTAGCGCTCCCCGTCCAATACGAATTGAGCCCATAGTAAACGTAGTTGGAGCAAATGAACTGGTCTTGTTTGTCCGCGTCCCCACCGGGTTGAACGACCAGATCGTTCAGAATGGATTTCAGGATGATGCCGGCCGGCACCTTACCGGGCAACGGCTGGTTGGCATTCTGTGAATACTGCTCGAATTTTTTCGAACAACCGGTAGTAAGGATCGTCGCCGCCAGCGCGATAATTGCCGGAATTTTCAGATAATTCATATAAATATTTTTGTTGTTTAGTGTAGGTCAGCCTTAGAATACCACATTGATGTTAAAGCCATAGCTCCGCGTTGTCGGCGTCTGCAGGGTGTTGGCATTCCCCGTCAGGTTGTTGAACTGATCCCGGCCGGGAAACTGGTCGACATCGATATCATGATACTGGCTCGGGAAGAAGTACAACAGGTTCCTGCCCACCAGCGAGATATCGATCTTGCTGATGGCCCCTTTGCTATACCATTTGGTGGGAAGCGTATAAGAGAGCACCACCTCGCGCAGCTTAGCATAGGTCTTGCTGATCGTAGTGTGCTCGGCGTCGTTATAGAAGCTGCTGACATAGTCCTGGACCCAGGGCGTGGCTACCGTATTGCGCGCATACGTCAGGCTCTTGCCGTTGGTGATCACCCCGGTGGATGGATCGTAAGCGATATTGGACGTGCCGCCTGCCACCTGTACCTGGTTGCCGCTCATGATCGGCTTGCCGTTTTGGACAGCTCCCGCATATCCCGGGTCACCCCAATGCTGGGATTCGTACAACCGCGCCTTCCCGATAACCCCGGTAGCGGTGTTCAGCCCACGACCACCTTCAGTCAGCTTCTGCAACACATAGTCATGGATCTTGCCGCCAACCATCCCATCGAACTGGAAGCCCAGGTTAAAGGACTTGTAGTTAAAACTGTTATGGATACCCCAGGACCAGTCAGGATCGCTATGACCGAATTTCTGCGCCTTGGGCAGGTACACCGCAAATCCGGATTCGTCGACGATAACCTGGCCATTCGGGGTCTTCGCTTCGATGTTCGTATACAACTGATCCACCCGGTCGCCGATCTTGTAGGGATACCCGGTGCCATTGGACACCTCCGTCACACCGCCGGCAAACGCCTGATACACCTCTTTATACGTAGCCCAGTTCACTGCGACATCCCAGCTGAAATCCTTCGTCCGGATCGCCGTTCCCGTCAGGGCCAGTTCGCCGCCCGTCCGCTTCGTAGTGGCGCCGTTGGTGGTAAAATAACTCAACCCGCTGGTCTCCGAGATCGACTGATTCGAGATCTGCGGACCATCCTTGTACTGGAAATAAGTGGCAGCCAATCCCAACCGGTTCTTCAGGAAGCGGATATCCATCCCAAACTCGAAGTTGCTCCGGGAAGAGGGCTTGATGTTCTTGTCGACCGCGTAGTTCGGAGCGACAGCGCCGGTCTGGTTATTATAGGACTGAAGCGTCGTATAAAAAGGCGTGGAAAGGTTGTAGGCAGGCCCGTCATAAGGCGTATAATAGCTGTTCCCATAACCGAGAGGGCTGGTTGCACCCAACGCCTGGAACGATGCTCCGATGAATGGCGTCGTACCGCCATCCTTCACATTCGTAAAGGCGCCCCTTACTTTAAGGAAGGAAATAGCCTCCGGCATGTTGACATAGTCGGAGATCACTGAGCTCAACGCCACGGAAGGATAGAAGTACGCATTATGACCGTCCGGCAAGGCCGAGGTCTTGTCGACGCGGCCGGTTGTGGAAAGGGTGACAAACCTTTTGTAGGTCAGATCCGCGGAGTAATAGGCGCTCAGCAGCAACAGGTTGGAACCATAGGAGAAGCTCCGCACCGGCAGATAAGAGTTCGCGAAGGTATATACGCCCGGCACGATCAGCTGGTTGGTGCTGTTATAGCTGGACCCGTATTTCATATTCCGGCCGGAGACCCCCGCGTTGGCAGTGAGCGAAAATCCGGAGTTCCCGATATTCTCTTTATTATAGCCCAACAGCAGTTCGGTGTTGTTCTCCCAAAGATCACGACGGTCCTCCCGGTAGTTGCCATGGTTGTGCTCGTCACCATACGGGTGAGCAGACCAGGGAAGTTTCTCCGTGCGCAGTACGTTATAGGTCGTTACGTTCGACCGCAGCATAACGTTGAAGTTCTTCGCGAACTTGTAGTTAAAGGACAGCCAGCCATAAAGGTCGTTCTTGTAATGACCCCTGAGCCATTCGTAGCTCATGAAATAGGGGTTCTGATAACGTTTGTACTCTACGAACATTGACTGAACGCCTTCCTTACCCGGCTGCCAGTAGTTGACGATATCCGGCGCCTTGACATTCCAGTCAGCCCCGGTCCAGATGTCCACATCATAGATCAGGCTGTTCGGACCGTACGCAACGTCCGGGATATTATCTGTGTACTGATGATTGTAGTTGATATTTCCCTCGATCTTGAACTTGTCCGTCACCTGGTAGCTTTCGATCAGGTTGAAGTTCACCGTATTCAACTGGGTATTGGGGGTGATCCCGCCCTGGTAGGAATTCGATACGGACATCCGGAGGTTGGACTTATCCGTCACCGCGGAGAAACTGATATTATTCTTGGTCAGGAAGCCCGTCTTCAGGAAGTTGTTCAGGTTGTTCTTCCCGCGGGAGACCCAGGGGGTCGGCTGAATATGGCTTTGATGCACAGAGCCATCCTGGAATTTATAGGAATAATAGTTGTTGGGATCATATTTTCCGTCAAACTGGGGCAGCATCAGCCCGATATCCAGGCGAGGCCCCCACACATCATAGTCCTCATCGTTGGTCCCATCGACCGAGTTCCCGTTGCTGTTGTAGTCGCCAAAAGCATACTGTTCTCTTTCCCCGCCGCCATATTCGTTCTGCACCTTGGGATTGGCGATAAAACTTCTGTTAAACTGGTTGCTCGTATTGAACTCTACCGTAAATCCTTTTTTACTCTTGGAGCCCCTCTTGGTAGTGATCAGGATGGCGCCGTTGATCCCCCGGCTGCCATACAAAGCCGCAGCGGTGGGACCTTTCAATACCGTGTACGACTCGATGTCGTCAGGGCTGATATTCCAGGTATCGGAGTTGATGGGGATACCGTCTACAACGTAAAAGTTGAGGGGCGAACCGCGCAATAACACGGCAGGCGCAGCCAACAACTCCTGGTTGATGCCCACGTTCAGCCCGGCTACTTTACCAACGAGGCCGTTGATGGGGTTCGACTCCCGGGCCTTTAGCAGATCGGCGCCCTTCACCTCCTGAACGGAATAACCCAGCCGCTTGGCCTCTTTCTTAATACCCAATGCCGTAACAACAACTTCATTCAGGTTCCGCTGATCGGCCGCTACCGAGATGGTGATGTCTCCGCCGCTGACCGTCTGCTCCTGGGAAACGACCCCAACGCCGGTAACGACGAGTACATCGCCGTCCTTTGCCTTGATCGTAAAGCTGCCGTCGACAGTCGTCGACGTCCCCGTTCTCGTGCCTTTAATGGAAATCGATGCGCCGGGGATCGGGGACTGGTCAGCCTTTGACAGTACCCGCCCTGTTATGGCTTTTTGTGCAAGGGTGGCAAGCGGAAGAAGAAAGACCGCTAATAATACACCCATGGAGCAGAAGGATCTCTTACTCATAATACAGTATGATTTTAGTTGAAGATGATGCGTGTGAATCTCCCGGCGAAGGTATCCGGGCAATATGACTGAAAGGTTAGGGCTGATTTAAGTAAATGTTAACAGTTTACAAATACTAAACCAATGTTAAGTATTTGTAAATGGGCAACCCCCTGTTATTACTTGATAAATTTCGTGGACTAAGGAGACTGCTGATCGGCTGCGGTCAGAAAAGATAGAAGACAAGAATGAGGGCTTCGGTGGCGCCGATGTTCTTGAGCCGGTGCTTTACCCGGCCGTCAAAGAAAAGCGTATCCCCCTCATGCAGGGTGAAGATCTCGTCCCCTACCTGGTATTCGATATCGCCCTTCAATATATACTTGCATTCATACGCATCGGTCTGAATAAACTGCTTCCGGCCTGCATTCTTCTTCAGCTCGAGCAGTACGACATCGGCGGCCTGTGAACTGATGCTCCTGGTGAGGATACGTTTATAGGAGAAGCCTTTTACCGGCTCCTTGGTGAACAGTTTTTCCTGACCCTTCCTGGCGATCAGAACATGGCTGCCATTGATGGTGTCATGCATGTCCTCGAAGAAAGTGCGAAGATCCTCCTCGAGGGAATGGATGATATTGAACAGAACAGGAAGAGAAGGGACGGTACGGTTGTTCTCGATCTGCGAGATGAGTCCTTTGCTGACGCCGGCCCTGGTGGCCAGTTGTTCGAGGGTGACATTCTTTTGCGTCCGCTTGGTCTTTATCTTCTCGCCGATAAGGAGAAGGAGTTCTTCGTGCATCCCACGAAATTAAAGGGAATTCAGATACGCCGCCAAATCGGTGATGTGATCCGTGTTAAGATAATCCACTTTCAATCGCATCAGTTGGTTCCAGGCTACGGGAAAATCCGGCGCATCCCAGAGGCGGACGGGGAGATGAAGGTCATGGCTCTGCGTGATGGCTTCCTTCAGGGAGTCGAGACCGCTGTCCGGGAGACCCGTACGGGAATCCCAGCGGGTATAATAACGAAGATCGTCGCTCATCATGGCGATATGGGCAAGTTCGGCCGGGGTGTATCGCGCATGAAGAATGCCGTCGAAGGCGATAAAGGAAGGATAGGAGGGGTATTGCGCGGGATCGGGGCGGTTACCGCTGATGACCCACTTCAAACAGGCACAGCGTTCCAGCGCGGGATATTTGTCGAGAAGCGCGATCAACGCAGCCAGCGCGGCAACGGAATCGGCCTTTACATCGATCAGTATCTGCAACCGCCGCGTGCTGTCTGCATAGGGATAGCCGTGATTCCTTTCGATGCAGGCCAGCAGCGGTTTTACATAGTATTCTTCCAGGGTCCTGCCCGCCTTTATCTCGGTGGTGTCGTGTCCGATGATAACCTTTCCTTGCACCAGCCAGATATCCGCTTCGATAGAGCCAAACCGCTGCTGCCAGGCCGCCCAGAAGGGCGCCGCCTGCTCATAGTCGTTATGGGAATGGGTGTTCGCGACGGTATAACGCAGAGGCTGTGCATCGGAAGCAATAGGCCTTACGGTTAGGAATAGGGCTAGGGCGGTGAAAACAAGGAAGAACCATTTTTTCATGGGCGCAAAGGTAATTTATTGGTCAATGGTAACACTGGATTAACACAAGGCTTACAATTTGTTAACCTGGGGGTAAAATAGTAATAATATCTTATTTAGAACTTTGGGAAACCACAATAATGGAAAAACGACCCGTAGATGTAGTTGTTCTCTCCGATGTTCATCTCGGAACATACGGATGCCGGGCAAAAGAACTCGTCAACTACCTAAAGAGTATCACTCCCAACATCTTGATCCTTAATGGGGATATCATCGACGGCTGGCAGTTTACAAAACGGTACTTCCCCGTCGCCCATATGATGGTCATAAAGGAGATCATCCAGTTTATCACCAATGGAACGCGGGTTTTCTATATCACCGGCAATCACGACGAAATGATGCGGCGCTATACGGATATCCAGATGGGGAATTTCACCCTTACCGATAAGCTCGTTCTCGAGATCGATAATAAAATGACCTGGATCTTCCATGGCGATGTTTTCGACAATACTACCAAAGGGAGTGCCAGGATACTCGCCAAACTCGGAAGCAGCGGGTATAACCTCCTGATACGATTCAACCGGTTCATCAACTTCATCCTGAAATCCATGGGGCGCGAACGGGTGTCCATCTCGAAAAGGGTAATGGCGGAGGTCAACAAGGCCGTCAGCAAGATCAACGATTTCGAGCTCATCGCCGCCGAACTGGCCATAGAAAAGAAATACGACTACGTCATCTGCGGGCATATCCACCAGCCGCAGAAAAAGATCGTGGAGACAAAGGACGGAAAGGTCACCTATCTGAATTCCGGCGACTGGGTCGAACATTGCACGGCGCTGGAATATCATCAAAGCGAATGGACCATCTTCGAGTACAATGAGAAGGATTTCCCCGTGACGCAAACCGTCGAAATGAAGCCTTCCGTCAGCGTGCTGACCGACGAGATCAATTTTTACATCAATTCTCTTGCAGCTATATAACCCTATATAACCGTTTATGAAGATCTTCTACGCAGTACAGGCAACGGGCAACGGCCATATCAGCAGGGCGATGGAACTACTCCCCTTTTTCCAGCGCTACGGCCAGGTAGATATCTTTCTCAGCGGCGCGAACAACAGTCTTGCCCTCGACGCCTCGGTCAAATACCGCAGCCGGGGCCTGAGTCTCTTCTATAGCCAGTGCGGCGGCCTGAATTATTGGGAAATAACGCGCCAGCTGTCCCCGCTGCGGGTCTGGAAAGAAGTGCGCGATCTGCCGGTGGAAAAATATGACCTCGTGATCAACGATTTCGAGTCCATTACATCCCTGGCCTGTATGCTCAAGAAAGTGCCGTCCGTCAATTTCGGCCACCAGGCGAGCTTCATCTCCCCAAAAGTTCCCCGCCCCGAAAAACCGGAATGGATGGGCGAATGGATCCTCCGCAACTATGCCCGGGCTTCGCAGTATGTCGGACTTCATTTCAAGCAATACGACGATTTCATCCTGCCCCCGGTGATCAAGCGGGAAATCCTGCAGGCCGAGCCGGCAGACAAAGGGCATATCACGGTATATCTCTCCTCCTATAGCGACGCCACCGTACGCAGGCATCTCCAGCCGCTCAGCGATTTCAATTTCCAGGTGTTCTCCAAAGAGGTGAAAAAACCCACGCAGGACGGAAATATCCTTTTCCTGCCCGTCGGCAAACACGCCTTTAACAAGAGTCTGATCACCTGTAAAGGCATCCTTACAGGCGCCGGCTTCGAGACCCCGGCAGAGGCGCTGTATCTCGGTAAGAAACTGATGGTCATTCCCATCCGCGGTCAATACGAACAGTTTTGCAATGCCGCCGCCCTCGGGAAAATGGGCGTTCCGGTCCTCAAGGCCCTCGATGCCGGCTTCCCCGCCGCCTTCCGCCCCTGGATAGAACAACGGCGGAAACCCTGTCTTCATCTCGATTATTCCACCGAAGCGATCGTCAGCTATTTAATGCATCACAGCCATCTGGAGAAAGCCGATTCCCTGGATATGCTGTATCCCGAAGCCGTGTTCAATTAGGCAGGCCACTCAGCCAGTTACCGAAAAAGCGGCAGGTCACAGGCCTGCCTGGTAAAAAATAATTAGCCCCGGCATAGCCGTCGGAACGACGGCGTAGCGGAGCAGCGATCAAAAAAAAGTCCCTTCATGGAAATGAAAGGACTTCTGCATGAGAAAATTCAACTCTACATATATAAACCATCGATTAACAAGGTTGGATAAACTCCCCGGTCGGGAAGGTTATATACAAAAATAAACTCTCCGTATTATGGAGAGTTTACTGAATCATTATCGGAATATTATTAATATTATCGCCTAGACGAACTTGCCCTTGTGCTTCAGCACTTTTGCCTCCAGATAGAAAATGATCTCTTCGGCGATATTCTTCGCCTGGTCGCCCACGCGTTCGAGTTTGCGGATGGTCGACAGGATCCACAGCGCCTGCGAAGTTTCTTCAGGATGAGCCTTGATATACTCTTCCAGCACCCGGTGGCTGCTCCGGTTCACATTATCCAGAAAGTCATCTTTCTTGAAGACGCTTCGCGCAAGGATCGTATCTTCTTTCTCAAAAGCATCCTGCGTATCGGAAAGCATATTCACCGATTCCTCGTACATCGGCAGGATGCGGCTGACCTTAAGCAGCTCCTCGGAGAAAGGGGAGTCGGTATCGATGATGTACTTGGCAATGCCTTCCGCGATGTCGCCGATCCGCTCAAGGTTCGAATTGATCTTTAATACAGCCAACAGAAACCGCAGGTCGATGGCTACAGGGCAGAACAACGCAAAGATGTTCTCGCAGTCCCGGTCGATCTTGAGTTCGCTTCCGTTGACCCTTTTTTCCTTTAAGACCACCTCCCGCGCAAGATCCTTGTCAAACGTGACAAAGGCCTGCCGGGCCTTGCTCAGCTGGGAATTGACCAGCGTCCACATGTTGATGGCCTCCGTCTTCAGCAGTTGTAATTCGGATTCTAGTTGTGCCATGGTTTACTTTGATGTAATGTAGTGTGTATAAAGATAATAAATACCGGCCGTAAGCCCCGCCCGTGCTTCCTAGCTGAACCGGCCCGTAATATAGTTCTGCGTACGCTGATCCTTGGGGTTGGTGAACATCGTCTTGGTCTCATCGTATTCCACCAACTCGCCCAGGAAGAAAAAGGCCGTCTTGTCGCTTACCCGGGCCGCCTGCTGCATATTATGGGTCACGATGATCAGGGTGTAGTTCGCCTTCAGCTCGTGGAACAACTCCTCCACGGTCGAAGTGGAGATCGGGTCCAGCGCGGAGGTGGGCTCGTCGAAAAGGATCACTTCAGGCTCCATGGCCACGGTCCGGGCGATGCAAAGCCGCTGTTGCTGACCGCCGGAAAGAAAGGAGCCCTTCTTGTTCAGGGAGTCCTTGACCTCCTTCCACAGGGCCACCTTGGTAAGGGATTGCTCGACGATCCGGTCCCTTTCGGCCTTCGGCATCTTGATGCCGTTGAGCTTATAGCCGGCGATAACATTATCATAGATGCTCAGGTTGGGGAAGGGGTTCGGCCGCTGGAAGACCATGCCGATCTTGAGCCGGACAAAGATGGGATGCATCTGATAAACATCCTCATCATTGAGCTTCATCTCGCCGTTGCAGCTCGCGCCGGGGATCAGTTCGTGCATCCGGTTGACGCAACGCAGATAAGTGGTCTTGCCGCATCCCGAAGGGCCCATTACAGCGATGATATGGTTCCGGGGGATATCGATATTGACATTCTTAACGACGTGATTGCTGCCAAACGAAGCGTTGAAATTCCTGCTCTTTATAATTGTACTTTCCATTTTCTTGTTATAACCTTGGTAAAGATATTCAGCAATAAAACCCAGACCAGAAGGATCAGCGAAGCACCCCAGGCCAGGTTAAGCCAATCGGTATAGGGGCTGGTGGCATAGTTGAAGATCATCAGCGGCAGGCTTTGCATGGGCTTGCCAATGTTGACGGACAGATAAGGGTTGCCAAAGGCCGTGAACAGCAACGGCGCCGTCTCACCCGTAATACGCGCGACGGAAAGCATGACGCCCGAAAGGATCCCGCTGATCCCCACCGGTACCACGACCTTGAAGATCACCCGGTGAAACGGCATCCCAAGCGCCAGTGCAGCCTCCTTTAACGAATCCGGCAACAGTTTCAGCGTCTCCTCCGTCGAGCGGATGATAATAGGCAACATCATGATAGCCAAAGCCGCACTCCCCGAAAGAGCAGAAAACCCGCCCTTATGATGGATCGGGCCGATATCCCAGGGCCTTACCAGCCAGAAATACGCGACAATGCCGACCACAATCGAAGGAACGCCCTGCAGGATATCCGTACACAACCGGCACCAATAGGCCAGCCGGCTTTTCCGGTTCTCGCTCAGATATACCCCCGCCATGATCCCGATAGGGATCGCAATGACGGCCGCCACAAAGATGATCAGCGTGCTGCCGACCAGCGCATTGGCAATCCCGCCCCCGGACTCCCCGACAGGCTTCGGGATATTCACAAGGAAATGCCAGTTGATCTTGGTGATCCCCGCCCTGACGATATAAAAAAGGATCGCAAGCAGGGGGACCAGACAGGCAAAAGCAAGTACATAGATCAGCCACTGAAAGCCGTAACTTTTGCCGAGACGGAGTTTTACATTTTTTCCATCCATAGGTTATTCGTTGGTGAAGCGATCAATGATTTTCTTGCCGATAAGATTGATCACAACGGTTACCAAAAACAGGACAAGCCCCAGCTCGATCAGCGCCGACAGATATACCGGTTTATCGGCCTCGGTAAACTCATTGGCGATGACACTGGCCATAGTATTTCCCGGAGAAAAAATATTCTTTGGGATCAGGCTGGTATTGCCGATGACCATCGTGACGGCCATCGTCTCCCCAAGAGCCCGGCCCAGCGAAAGCAACACCCCGGCAAACAACCCCGACTTGGTATATGGCAGCACCACGCTGCGGATCACCTCCCAACGGGTGGCGCCCAGCCCATAGGCCGCTTCCTTCAGATGCGACGGCACAAGCGAGATCATGCTCCGGCCCAGCGAGGCGGCATACGGGATGATCATCACCGCAAGAATCAGCGAAGAGCTGAAGATGCCGACACCCACCGGCTCGACGCCGATGCTGGACTCAAAACTGCGCACAATGGGTACCAGCACGGCCAGACCCCAAAACCCGTAGATCACCGAAGGAACCGCGGCGATCAGTTCCACCGCATTCTTCAGAAAGTTCGGCAGCCAGCCCTTGGGATGGTATTCACCAAGAAAAATGGCGATCGAGACCGAAAATGGGACCGAGATGATCAGCGCCAGAAAGGAGGTGAGAAGGGTCCCCAAAAGGAACGGCCACGCGCCATACACATCCTGCACCGGGTCCCAGACCTTGCCCCAAAGATACTTCGGGCCAAGAGCCGCGATCGAAAGCCGGGATTGCCAGGCCAGCGTCACCATGATGCCAAGCACCAGGATGATGATGATCAGACCCATGATCGTCAGCGTACGCTTAAAAACATTTTCCGTGCGTATTTGCCGGAAAGACCGTCTTGCCCGCGCTTTTGCCTTTGCGATCGCATCGGGCGAAGAATTAATTACCCGCAGCGGTAGGTCGCTGCGGGTAATCATCCCATTCTCTACAGATGTATCCATAAGTTCAAATATAACTACTACTATTGTAAGATCGGCTTGCCATCAAAAGTGACGGACTTCAGAACCGCATCCCCGGCGCTGACGGCGGCAGGAGAGAGCGGAGCGTAAGTCAGTGCGCTGCTGTACTGCTGGCCGTCATGGATCATCCAGGAGAGCAGTTTTACAAGGCGGGTACCACGGTCAAGCGTCCGGTCGCCATACTTCTGCTCTTTGTAGATGATAACCCAGGAGAAGCTGGAGATGGGATACCCATCGGCGGCTTCCGTGTTGGTCAGCGATACCTTGGTATCGGCAGGGATCGTGATATTGGCGGCAGCAGTCACGCTGGCAATGCTGGGCGTGATAAAGTTTCCGGCCTTGTTCTGAACCTTGGCATAAGCCATATTGTTCTGAACGGCATAGGCTAACTCTATATAACCGATCGCACCCGGTGTTTGTTTGATCAAACCGGCAACACCTTCGTTACCCTTGCCGCCGAGACCGACAGGCCAGTTGACGGAAGAACCCTTGCCCACCTTGGTACTCCATTCGTCGCTAACCTTGGCCAGATAGGTCGTAAAGATATTGGAAGTACCGCTGCCGTCGCTGCGGTGGGCGATCGTGATGCCCGTAGCCGGAAGCTTAACGCCCTTATTGGCGGCGGCAATCTTCGGATCGTTCCATTTGGTGATCTTACCCAGGAAAATATCGGCCAGAACAGCGGGGGTGATATTCAGCGTATCCTTTACATCGGGCAGGTTGTAACTCAGTACAACAGCGCCTTCTGTGATGGGAACATGAACAACCGGGGCGGAAAGGGCCGAATCCTGCTTGCCATTCATCGGAGCGTCGGAAGCGCCAAACTCAACGGTCTTTGCCGTCAGCTGGGAGATCCCCGCGCCGGAACCTATAGACTGGTAGTTGATCTTCTGATTGTTGGTCTTGTCATACTCGGAAAATTGCTTGGAGAATAAAGGGTTGTCGAAAGAACTCCCTGCTCCCGTAAGCATATTATCGCTGCTGCTGCCCGCTGAAGCAGTGCTATCCGAACCGGTTGCGCCGCCGCCGCCGCCGCAGGAAACCAGGCTAAAGCTGAAGAGGGCGAAGAAGGCTCCGGCAGCCAGGCTGCGTTTGAACTTAAAAGAATTTTGCTTCATGATGTGTAAATTGGTAGTTAAGAATATAATAATCGTTAGACTATACTATTTTTTTATTTCCCGAATACGAAGTAGAAGGTCATCCGGTAGACCATGTCATAATCCCCATTGATCTTGCCGTTGAGGCCGTTCAGTTGGGTCGCATAGTGGTTATACCAGATATTGGGCATAAAATGCACGTTCTTGGCCGGCGTGAAGTCCAGACCGGCGGTGATGAACTGCTGTTTGTAGGTAATGTCGTTGACGGTTCCGATCGGCGTGCCGTCGACATAGTTACCCACGGAAGAGACACCTGCCTTATAGGAGCTGTACAGGCTGTTGTCCACTTTGCTGTTCGGGTTGTAGTTGTCCCAGCGGGCGAAGAAACGCAGGTAATTCTTGACGATATTGCCATGAACATAGATCGAAAGACCTGTTGCATTGGGAGAGAGGTACGTCGTCTTACCGTCCGATTTGTTGGTAGCAGCAACCCCGTCTTGCAGGTGGTTGACAAACGCCTCCACACCGACAGTCAGCGCGGGCGTGTTATAGGCCACATAAGCCTTGGTCATCTGGCGGGAAACGTGTCCATATTGGATGTCACCGTTCTCAGGAACCCAGCCGAGTCTTTCGTAGTCGGCATACAGGTCGACGATCAGCTTCTTGTCCAGGAACATCGCAAATACATCCCCATAGAACCATTTGAAGTTGTCGGCTTCGGGCTTGGCGCTGCTGCCGTTGCCGACCAACAGGTTGTACCCGAAGTTCTTGGTTTTGGGATCGAAGGTACCCTGCAGCCCTACACCCAGATCATAGGAAGGAGTACGACGAATATCGGCGATGGTCCTTTCGATCGAGCGGTAGTTCCAGATCTTTTCCGAAAGCAGGGGGAAGGCCGGTGTAGCCTGTTGACCAACGATGAGGTCGGTACCGTTCCAGATGTTCTTCCAGCGGACGTTGGCCAGTTTAATATAAAAGGACTCCTTGTTATTTGCCAACTCGTCGCCAGTGGCGGTCGTACCTCCGGGAGGGTTACCTGCCGGAAAGTTGTCTTCCGCAGCCAACAACAACTCTGCCGAGAACTTATCGGTGATGTTGTAATCATAACCCAGATAGATCCGGCGGAACTGGAAGGCATCGCGTGTTTTGGGAATGCCGCTGTACTGGTTGGCGTTCCCGCGTTGCAGAGAGTCGCTATGCGCTTTAACATAGTAATCCCCGAAGCCATAACCCCAGAGCCGTCCGGAGTTGGCCCGGCCCGCTTTGAAAGAAGAGTCGCTGTTCCAAAGATATTGGGCCTGCGTGGCGGTGGTTATTAGAAAAAGGATAGCGATGAATAGAAATTGTCTTGCAAAGATGCGTTTCATAAAAGTCTTGGTTCGTTAAAATTTAAGTTATTGCGGTTCGACGTTCCCAAATCCGCTGCAAAACAAAATCTATGCAATGACCCGAATGTTACCGGAATGTTACCTTAACGTTAACACTTATCAAATGAGAGCAACAACTGCAAAACGCGGTCGATTTAAGGGCTGTTTATGATGGAGTTATGAAGATAAAGAAATTATAATGGAAAAACATGGGGCTCATTTTCGTTACCGGTTGGCTGCGCACTATTGTCTTAGTGTTAAGAAATTATTACCAAAATGGTCCCTGCCCGTTAGCCGCCCGCATTCGGATTAACTTGTACTCTTTTTCATGGTATGAAGGGCTTCAACGCATTTGTTCAGTTATTTCTTCCGAAAGACAAGGTCTTTTACTCACTCTTCGAGGAGGTGGCCGACTGCGTGGCCAGGATGGGAACATTATTAAAGGAGGTGGTCAACGAATCGGACTACGACAAACGGGCCGCGCTGATCTCCCAACTGGAGAACGAGGAGCATGTCAACGACGATCTCACACACCGCATCTTTACCGAACTGGGCCGAAATTTCATCACCCCCTTCGACCGGGAAGACATCCATTACCTGGCCAGCGCCCTCGACGATATCTGCGACTACATCTATGCCGCGGCGAAAAAGATCAATTTCTATAAAGTGAACCCCAACGACCCCGGTATCCTGAAGATGGCCGATCTTATCGAGATAGGCGCCCAGCATATCCGGGGCGCCGTGAAAGAATTGCGGAATATGCGGGATATGCGGACGATTACGGACGCACTGGTCCGCGTGAACAGTATCGAAAACCAGGCGGACGATATCTTTGACATGAGTATCGAACGCCTTTTCGAGACCGAACCGGATGCCAAAGAGGTGATCAAAAAGCGCGATATCTACCAGGTGATGGAGATCGTCACCGACAAATGCGAGGATGCGACCAACGTGATCGAATCCATTATCATTAAATACGCCTAAACCGGCCAGCGTTGATCCTTCTGCTCACTATCATTGTACTGGCCCTGATCTTCGATTACATCAACGGATTTCATGATGCCGCCATCGCCATTACGACAGTCGTTTCCACAAAGGTGCTTACCCCCTTCCAGGCCGTGCTTTGGGCCGCCATCTTCAACTTTGCGGCCTTTTTCATCTTCAGCAATTTCATCGGCGAGTTCCGCATCGCCCATACGGTCGCGCATCTCGTCAACCGGGAATTCGTCACCCTGCCCGTGATCTTCGCCGGACTCATCGCGGCCCTCGCCTGGAATCTCTTCACCTGGTGGTTCGGGATCCCATCCAGCTCTTCCCACACATTGCTGGGCGGGTTTGTAGGTGCAGCCCTTGCGCATGCAGGCGGTTGGACCGTTCAGGGCCGGACCGTTATCGACTATGGCAGCGTGATCCCCACCTTTCTTTTTATCGTCCTGGCGCCGCTGATCGCGCTCCTTGTCGCCCTGATCATCACCGTCCTGGTGATCAATTGTTTTCAACGGAGCAATCCTTATAAGGCGGAGGGCTGGTTCCGCCGGCTGCAACTGGTATCCTCGGCGCTGCTCAGCCTCGGCCATGGCAGCAACGACGCACAAAAGGTCCTGGGGATCATCGTCGCCGCCCTCATCGCCCATGGCGACCTGGAAGGGATACACGATATCCCGCGCTGGGTACCGCTCTCCTGCTTTGCGGCTATCGCCCTGGGCACGATGAGCGGCGGCTGGCGCATCGCAAAAACCATGGGCAAACGGATCACAAAGGTCAGCCCGATGGAAGGGTTTTGCGCGGAGACCGCCGGCGCCATCACCCTCTTCCTCACCCAATGGCTGGGTATTCCGGTCAGCACCACCCATACGATCACCAGCGCCATCGTCGGCGTCGGGTCGACAAAACGGATGTCGGCCGTGCGCTGGGGCGTCACGATCAATCTTCTCTGGGCCTGGATCCTCACCATCCCCGTCAGCGCGGGGCTTGCCGCTGCAATCTATTGGCTCACAGCAGCTATTTTATAACTCCTTGATAACTCATATTATCGTTAACTTCGCTGACTGATGAATAAAAGGAGGATACATAGGCTCTTTTTTTACACGCTGATCCTGGCGGTATACACTGTATTCTTTTCCATCGAATCCTTTTATAATTTCGAAGGCCATTCCGATGCGCGCGAGATCATCCGGTTTTCTTCCTATCTCCACGCCAATTCCATCGAGTCCGGAATAAAAGCCCCTCATGTCCACTATCCTGGTTCGAACAAGACGAGGGTGCGGCTCAACAAGCGGTACCATCAGGAAGAATTCCCTCCCTGCATCGTGTATGAGGCTCCCGCACCCGTGGTCATCGTAACCCCCCGTGAACTGGGCGCCTTCCGCGTACGACCCCTGCCCGCCGTCGTTCTCCTCCATCCACAATTACGAGGCCCACCCGCCGTCGTCTGAACATTTACCTCCTGACCGACCTCCATATTTCTTAATTCATTCCAGTTTGTATGAGCACTTTCTGTACAGGAAAGTTTCGTCGGGCTATCGGCTTATTCCTGCTGATGCCCTCACTTTCCTTATTTGCACAACAAAGAAAATATTCTCTCCGTGACTTCATCGACAGCGCACAGCGTCACCTGCCGGTGCTGTTGCAAAAACAGGCACTCGTCGATGCCGCCAAAGCCGGGGTCACGGATGCCCGGCACGCCTTCCTGCCGACCTCGTATATCGGTGACGAGGTGACGGCCGGGACGGACAATTCGATTCCCGGGTCCTATATCTCGTTTGGCATCATCCCTTCGAGTTCCAGCGGCGTCCGGTCTTCGAATCTCTACCAGTCCGCCATCGGCAATATCGGCTTCTTTTATAATCAGTATGAACTGCTCGACTTCGGGCTCAAAAAGGCAACCGTACACAACGCCCAGGCCTATTTACAGGTGACCCAGGCCGACCGGGACCGGGAGGCTTATCTGATCAAATGGCAGGTAGCCAGACTCTATCTCGACATCTTGAAAAGTGAATTCCAACTGGCCATCGACCAGGAAAACACCAGCCGGTATGACACGGTCTTCACCGTGATCCGCGCAGTGACCGAAAGCGGGATCAAGCCGGGGGCGGACTCCTCCCTGGCAAAAGCCGAGCTGTCCAAGGCACGGACCACCTATAACCAAACCCTCGGCGGGATCCGGCAATTGCAGCAGCAGCTATCCTATCTTTCCGGCATCCCGGTCGACGAGGTGGGGATCGACACTTCCAATACCCGCACCTATCTGTCCGGTTTGAATGCCGCCGCGAACCCCGCGGCAGGGGCCGGAGCCAATCCGCTGATCGATTTTTTCGACAAGGAAAAGGCGCTTTATCTGCAGCGGGAACAGCTGGTGAAGAAGAGTTATCTGCCCCGGGTGCTGATCAACGGCGTAGGCTGGGCCAGAGGTTCCAGTATCGACTATACCGATAATTATAAGTCTTCCGCCGCCAGCGGGCTGGGTTACCAGCGATTCAATTACCTCGCCGGATTGACACTGGAGTACGATCTGTTTAACATCGTACACCGCCGCGACAAAGAGCGCATCGCACGGAACAACGCCCTGGCCAGCGATTATGGTCTTCAGCAGGAGCAGCTATCCCTGCAGAACGTGGGCAACAAAGCCGATGAGGCCATCCGGACGGCAACCAGGAACCTGGTCGAGATCCCGGTACAGATCGGCGCCGCCGAGGATGCGTTCAACCAGAAGACGGCCCAGTACAAAGCTGGGATCATCAACCTGGTCGATCTCACCAATGCCTCGTTTGTCCTCTACCGGTCGCAGTCGGACTATGTACAGACCCTGAGTGATTGGCTGCTGGCCAACCTGGATAAGTATTCCGCCTCCGGGTCGCTGGACCAATTCATCCAATCTATCAAATAATTATTATAATGGTACGAACAGCTTTAAAAAAACCTATTACCATCGTCGTTCTGTTCCTGGGGCTGCTGTTGTTCTCGGTCATGGCGATCCGTAGCATCCCGATCGACATCTTTCCCAAGCTGAACTCGCCTACGATCTATGTGATCGAGCAGTATGGCGGGATGTCGGCCCAACAGATGGAAGGCTTCTTTGCCACCCGGCTGCAGGATCAGTTTCTCTATGTCAACGGCATCAAGAATATCGAGAGCCGCAGTATCCAGGGCCTGTCCATGATCAAACTCACCTTCTATGAGAACACGGATATGGCCGAAGCCTCCGCACAGGTGGCCCTCCAGGTGAACCGGAGTGCGGCCTTCTTTCCACCCGGTGCACTCCCGCCGCAGGTGGTTCGTTTTGACGCCTCCTCCCTGCCGGTGGGTGAGCTCGTCTTCAGCAGCAAGACCCGGCCCCTGAAGGATATCTTCGATCTCGCCCTTACCCGCGTGCGGCCGCTCTTCGCCACCGTTCCCGGACTCTCGGCGCCGCCACCCTTCGGCTCCAACGCCCGCTCGGTGCTGATCAATGTCAATCCCGAAAAGCTCCGGATGTTCAACCTGTCCGCCGACGAGGTCGTACAGGCAATTGCCCGTAACAATGCCATCACGCCTTCAGGCAACCTGCGGGTCGACAGCACGATGTATGTCACGTCGATCAATTCGCTGGAAGGCAAAGTGCAGCATTTTGAGGATATCCCCGTCCGGAGCAACGGCAGCAGCATGGTCTATGTACGCGACGTGGCGACCGTGGCCGACGGCGCAGATATCACCGTGGACTATGCGCTGGTCAACGGAAAACGAAGCGTCTATATTCCCGTCGTCAAAACAGCCGATGCCTCCACCTGGGAAGTGGTGCAGACCCTGCGCAAGCGTATTCCCGAGATGAAGAGCCTGCTACCCGACGATGTCAACATCAGTTATGAATTTGACCAGTCGGTGTTTGTGATCAACTCCGCCAAGAGTCTGATGACCGAAGGGATCCTGGGCGCGGTGCTCACCGGATTGATGGTGCTGCTCTTCCTTCGGGACTGGCGAAGCAGTCTGGTGGTGATCATTACCATTCCCGTCTCGGTGCTGGGCGCCGTCTTTTTCCTGAAGCTGGCAGGACAGACCGTTAATATCATGACCCTGAGCGGGCTCGCTCTGGCCATCGGGGTCCTGGTCGACCAGGCAACCGTGACCATCGAGAATATCCACCAGCATTTGGAAATGGGCACCAATAAAAAACAGGCGATCCTCGACGCGTGTTCGGAGATCAGTTTTCCCTTGCTGCTGATCCTGCTTTGTATCCTGGCCGTTTTCGCCCCGGCCTTTGTCATGTCGGGAGTGCCGAAGGCAATGTTCCTGCCGCTCTCCCTGTCCATCGCCTTCGCGATGATCGTCAGCTTCGTCGCGGCGCAAACCCTTGTTCCGGTGATCAGCGTGTGGTTGCTGAAGGCGGAAAAATTCCAGTATCACCACCAGGGTCCTCACGCCCACGCCGGTCTCGCATTGAACAGCGGCGAACGGCAGGAAGTCGATCAGCATGGCCGGCAGGAACAGGAACACAAGGAGGACAATGGGTTCTTCCAGCGGGTAAAAAGCGGGCTGGCCTCGCGGCTGGAAAAATGGATGCCGCGCCGCAAGCTGATCGTCATCATTTATCTGATCCTGGCGTTTGGCGCCGCCGGCTTCTGCTTTTCCATCATCGGAAAGGATCTCCTGCCAAAGACCAACACGGGCCAGCTCCAGCTTCGGCTGCGCGAATCCGATGGGACAAGGCTGGAGGTGACGGAACGGGTAACCCAGGGCGTCCTCAGTATCATCGACAGCACGGTGGATCATAACATCGCCATCTCTTCCGCCTATGTGGGACTGGTGCCCAGTAATTTCGGCTCCAGCAATCTCTATATCTTCAACAGCGGAACGCATGAATCGGTGATCCAGATCAATCTCAATGAGGACTACAAGGTCAGGATCGAAGACCTGAAAGAAACGCTGCGCAAGAACATCCTCGCCGCCTATCCGGAGTTAAAGCTATCCTTCGAGCCGATCGAACTGACGGAGAAGATCATGGCACAGGGCGCCTCCACACCCATCGAAGTGCGGGTGGCCGGGAAGAACATGGGCGATATCGAGTCCTATGCCGGGAAGCTGCTCCGGGCCCTCCAGGCCGTGCCCTTCCTGCGGGACGTACAGATCGCCCAGCCGCTGCATATGCCGTCCGTGCAGATCGATGTCGACCGGAACAAGCTCGCGTTGATGGGTCTCACCATCGACAACGTGTCGAAGAGCATCACGGACGTCACCTCCTCCAGCCGCTATACCAACAAGAACCTCTGGCTGGATGAACGCGCGGCCTATACGTACCAAAGCCAGGTGCAGGTGCCGGAATACATCATGAACTCCACGCAGCAATTGCAGTCGGTGTCCCTGGTGCCGGGGCAGAACCGGCCGGTGTTGTCGGATGTCGCCAGCCTCCGGGTCGATACCTTACCCGGGGAATATGATCGGGCCGGACCACGCCGCTATGTCACCGTCAGCGCCAATATCTACCGAAAAGATCTGGGTTCGGCCACGACGGCGGTTCAAAAAGCGATCGACCAGCTGGGTACGCCGCCTACGGGCCTGGTCGCGGAGGTCAAAGGAATGTCCTCGTTGCTGGTGGAGACCCTGAACTCGCTGCAAACGGGGTTGCTGGCAGCGATCGTGGTGATCCTGCTGCTGCTGGCAGCGAATTATCAGTCGTTTGGGGTGTCGATCTCGGTGCTGGCAACGGTACCGGCCGTGCTGCTGGGGGCAATGTTGTTGTTGCTGGCTACAGGCGCGACGCTGAATCTCCAGTCGTATATGGGTATCATCATGTCCACCGGCGTCTCGGTCGCCAATGCGATCCTCATCGTGACCAATGCCGAGAAGCTGCGGCTGGAATATCGCGATCCCTTCAAGGCGGCGATCGCCGCGGCCAGCATCCGGCTCCGGCCGATCCTGATGACCTCGCTGGCAATGATCGCCGGGATGATCCCCATGGCAAGCGGGCTCGGCGAAGCAGGTGATCAGTCGGCTCCGCTGGGTCGCGCAGTTATCGGCGGGCTGGCAGCGTCTACCTTCGCCGCATTGTTTATCGTTCCGCTGGTGTACGGCTGGATCCGGCAAGGCGCCTCTCTTGATACAGTTTCCCTTTTACCTGAAGATGATAATACACAAACTATATGAACAAGTATATCCTTTTAATGCTTTTACCGATCTCGCTTCTCGTCTATGGCTGCTCCGACAACCATGCGGCAGAGAAGAAATCCACGCCTGCCGCGGAACCCCACTACGCACTGGCCACCGCCGAAAAACAAAATGTCCAACAGGTTTACAAGCTCCCGGCCCAGCTCGCAGCCTATCAGGAAGTCAGCATCTTCCCGAAAGTGAACGGCTATGTAAAAACCGTCCTCGTGGACATCGGCTCGCAAGTCAGCGCCGGCCAGCTGCTCATGGTGCTGGAAGACCCCGAGCTGGAACAGGCCGCGGCCCAGGCCCGGGAAAAATATTTCGAGACCGTCTCGTCATATACCATCAGCCGCGAAAATTATGAACGCCTGAGACAGGCGGCAAAGACGCCCGGCGCGATCTCGCCGATGGACCTGGCCACGGCCAGATCCAAGACGGAAGCCGATAGCACTCTATGCAACGCAGAGAAAGCAGCCTGGCAGCAACAGCAGGTGATGCTCGCCTACCTGAAGGTGACGGCGCCGTTCAAAGGGGTCATCACCCAACGCAACGTTCACCCCGGCGCACTCGTCAGCGCGGAAGCCAGGGACGGTAAGCCGATGTTGGAGTTGAAGGAAGTGCAGCGCCTGCGGTTACAGGTATCCATCCCCGAAAGCATGGCCGGCACCCTGCGCGAGAATGATACCATCTCCTTTTACCTCAGCAGCTTCCCCGGAAAACGGTTTATCGGGCATATCGCCCGGAAATCGATGAACATCAACCAGCAATACCGGTCGGAACCCGTCGAGCTGGACGTGTATAATCGCGACGAGAAGCTCGCACCCGGGATGTACGCCGACGTGCTCTTTGACAGCAAAGGCAACCCCAATGCACTGGCCGTCCCCAAGACCGCCGTGGTCACCTCTACCGAACGGAAATACGTCATCGCCATCCGGGATGGCCGCACCACAAGAGTGGACGTCACGACGGGCAACGAAGGCAGCAGCCTAATCGAAGTGCTGGGTGAACTGAAGCCCGGCGACCAGGTCGTCGCCAATGCCAACGACGAGATAAAAGAAGGGATCACCCTGAAATGATCAGGACGATAAAAAAGGCCGGTTCTCTGAACCGGCCCTTTTTCTATATTTGCACCACCATGACTATACTCGTCTTTAGCGGCATCCTTTTCGCCGGGGCTCTGGCGGCAGGACTACTGGGCTCGCTCACCGGCCTCGGGGGCGGTGTCGTCCTCATCCCGCTGCTAACCCTCGTCTTTAAAGTCGATATCCATTATGCCATCGGCACTTCCCTGATCAGCGTCATCGCGACCTCGTCGGGCGCAGCGGCGGCATATGTAAAAGAGGGCATCACCAATATCCGGCTGGGAATGTTTCTCGAACTGGCGACCACCGCCGGGGCGATCGGCGGAGCCTTCCTGTCCACCTATCTTCCGACATCGGTCATCGCCATCCTCTTCGGCGCGATCCTCATCCTCTCGGCATTCCTTTCCTTCGCCCGGCCGGCCGACCCCGTAACGGCGGGCGAGCCCAGCGCCCTATCGAAAAAACTGCGGCTGAACAATAGCTTCCCCACACCGGAAGGCACAAAGCACTATCTTGTGAAGAACGTGATCGGCGGATTCGCCATGATGAACATCGCCGGGATGATCTCCGGATTACTGGGCATCGGCTCGGGAGCGCTGAAAGTCATCGCCATGGACAATGTCATGCGCATTCCCTTCAAAGTGTCTACCACCACCAGCAATTTCATGATCGGAGTGACGGCTGCCGCCAGCGTCGGGATCTATCTGAAACGCGGCTATATCGACCCGGGTCTGTCCATGCCCGTTATGCTGGGAGTCCTGGGAGGCGCCTTCCTGGGGTCGAGGATGCTGGCAAAAACCAAGACCGCAAGCCTGAAGATGCTGTTTGCAGCCGTGGTCCTGGTGCTGGCGGCGGAAATGATCTATAACGGTATCAACCATAACATCTGATGGATACAACAAATAAACCACGACGGTTGACGGGAAAGTTCCGGGATGCGGACCTCGAACAGATCATTGGTTCATTATTACGCTATGGCGTACTGGCCTCCTCCCTGGTAGTGCTGGCCGGCGGCATCGTCTACCTGATCCGCCATGGAGCACAATATCCGCAATACCATCAGTTTCGGGGCGAGCCGGACAAGATGCGCAAGCCCATCCTGATGTGGGAAGCCGTATGGCATGGCGAAGGTCGCCCCCTGATACAACTGGGACTGCTGATCCTCGTGGCGACACCCATCGCCCGGATCATCTTTTCATTTGTCGGTTATTTACTGGAAAAAGATTACCTGTATGCCGTGTTAACGGTCATCGTTTTGCTGGTCATTCTCCTAAACTTTTGAGGGCTACTCTTCCTCTTCTTCCTCGATGAACTCCTCCGTAACAGCCTGCCCCTGGTAGAGACTCTCCAGCTGTTCGGCCGTCTCTTCATCCACTTCCTCCACCAGTTTGAAAATGGACTCGTCCTGGTATCTGAAAAAATCCTCCGCTTGTGGCAAATAGCTGCGCAGAAGGGTCGTCTCTTTTGTATGAAGGATCACAGACACCAATTCGATGTCGGATTCGGCATCTACCTGTATAAGGTAATACGTATTGAGCTTTAATTCTCCGAAGCTGGCCATAGTGATTCGATTTTGTCCTATAGCTAACAAAAAAAGCGACCGGTTGTTGGAAAGTACCGGTCGCTTTTTTGCACAATGCCGAAAAGAAAATATCGATGATTGCCGCTAATTTTTTGCAGCAATTTTTGCAGCGGTTTTCGCAACCTTTTTTGCAGGTTTTGCCGCCCTCTTCTTTTCATTCCTCTGCTTTTTGCTGCTCTTCAGCAGATCGCGGCTGATCAGTTTACTGACCTTCTTTACATGGGTGGCCAGCTTCTTCTCACCAATCTCTTGTTTATATTCGGCCAGGGCCCCCGCCAGCTTCTCCCCGATCTCTTTCCGAACCTGCTTTTTGTTCGGAGTCGCGGGATTCGCTGTTTCTTGTTGATTCATACGAAAGTGTTTTTGATAATAATATGATAACCTAAATTTAATCTGAATGGATCAAAATCAATGTTAAGTTTTTCCTGACACCTGCTGACATAGGGCTGACACTACCCCGGCTTTACTTTGTTCCAACAACAAAAACCTATTTTTTATGTCAACGATCAGCCCGCTTCTAAAAGAAATGGATCAGGAAGCCCAGACCACCCGCAAAATGCTCCAACGCGTCCCGACCGCCTATTTCTCCTGGCGCCCGCATCAAAAGAGCATGACTATTAAACAATTAGCTACGCACATCGCAGAATTGCCCAGCTGGGTCACCATGGCCGTCACCACCGACGAGCTGGATTTTGCCGCCAATCCCTACAAACCCGAGGACGTGAGCAATACGGAGGACCTGCTCGGCTATTTTGAGCGGTCGCTGGCAGACGGCCGGGCCCACCTCACCGCCGCAAAAGAGGAAACGCTGGCAGAGCCCTGGACCCTGCGCAACGGCAGCGATATCCTATATGTCGCAACCAAGGGCGAGGTCATCCGCATGGCTTATTGTCAGATCGTTCACCATCGTGCTCAGCTGGGCGTCTTTCTCCGCCTGCTGGACATCCCCATTCCCGGTAGCTATGGCCCCAGCGCGGATGAACACGAATTCCAACCCGCCGAAGAATCCGTGGTTGAACAACAGCTCTGAAAGATTGAAGAAGGATGTAAAGGAATTGAATCGCTTTTGTCATAACGGCGACGCCGTCCATCTTTACATCCTTCTTCATCTTTAATCGTCCATAAATGAAATTTTTGCTTTGTTCGCTCGCCATACTCCTGCTCGCCTGTACCGACACCACCGCCCAGGACGCCGAAGTCGGCGTGGGCAGCCCCGGGATCGATCGTGCTTATCTCGTCAACCGCTCGGTCTTCCAGCGGCTCAGCTGGATCGACCCATCCGGGCATCTAACCGCCAGCGCCACACTCAATTGCGTCACCCTGATCGATTCCGTCCATCAACACCTGATCTATCTCCAGCTGCGCAATGACGGCAAGCGGGATTCCACCGTCGCCCATTGGCCCGATCTGAAGCCGGTGTATACATCCACCACCGCCGGCTCCCACAGGGAAAGCTATGATTTTCAGTCCGGCAACGGCGTAAAAGTGTTTTGCACCGCTAACGGAAAGGTCGTGGCCGACAGCATGGCAAAACTGTCGCCGGCGTCCTTCGACAGCTATCTCACCGATTATCTCATCGGCGCACTGCCGCTAAAGGCCGGTTATACGACACAGTTTACCACCAATTCCGGGCAGACCTTTGCCGTGCGGATAAAAGAAGTGATGACCGATGTTGTCTTTTCTCCAAACGGCCAGCCGGTGGAGATCTGGCTGGTGCATGTTGAATCCAACGGTTATAATATCCTCTATTGGGTGGATAAATCCACACGCGAGATGCTGAAATCCGTGATCGCGCTCGCGGATGGCAGCGTCTTTATGAAGTCCAAGATCTGATCCTACCACAACTTCGTCGCGAAGTGGAAGAGGTCGCCGGCAACCACATCAGGCCGTTCCATCGGCACAAAATGACCGCCGGAACCAAGCTCGGTCCACTGCATGATATTGAAGAACCGTTCGGCAAATTCGCGCGGGGCAGGCACCATATCTCTTGGCGGGATACAGACCGCCGTAGGCGTATCGAGCCGGCCCTTGGCCTGCCGCAATTGGGTGTGCATCGACTCGTAATAGATCCGGGCCGCCGAACCCACGGTCTGGGTAGCCCAATAGATCGTAAGGTTGACGAGCAATTCATCCCGGGTATATACTTTTTCCAGATCCCCGGGCTGATCGCTCCAGCTGTAGAATTTTTCGATGATCCAGGCGGCAAGCCCGATGGGTGAGTCATTAAGGGCATAGGCAAGCGTCTGCGGTTTCGTGCTTTGCAACAATCCATAGGCCCCCTCCTGCATCTGCCATTGCTGACCCGCCTGGATATACTTTTTTTCCGGCGGGGTAAGCTCCTCGGGCTTCAACGAATAGAAATGCATGTACGGAACATCGAGCAGGTGGATTCCCAACACCGCTTCGGGATAGGCAATGGCCAGCTGTTCGGCGATGCTGCTCCCCAGGTCACCGCCGTGGACCATGTATTGCGGATACCCCAGTTCACGCATCAGCCGCCCGAACAATTCAGCCACCCGCGTGAAATTCATCCCGGCCTCCCCGGGCCGGTCGGAAAATCCATACCCCGGGATCGAAGGGATGACGAGGTCAAACGAGATACCGTCGGGTCCTTCGGCCGCGAGCAGCGGGATCATTTTCAGAAACCGCGTAAACGAGTCCGGCCATCCATGGATAAGCATCAGCGGCACCCGCTTGCGGCCCTTGCCTTTTTCATGAACGAAATGCAGATTGATACCGTCGATCGTTGCCCGAAAATGATGCAGCGCGTTGAGCTGGTCTTCCTGTTCCTTCCAGTCAAAGCCATTCGCCCAATGCGTACACAGCTGCTTCAGGTATTCCTCATTCGTACCATAGCGCCAACCGCTGCCGCCGATCTCATCCGGCCAGCGGGCCCTGCCGATCCGCTCCCGCAGATCTTCTATGACAAATGGTGAGATGGAGATCGTGTAGGGTTCGATAGAAACCCCTGTTCCTCTTGTCTTTGTGGGAGAGATTCGCTGCGTGCTCATGGGTATTGCTTTTGGATAAATATGCAAAAAGCCGACCACCATCCGGCGGAGCCCGCCGCTGTTACCCGTTGGAAGTCCGCCATTCCTGAGCCCACCGTCGTTACCCCGCACCCCCACCTGCTGTTACCTCGCGGCAACCCGCATCAACGCCCAGGGCGTCAGCACCGAAGCCCGCGTGTGATAATCAATAAACTTTCCGGTCAGCTGGCTGATGTGAAAATTGGGGAAGGATCGCAGCGCGGTAGTTCGGTACCCACGCAAAGCCAGCGAATCGCTAAAAGCCGGCGGCGCAAAAACGAGCACCCCCTGCCCGCCGGCCGCCGGCTCCTGCGTGTCGGCCGCCAATCCCTGCCCGCGTCGCAAAGCGGCCGCCAGGCTGTCCATCGGGACACGCTCTACCGGGTGGGGACAGTCGAATTCGAATGAATAACTCACCGGCGCCTCCTCTAAAAGATACACCGGTTGCGCGATCGGTGACAGGTTGCGGGTATAGCCGCCGGCGACCGTCCCCGCCTGGTATTCCAGAATGGCCGGATATAGTATGAAATTGACAAAGGAGAAAACAAGCAAAGCCATCCAGAAGCTGCGACCGATCGGCACGGACATCAGCGGCCCCCGGAAAAGCAAAAAGGGCAACACCGCGAGCCCGGCGATGACGATCATGATCAGTACCCAGCCGCCGAAATGAAAGAACCAGCACAACACCAGCAACAGCACAGGCAGCAGCACGGCAATACTGTTCTGCAGAACGCGGATGGTCTTCTGCGTCCATCGCCGGCGGACGGAATGAAGATACTCGGCCGTCAGGATCGAAAACAGGGAAAAAAGAATATTCAGATAATGCGGCAGCTGGAACCGCGAAAGAGAAAAGACGACAAAGCTGGCCAGCGCTGCACCGAGACAGATCATGTCACCCGGAATGGCCCGGCGTCTCCGGCATTTCTGGACAATGGCGGCATACAACAAAAGACTCCAGGGGAGAAAGGCCCACAGCAGCGTATGAAAATAAAAAAAAGGATCGCCGCTACCCTTGATGGGACCGGTGTTGAAGAATCGCCCAAACTGGCTATCCCAAAAAAAGAAACGGACACCCGATACCCCGGTTCGGCCAAACACGATCTTTTCGGGATGGAGATCAAACTGGAGATAAAGACAGGTGATCTCGGGAAGCATAAACAACCCGGTCAGCCCGATCGCGATCCACCAGCGCGGATGACGAAACTGTTCCCATTCTTTTCCGGAGATCCAGTCAAGGATAAACCCGGCGCCGATCGTGATCAGTACAAAGGGCCCCTTTGTCATACAGGCGCAGCCGGCGCAAAAGGCCCCGGCCAGCAGATGAAGCCCCGGCCGGCTTCGGGATGCGCGGTAGAAATGATAGATCGAGCCGATAATGAGTCCCGTGAGATAGGGTTCCGCCCGGACATCATTGTTGGAAATGACCAGGTGGGCCGCCGATACATAGATCAGCACGGCCAGTTGGGCCACCGGCTTGCCATAGAGCGAAAGCGCCAGCCGCCAGGTATACCAGGCGCCCGCGGCCCAGAACAGCAGGGCCGGAAATTTATATGCAAAGGCATTGATGCCGAACAGCCGAAAGCTGAGGGCCGCCATCCAAAAAGGAAAATGGGGTTTGTCCAGCCAGTCCTTCCCTTCCACGCGGAGATGGATAAAGTCACCGGTCTGCGCAATGGTCTTTGCAATGGTGGCGTAGAGCGAACCATCGGGTTCGAGGATGGGGATCAGCAGGCCGCCGGCATTCACCACGACGGCAGCGATCAGAAAAGGGATGAACCATTTTTGAAGCCAGGTCTCCCATTCGGATTGGTGGGGCGATATCATCCCTTCAAATATCGGCTTGTGGCAAAAAATTGCAAAAAAAATAATTTTTTGCCGCAAGCCCTATGATGTCTGTACGTTTCGCCATGGGCTCACATACTCACCGGACTCTGTCCGGTGTGGGATGTTTTCCCCTTGCGGATCGCGGGACGCTGACCCTGCCGGTGATCCCAGAAGACAAAGATCCGGGACATACCCAGCCCCGTTAGTGTGCCGACGAGGGCGCCGACAAGGATATCGAAAGGATAGTGCTTTCCCACATAGACCTGGGCATAGCAGATGAGGGCGGCCCAAAGCCAGAGCCAGGCCCATTTCCGGCCGTTGATCGCGCGGATGGAGAAATACCAGAAAGTGGCGAGACCAAAGTGATTGGCCGCATGATTGGAGGGCATCGAATACAGACCGCCGCAATCTACGATGCCGCGCAGATAGGTCTGCAGTTCGGGATCGTGGCAGGGACGAGGCCGTTCGAAAAGCGGTTTTAAGATCTGCGCCGTAAGACTGTCGGTGATGGCAAAAGTGACCAGGCTCAACAGGATAAAGGCCCAGGCCTTCGACCGGGCTCCGTCCGGTGCGGAACCGGCCTGCGCCTGCCTCCCGATGCGGAACGCATAATACATCATGAAAGCATAAAAGGGCGCCCAGGTAAAAGGATTCCGCACTACCGGCATCACTGCATCGAGAATGGAATGATCCGCATCGTGCTGCACCAGCACAAAGAGCATCCTATCGAGATTATCCAACCATTGTAACAAAGGCATACGGCGCTATTGAACATTAAAACTAATCCTATCCAATTTAAAAAACTATGTCATCGCACGGGGGTAACCATAAGTTAATCTTCCCATAAACATGCGGTCATACCCCATAGCTAATTTTGACAAACCCATTAAAATGAAAGGTATCCTCACAACAATGTTAGCGGGAGCGCTATGCCTCTCCGCTGCCGCTCAGCCTGTTGCCCGGACAAAGCACCTCTTCATCATTACCATTGACGGTTTTCGCTGGCAGGAGGTCTTTACGGGTGCCGACGCACAACTGGTAAGCAATCCCGAATACGTCCGCGATACCGCGCTCACGCGCGGAATGTATTGGGACAGTTCGGCCGAACTTCGCCGCAAAAAACTCCTGCCCTTTTTCTGGGGGACGCTTGCGGCAAAGGGAAGGTTGTATGGTAACCGGCTTTATGGGAACAAAGTAAACGTCCGGAATTTCTACAAGATCTCCTATCCGGGTTATAACGAGATCTTCACGGGGCACACAGATGCGATCAGCAGCCCCAATATTCCCATCAACAACAAGCACGTCAACGTGCTCGAGTATCTCAACAGCGCTCCCGAATATCATGGCAAAGTGGCCGTCTTCACTTCCTGGAATGTATTCCCGTTTATCCTGAACGAAGAACGTAGCGGCCTGCCCGTCAACAGCGGATATGAGCGGTTAGGGGAGAGCGGTGACGCGGAAGCGGGACTCATCGACAGCGTGATGACGACGATGCATCCGACAAAGACCCGGCACGATTATCTTACTTTTTGCAGCGCGCGCGAATATCTGCGGCAACACCATCCATCCGTACTCTACCTCGGGTTTGGCGAAACGGATGAATGCGCACACGCCGGCCGCTATGATCTCTACCTTCAGCAGGCCGCCGACATCGACCGGATGATCGCCGATCTCTGGTATGAGGTTCAAACCGATCCTTATTATAAGGACAGCACGACCCTTCTGATCACCACCGACCATGGCCGGGGATGGAAGCCCAATAAATGGACCACCCATGGCTTCTGGGCCGAGGGTTCGGGGGATATCTGGATGGCGGTGTTAGGTCCTGATATTCAATCGGAAGGTGAGATCCGTAGCAAAGGCCAGGTCTATCAGAAACAGCTGGCAGCCACCATGGCCGCTTTGCTGGGCGATCCCATCGCCCCGGGCCATCCTCCGGGCAAGGCGATCCATTTCCCCGTGGCCGGCCCCCTTACCGACCTGGCCGGCACGCCAAAGACCGTCACCGGGGTCGAATAGTACTATTTGCGGCAAAGCGGTCGAATAATGCTATCTTGCGCCAAATTTTGTGGCATGGCTTTTCAGTCCTTTCTCCAGCTTTTTACCCCAAAAGACCGGGTTTTCTATTCTTTGTTCGAACAGGTGGCCGACAGCGTAGCAAAAATGGGTAAACTAATGAAGGAGGCGGTAGCCGAACCGGACGCCGACAAACGGGCAGCCATCAGCTCGCAGGTGGAAGATCAGGAGCATGTCAATGACGACCTCACTCATCGCATCTTCACCGAATTGGGGCGCAATTTCATCACCCCCTTCGACCGCGAAGACATTCACTATCTGGCCAGCAGCCTCGATGACATCTGCGACTACATCTACGCAGCCGTAAAGAAGATCAATTTCTACAAGGTAAATCCCAACGACACCGGCATTCAGAAACTGGCCGATCTGATCGATCAGGGCGCTATGCAGATCCAGATCGCCGTGAAAGAACTGCGCAATATGCGGGACATGAGAAAGATAACCGATGCCCTTGTTAAAGTAAACAGTATTGAAAATCAGGCGGATGATATATTCGACCTCAGCATCGAACGCCTCTTTGAATCCGAACCGGATGCCAAAGAGGTGATCAAGAAGCGGGAGATCTACCAGGTGATGGAGATCGTGACCGACAAATGTGAAGATGCAGCCAACGTCATCGAATCGATCATCATTAAATACGCCTGAGCCCCATGTCGTTTCTGGTTATCATTATCGTACTGGCCCTCGTATTCGATTATATCAACGGTTTCCACGACGCCGCCAATTCCATCGCGACCATCGTTTCCACCAAGGTGCTCACCCCGTTTCAGGCCGTCCTCTGGGCCGCCGTTTTCAACTTCGCCGCCTTTTTTCTCGCCCGCTATGTCCTGAAGGAGTTTAAGATCGGCAACACCATCGCCAGCAGCGTCAACAAGGAATTCATCAACCTGGAGGTCATCTTCTCGGGGCTGATCGCGGCCATCTGCTGGAACCTGCTGACCTGGTGGTTTGGCATCCCTTCCAGTTCTTCCCATACCCTTCTGGGCGGCTTCGTGGGCGCCGCACTGGCCCATGCCGGGGCCTTAAGCCACAATGGGGTCAATGTCATCAACTATGCCAAGGTGATCCCTATCTTTTTGTTCATTTTCGTAGCGCCGTTCATCGGGATGCTGGTGGCCTTTATCATCACCCTCCTCATCCTGAACGTATGCCGCCGGGCCAATCCCTACCGGGCCGATAACTGGTTCCGCCGGCTGCAGCTGATCTCTTCGGGTCTGCTCAGCCTGGGCCATGGCAGCAACGATGCCCAGAAGGTGATGGGCATCATCGGCGCGGCCATGATCTGGTATCACAAGTCGCAGGGGCAGGAAATGTCATTCAGACAATTTATCGACTCGAATATGTGGGTTCCGCTGGCCAGCTTTACGGCTATTGCCCTGGGAACGCTTAGCGGGGGCTGGAAGATCGTAAAGACCATGGGTACCCGGATCACAAAAGTGACGCCCCTGGAAGGGGTCGCCGCCGAAACAGCAGGCGCCGTCACGCTTTTCATTTCCGATAAACTGGGGATCCCGGTAAGCACGACCCATACCATCACCGGGTCGATCATCGGAGTCGGCGCCACCAAGCGGCTCTCGGCGGTACGCTGGGGGGTGACCATCAACCTCCTTTGGGCCTGGGTACTGACGATCCCGGTAAGCGCCTTATTGGCGGCCCTGGTTTATTTTATCGTTAGTTTCTTCCGCTAGTTGGCCAAAACTTCCTATCTTTCGAGGATTTTCAAAACGCAGTTTTCTTACTATGAAAGGAATTATTCTCGCTGGAGGATCCGGTACGCGTCTGCATCCGATAACCTATGCCATCAGCAAACAGATCATGCCGGTGTATGATAAGCCCATGATCTACTATCCCCTCTCCACACTCATGCTGGCAGGGATAAAAGATATCCTGATCATTTCCACTCCGCACGATCTGCCGCTGTTCAGAAAATTGTTCGGAGACGGGTCGCAGCTGGGTCTTAACTTCTCCTATGCCGAGCAGCCGCTGCCAAATGGACTGGCGCAAGCCTTCGTCATAGGCCGGCAATTCATCGGCAATGACCCCGTGGCCCTCGTACTGGGCGATAATATCTTCTACGGTGCGGGCCTCGGCAAGCAGCTCGAGAAGAATACCCGGCCGGAAGGCGGTATTGTCTACGCCTACCAGGTAAGCGATCCCGAACGCTACGGGGTCGTAGAGTTCGACTCGAACAACAAGGCCATCTCCATCGAAGAGAAGCCGGCGAAGCCAAAAAGCAATTATGCCGTTCCGGGGTTGTATTTCTATGATAACTCGGTCGTGGAGATCGCCACCGCCTTAAAGCCGTCCGCCCGCGGCGAATACGAGATCACCGATGTCAATAGAGAATACCTGCGCCAGGGAAAGCTGACAGTGTCGATCCTCGATCGCGGTACCGCCTGGCTCGACACCGGAACCTTCGATTCACTGATGCAAGCCTCGCAGTTTGTACAGGTGATCGAACAGCGCCAGGGCATCAAGATCGCCTGTATCGAAGAGATCGCCTATCGGAAGGGATTCATCAATAAGACGCAGATGGAGAAGATCGCCCAGCCGCTGCTGAAAAGCGGATACGGCCAGTACCTTATCAATCTGATTAATTTATAACAAAATAGATCATTATTGCTGTTATGGAGAAGATCCTTGTTACAGGCGGATGCGGTTATATCGGTTCACACACGATTGTGGACCTGATAGCCAATGGCTTTGAAGTAATTTGTGTCGATAACAATGTACGCTCCTCTCCCCGCATACTCGAGGGAGTGGAGAAGATCACCGGAAAAAAGATCAAGAACTATAAGGTCGATCTTTGCAATTACGACGACACCTGCGCCATTTTTCAGGAGAATGCGAATATCGCCGGCATCGTTCACTTTGCCGCCTATAAAGCCGTCGGCGAGTCGGTCGAACAGCCGCTCATGTATTTCGAGAATAACCTCGTATCCCTGATCAACCTGCTGAAGGTGGCCCAGGAATTCGAAGTTCCGCATTTTGTCTTTTCCTCGTCCTGTACGGTGTACGGCAACCCGGATTCGATCCCGGTGACAGAACTGTCGCCGCCAAAACCGGCCGAGTCGCCCTATGGCTATACAAAACAGATGGGCGAACAGATCATCAACGAATTTTGTAAGTCGGCCACCCGAACAAAGAGCATTTTGCTGCGTTATTTTAATCCCGTCGGCGCCCATCCGAGTATCCTGATCGGTGAGATGCCGATCGGCAAGCCGGCCAATCTCGTCCCCGCCATCACGCAGACCGCTATCGGCAAGCTGCCCTCGATGACCGTCTTCGGGGACGACTATCCCACCCGCGACGGCTCCTGTATCCGCGACTTTATCCATGTCAGCGATATCGCTCATGCTCATACCCTCGCGATACAGTATATGATCGATAAAAAGAACATCAATCGCGCGGAAGTATTCAATCTCGGTACAGGGAACGGCGTCACCGTACTGGAGGCGATCAAGGCCTTTGAAAAGGTGAGTGGCGTAAACCTGAATTACCAGATCGGACCGCGGCGCCCCGGTGATGTCATCGCCATCTATGCCAATAACGACCTGGCCAGGAGAATGCTTGGCTGGACCACCGGATACAACCTTGAAGACATGCTGTCCACGGCGTGGAAATGGGAACAGAAGCTGAAAGCGGACGAGAAATTCTACAACGGAAAGTTCTCGAGTTTCAATTAGAAAAAATATTTTTGCGGATTTTTTTACCGCAATTCAGTTACTTTGTAAGGATTAAAATCAAACGACAATGTTAAAAGATATTCAGGTAACAGGACAGAAAGACACACGCAGCGGATTTGGAGATGGGATCGTAGAAGCAGCACGCAAAAACTCTAACATTGTAGCCCTCACCGCCGATCTGGCCGGGTCGATGAAACTCCAGGCCTTCATCAAGGAATTTCCCGAACGCTTTGTCCAGTGCGGTATCGCAGAAGCCAATATGATCGGCATCGCCTCCGGCCTCACCATCGGCGGACATATCCCTTTCACAACGACATTTGCCAACTTTTCCACCGGCCGCGTCTATGACCAGATCCGTCAGTCCGTAGCCTATTCGGGGAAGAACGTGAAAATATGTGCCTCCCACGCCGGCGTGACGCTCGGTGAAGATGGCGCCACCCATCAGATCCTGGAAGATATCGGCCTGATGAAAATGCTGCCGGGGATGACCGTGATCGTTCCCTGCGACTATGCGCAGACAAAGGCCGCAACGATGGCGGTCGCCGACTATCAGGGTCCCGTCTATCTGCGCTTCGGCCGGCCCGTTTGGCCGATATTCACCGCCGGCATGGAGTTTCAGATCGGGAAGGCCCAGGTCTTCACCGAAGGATCCGATGTCTCCATCTTCGCCTGCGGCCATCTCGTCTGGAAGGCCATCGAAGCCGCCCGGATCCTCGAACAAAAAGGCATCTCCGCGGAAGTGATCAACCTGCATACCGTCAAGCCGCTTGACACCGCCGCGATCATCAGATCCGTACAAAAGACCAAATGCGCGGTCACGGCCGAAGAACACAATGTCATCGGCGGCCTCGGCGACGCCGTCGCACAGACGGTGGCCAGGAACACCCCCATCCCCATCGAATACGTCGGAACGAACGACACCTTCGGGGAAAGCGGCACGCCCGATGAATTGCTGAAAAAATATGGCCTGGATACGCCCAATATCGTCACAGCCGCCGAAAAGGTAATCGCAAGAAAAAACAAATAGTATAGTGACCATCCAAGACACCGAGCTGCTTCTGCAATTCCGTGATCCTGAAACCAAAGAGCGGGCATTCACCGCTATCATCAGGAAATACCAGGAGAAGCTGTATTGGCATATCCGTCGGATGGTTGTGGAACACGAGGACGCCAACGACGTATTACAGAATGTGTTTATCCGGGTATGGAACGGCCTGGAAAACTTCCGGGAGGACAGCCAGCTCTACACCTGGCTCTACCGGATAGCGACCAACGAGTGCCTCAGCTATCTCGAACAGCGAAAACGCAAGTCCACCCTGTCCCTGGACGAAATGGAATCCGGCCTGAGTAATAAGATCGTCGCGGACAAGCATTTCGATCCCAATAAGCTCGAATGGAAGCTGCAATTGGCCATCCAGCAACTCCCTGAAAAACAGCGAATTGTATTTACCCTTCGATACTATGACGAGATGCCCTATGAGGAGATGAGCCGGGTGCTGGATACCTCCGAAGGTGCGCTCAAAGCCTCCTATCATCATGCCGTCAAAAAAATAGAGGATTACATCCTAAATCATTAAACCTTGATTAATGAAAAGGGTCTGAAAATAGATGAACGCGAGCAAGGACATATCGGAAGAATTGAGGTCGCTGAGTGAGCTCGTCGCCACGATCAGCCGCCAAACCCCTTACCGGGTGGCGGATGACTATTTTGCAGACCTTTCCAGCCGGATACTGCTTCGGATCAAAACCCAGCATAAGCCACTGGCATTCAACGTGCCCGAGGGATATTTCGAGGGATTTGCCGAAGGAGTGCTGGCCCGTATCAAGGCTGGGGGCAACGCCTCCCACCAGGCACCCGAAGCGAAATCGCTGCGGACTGCCCCGGAAACCGCCGCCGAAGAACTGGCCGCGCTATCCCCCCTTTTAGCACAGCTCAGGCCCCTCGGGACCTACCGGCTGCCCGAAGGGTACTTTGAAGAGCTTTCGCCCATATTGGTCGCAGCAAGAGACAAAAACCCCTATACTGTTCCGGATGAATACTTTCGCCAGCTGCCCGTTGAAATAGAGGAGAAGGTGCTGGAAGCAGCAGCAGAGGCCCAACGGGCGCCCGCAAAGGTTGTTGCCTTTGGCGGCCGCAGGACCAACTGGTGGAAATACTCGGCGGCAGCCGTCGTGGCCGGGCTGATCCTGACCATCGGCTGGCTGCGCTTGCACGTCAACGGTGGACATCAGGGCCAAACCCCCGATATCGCCTCCAGCCTGACCAAGGTCAGCGACCAGGATCTGCAAAGCTTCCTGGCCGACCAGGATACCACCCTGGCACTGCCGACCAACAACACGGCAACGCTGGACTTCAATGACAATGACGTAAAATCTTTACTCGGGGATATACCCGACGGAGATCTGAAGCAATATATGGAAGATCATGGGGGGCCGAATGACATTGCAACGAATTAGCAGCAACAATGAAAAAATTATTTTCCGTATTGGTGATCCTCTGCTGGCTGACCCCACCCGCACATTCACAGGGCCAGACACAACAACGGCCTGGCGCCGGGGGTCTCGAATCTATGAAGATTGGCTTCATCACCAACCGGCTTAACCTGACGCCGGAGGAGGCCCAAAAATTCTGGCCCATCTACAAACAATACAGCAATGAAGTGCGGCAGGCCTATTTTGCGTACCGTAGCGATCATAACGAGCTCGGACTCGAAGAAAATCTCCTGAATATCCGGAAAAAATATAGCGTGGAATTCCTCAAAGCCATCCCTCCTCCTAAGATCAATGATTTCTTCCGCGCCGAAAAAGATTTTAATGTATTCATACAACGCGAACTGCAGCGAAGACAAATGCAGGGGCGACGATTTCAGCCGGTCAACTGATCCCTCAACCGATCACTAACCCGCCGCAAACCCATCGCTCAACAACCGGTCAAGCCATTAACCAAAACCGAGCACAGCGAGGTTGGCCGAAGGCCCGACATAAAATATTGGAGCGCGAACGACGAAAATTTGGCGAATAGTCGGAGCGCCCAAATGCTGACCCCAACATTTGCCTCATTCGCCGAAAAATTTTATTGAAAGCTTTCTGAAATACGATATTTGAACTTGGTGTTTTTCATAGGTTAGCAACGGCCGGCTCTTTCCAGGGCAGGCCTTTTTCTTATGTGGCCCATGGCCACATGTCCGCAAGGACAGACGTTAGCGTTAATCCCATTTTAATCTGATTTTAATGTAGGGCACGCCGGGCGCGGTTTTCAGCGGGCGCTGAAAGTCGGTGTCTTAACATCGTGATAGAACAAAAAAGTCCATCCCTCACGCTGCCCTTGCTCCCACCATAGCTGCCGAAGCTCCATCGCTTTCTTGCCATCATAATCATACTTCGCCACGAATCGGCTCTTCATTTGCTGCAGCTGCGGCGCCACATCACCGCCAAAAAAAACCGTCTCTCCGCCATCGATGATCCAAAAGACCTGATGCCAGGGACAGTGCGCCCCCGTCACCTGATATTTTATATAGCCGTCGATCACGCCATCCCCATCAAGAAACTCCACCTGCGGCGAAGTCTTGAGACATTCCAGTTCATCGGTGATATAAGAGGTCGGCCCTTTTTCAAACGCATATTCCAACTCACGCCGTTGCACATAATACCGCGCATTCGGAAACGATAACGGCCGGTTCGCCGCAGTACTCGCGACTCCTGTCGCTGCGTCGGCAATCCCTGTCGCTGCACCCGGAAAGCCCGCCGCTGCACCCAGAGCTTCGTCGGAGCTGCTTCGCCAAGCCCCTCCTCGCTCGTAACCTTCGCTTCGCTCGGTTATCCCGCCGGCATGATCTTTATGCAGATGGCTCATCAGCACCTTCGTCACCTGCGCCGGTTCGATGCCTGCCTTGCGCAGATTGCGATGAATCTGCAGGACACCGTCCTGCTCGAAACCCAGCCCCGTATCGAGGACGAGGACGTCTTCCGTCGTGACGATCGCAAACGGCTGTATTTCGACCAGCAGACTGCCCGTAGGCCGCTGTTGCAGATCGTCGGTCTCCAGATTAAAAGGAATGAATTTCTTGCTCCTGTCTATCGTGAAAGCTCCTTCGGATAATGGAATGACTTGCATGTTGTGTGGATTGATCCGGGCACGAAGGTACTATCTCAAAACCATTTGCCGGTCGGCATCCAGCCGGACCAGGATAAACAGCATGACGCTAAAGGTGACGAGAGAGGTGCCGCCATAACTGATAAACGGCAACGGAATGCCGATAACCGGCGCAAGACCCACGGTCATACAAACATTGATGACGATATGGAAGAACAACACGCTGGCAACCCCATAAGCATAACATCGGCTGAAGACGCTTCGCTGTCGCTCGGCGATCATCACGATCCGCATCAGCAGCACGATATAGATCCCAAGGAACAGGACGCTCCCCAAAAAGCCAAACCCCTCCCCGATAGTACAGAAGATGAAGTCGGTCTTTTGTTCGGGCACGAAGTCATATCGGGTCTGGGTGCCCTTCAACAACCCCTTCCCGATAAACCCGCCGCTGCCGATAGCGATCTTGCTCTGCTTGACATTGTAGTTGTCATTGCCCTTCTTGCCACTCCGGCGCTGCTCATTCTCCAGGGCCACTTCGGTGGCCTGGTCTTTTGGAATATAGTCCTTGCCGATGGCGTCATAGATGCGCTTCACCTGGTAAGGTTTGAACACATGATCAAAGGCAAAAGGAACGACGAATCGCTGTACCCCCACACAGACAAACCAGATGCCCGCGATGATAAACAGGATGCTCCGGTTGCGCTTGATAAGCTTTCGCAGGAAGAAGATAGCCGCCAGCGCGACACCCGTAAGGATCAGCGCCAGGGTATTGGGTTCAAGCAGCAGCGTGGCAACGACCAGCACGGAAAAGGAAAAGCCGATCACGAGCACCGAGGCCGGCAAGCCTTCACGGAACATCACGAGGAAGAAGGAGAAATACACCAGCGATAACCCCATCTCGTGCTGCATGATGCTGAACATGGCCGGTACCAGCGCGATCACCGCCGCGATCAATTGCGAACGTGGCCGGGTGAAGTTGGTCTCCACCCGTGAAAGATATTTGGCCAGGGCCAGGTTGACAAAGAGCTTACAGATATCGGCGGGCTGGATCTGGAAAGCATTGCCAAAGCGGATGATGGATTCGGTACCCTTTACCCGCGAGTGAAACGGGAACACCAACAGCAGCAGGAAAATCCCAAAGGCATACCCCAGGTTGGCCGTGGCGGTAAAGAATTTACTGTCGGTCAGCAGGATGAAAGTGCCAAGGATCCCTGAGAGAACGAAGAACAGCAACTGCCGGCTGTAATCGGTCTTCAACGAGATAAACCCCTGTACGACATTATCGCCGTCGTGATAGGAGGCGGCAAAAATGCTGGTGATCCCAATGGCGCAAAGGATGAACCAGATCCACACCAGGGACCAGTCAACACCTTTCGATATGGAAGGATTTCTCTGGCTCATTTGGCAGGGGTAGAATCTTTTTGTTTGTTGGAATCAGGCTTGGGTGGCGCTCGATGAACAGGCGGACTCGCGCCCGAATCTTTCCGCGGCGGCTTTGGCGTTCGTGGCCGGATGCTGTCCCCCGGTGAAGCGCCCGCGCTGGATTTGATCGCCGAATCCAGTCCAATGGTCGCGGCCGCGGCCTGCGCCTTTTGTTTAGCCAGTCGTTCCGCCAAAGCACTCTTATAAGGAGAGGGCTTGTGCAAGGCCTGGTACAACGGGCTCTTCGAACCGGCCAGGGTATCGAGCATCATATACCGGAAAGAAGGCGTCTGGTATTTCAACCACCGGCTGCTGTCGCCGGACTGTTTGGCCCACAACGCGGCCCGGTTGGAGTCATCCCTGAATTGCAGCCGCACCAGATAACCCGGCATCAGGTTACGATTGGTGATGTCGTCCAATAACGCAAGCCTCGGGGTGGCGATAGTGTCATTGAGATATTTTTCTACCAGCAGGGAAGCGATAACCCCTGCCTGGGCAGCTCCGAAACCCCCATTTTCAATAATGACGGCAACGGCGATCTTGGGGCTTTCCCGGGGGGCAAAACAAACGAATACCGAGTGGTTGTTCAGTTTGAGAACGCGGCCGTCGATACGCTGTTTGTTCTCCGCCGTACCGGTCTTCGCACACATGTCGATGCCGGGGACCCGGGCGACCTTCGCAGTGCCGATCTCGACCACATCCTGCATCCCACTGTGAACGACCTCATAGGCCGCGTCGGAAATATGTGACACCGGCTCGTGTTTCTGATGAAAGCGGCTGAGCAAAGTATCATCCTCCGGCGCGCCTTCTATCGTCTTTACAAAATGCGGGGTATAATAATACCCTTTATTGGCAACGATGCACATGGCATTGGCCATCTGCAGCGGCGTGACAAGCATCTTATCCTGGCCGATGCCCATGGTGACCATCGTACAGGAATTCCAGGCATGGTTATAGTCTTTATCATAGACAAGGGTATCCGGGATATTGCCGCCATCCTCACTGGGAAGATCGACCCCAAGCCGGTGTCCGAGACCAAAGGCGTTGACATATTCCTTCCATCTGGTCAATCCCCGGCGTACGCTGTGATACTCCGGGTTGTCGACTTCCAGGCGAAAGGTGTTACAGAAAAAGGAATTGCAGGAGTGGGCGATAGCCAAACGGAGGTTGGCCGCATGACCGGCCCAGGTCTCCAGACATCTGACGGTTTTGGTACACGCATTATAGGATCCCAGACAGTTGATACCGCTGGCCGGGGTGATCACATTCTCATCAAGCCCGATGAGTGCGCCGACGGGTTTATAGGTGGAGCCGGGTTGGTATTGTCCTTTGATAGCGCGGTTGAGCAGCGGACCGGAAGCATCCAGCGCCAGCCGGGCGTAGTTGGACTGTTTATCGGGACCGGTCAGTGAATTCGGGTCGTAGCTCGGGCCGGAAGCCATCGCCAGAATGCCGCCCGAGGAAGGCTCGATGGCGACGACGGCGCCGGTCTTGCCATACAGCATGCGCTCGGCCAGCTGTTGCAGTTCTATATCGAGATAGGTATGCAGGTTCTTCCCCGCGATGGCAGGGGTATCGAGTGTCTTGTCCTGATAACGGCCCACCAGCCGGTTCTTGTTGTCCTTGATCCAGAATTCGATCCCCCGCTGCCCCATCAGCGCCTTCTCATAGCTCTGTTCGAGCCCGGCGCGGCCGACATAGTCACCCAACTGATAGAAGTTATTGCTCCGGCGCAGGATGGCAGAGTCCACCTCCCCGACATAACCCATGATATGCGCGGCGGCATTATAGGGATAGATCCGGACGGGACGTTCCTGCAGGTTGAAGCCGGGAAATTTCCAGATATTCTCTTCCATCCGGGCATACATCTCCGGAGGTAAAAGATCTTCGAAGGTGGTAGGCCGGAAAGGCCCGTTCTTGAACCGGGCATCGATGATCCGGCGCCGAAACTCGGCAGTGTCGATACCCACCAGCTGACAGAAATAACCCGTGTCGATATTCTTTACCTGAGCCGGAGTGACCATCAGGTCGTAAAGGATCGTATTGTTGAGGATGGCCTTGCCCTTCCGGTCGTAGATGATCCCCCGGGTGGGATAGACGCTTTTTCGGAAAAGCGCATTCTCCTGAGCCTGCTGTTTGTATTTCTTGGAAACGATCTGCAGGTGGAACAACTGGGCGATAATGATCAGGAACATGCCGGCGAAAATGAGCCGGACTATATTGCTGCGCGATTGATTAAATACAGGCATATTGGTTTACCCCCACAAGTTACGACATATCCATATTAAACGTGAAACTTCGCTTAGATCGTATTGGTCCTGAACTTTTGTTTGCGGAAGAACAAGAGCTCGGTCAATAGCACCAGCAAAAGGCTGACAGCCGTCGACGCGATCACTTTTCCAAGGAAGAAAACAAAACTGCCGAAACCCATCCATTGCAGCAGGACAAGATAGGAATGGTGCAGCAACGTCAGCACAAGAACATACGTGGCGTAAGGCGCCCAACCCATGCTGACGATCGAAGGAGAGACATAGTTCTTGTCGGCACCTTCCTGCGAGATCAGCAACCCGATGACAAAAGGCCGGACATAGGCGATAAGCGTACAGGCCGCAGCGTGTAGGCCGGGGGTCTTCGTAAAATAATCGAGGCAAAGCCCGAAAAAGAAGCCGATAAAGGTGATCGACATCCGGGACAGGCTGAAAGGCAGCCAGAGAATAAAGAGATAGTAAAGATAGGGGGCGACAAACCGATGCAGCGGCGGCATCTTGAAAAGGATGAACACCTGCACCAGGATGAAGAGAATAAACCGGATCGTATTTTTCAGCAGCTCACTCATTGGGTCTTTTTGCGGGTCGAATCCTCCAGCAGCTTTTGCTCGTCATATTGAAGGTTGTCAATCACATACACGTATTCAATGGTACCGAAATTGGTGGCCGGCCTCACCCTTAGCGTATAGAAGCTGGAAGAGTTGTCGGGGACGATGTCGGTGATGGTGCCGATCATCAGGTTGGCCGGAAAGATGGAAGACAGCTGGGTAGTGACTACGGTATCGCCGATCGTAACCTTGACGCTCTTGGGGATATTTTTCAGGGTGACATAGAGCGGGCTCACGCCATCCCATTCAATGGTCCCGGTCTCATTGTTGTGTTTGAGCTTTGCCACCTGCTTGAACTGATAATGCAGCATGCTTTGGACGGTCGCGAAGTTCTTGCTGACGTTGACCACGGACCCGACAATACCCTGCGGACCGGTGACCCCCATATTGGGCCGGACACCCTGCGCAAAACCGCGATGGATCGTAAGATAGTTCGCCTGCTGGGAAGTAGTGTTGTTGACCACCTTCGCTTCCATGATCAGATACTTGATCACCGTATGCGAGTCTACCTTGAGGGTATCATGGATCAGCCGGCGGACCGAGTCGGGCGCCTCATAGTTGTCTTTCAATTGCTGACGCAGCTGGAGATTCTCCTGCACAAGCGATTCATTGGTCTTCTTCAGCTGAAAGTAATATTCAATATTATTGTACCGCTGATAGAACCGGCCCGTGATCTCCGTGCTGACATTGAGGAAGGCGGCTTCGTGAAACTTGTTGAACCGGAACAGGAACGAAAGAGCGATTATCTGCAACACCAGGAAGAAGAGGAAGTTGAAATGCCTTCTGATGAAGAGAAATACGTTACGCACCGGTCTCTGATTAAAATATGTTTTTTGTAGTTGCTGACAGGCTCTCGGTCAATTATCTCATAACGAACGGATAGCGATCGTAATTCTTCAGGGCGATACCGGTTCCGCGCACAACGCTCTTCAGCGGGTCGTCGGCGATATGCACAGGCAGTTTGATCTTTTGACTCAGCCGTTTGTCCAGGCCCCGCAGCAACGCACCCCCACCGGTCAGGTAAAGCCCGCGGCGGTAGATATCACCGGCCAGCTCGGGCGGCGTCGTTTCCAGAGCCTTGAGGATCGCCTCCTCTATCTTGAAGATACTCTTGTCGAGGGCTTCGGCGATCTCCTGGTAGGAGACCATGATCTGCTTGGGAATACCGGTCACAAGGTCCCGGCCGTTTACCGGGATGTCATCCGGCGGATTGTCGAGATCCTTCAGCGCGGCGCCGATCTGGATCTTGATCTGTTCTGCCGTTCTTTCCCCGATGAGCAGGGAGTGATAACGGCGAAGGGCTTCCATGATATCGGCCGTGAATTCGTCACCGGCGATCCGGATGGACTGGTCACAGACGATCCCGGCAAGCGCGATGACGGTAATACCGGTGGTGCCACCACCGATGTCGATGATCATGTTACCCACCGGCTCTTCTACGTCGATGCCGATACCCAGGGCGGCGGCCATCGGTTCATGGATGAGGTAGACCTCCTTGGCGCCCGCCTGCTCGGCGCTGTCCCGGACGGCCCTTTTCTCCACTTCCGTAATGCTGGAAGGGATACAGATCATCATCCGCCAGCTGGGGGGGAACAACGGTTTCTTGGGATAGATCATCTTGATCATCTCCCGGATCATCAACTCGGCAGCATTGAAGTCCGCGATAACGCCATCCTTCAGAGGCCGCACCGTGCGAATGCTCTCATGGGTTTTTTCGTGCATCATCAGGGCACGTTTGCCAACGGCCAGCACGTTTTTGGGGTTATTGCGATCCAGAGCAACAATACTCGGTTCATTCACCACAATTTCGTCGTTATGTATGATCAGGGTATTGGCGGTACCCAAGTCCATGGCTATTTCTTGCGTAAGGAAATTGAATAAGCCCATTTTAAAAGGTCGAGATTTTATGTATTATCAGGATATTGCCAGCAAAATTGAAGGAAATAATCTGAATTAACAAGGCGAAACGGTTGATTCGATGGATTATTTTCCCCATATGATGCGGATAAAGCAGAAACGATAAAATAATCGTCATCGTATCTTCAAGGGGTATTAATTGTATTCTGACAGTCATTGCATTCTGTTGCCGCCTTCGGCGGCTCTTAATGAAGCGCTAATGTCCGGCCTTCTGCCGGGCCGCTTCCAGCGGCTCACACCCCCGCAAACCCCAGCCGGCGCTGCATCTCAGGCGAAAGTTCCGGTAGCCTTTTCCGTTGAAGCACGAAGCTGGTCAACGCCGAGATCTCCCGGAAGAGGTGATGGCGTTCGAGTGCCGAAGCGAGATAATCCTTGCCGGTACTGCCTCCCGTGCCCACACGGCTGCCGATCGTCCGGTGGACCATACTCATATGACGATAGCGCCAGGTACTCAGCTGCTCGTCGATCTCCAGCAGCTGATGCAGCACCTGGAACGGCAATTGCAACAAAGGATACCCGCGATACAGCATGATGAACAGCGCAGAGCGGCTGGCGGCGGCCGAAAGGCTCCTGCCCGCCTCCATTCCATAAAAGACCTTGTCAAACCCGCCGAGATTCCCCTTCTCCCCTTCGGCAAGACTTTCGGCATAGCGGTGACGGTAGTCCGCCCAGAAGGCTTCGGCCGCCGCCGCATCGAAGAAAGGCATCCGCTCCAGCCACGCATCGAGCAACTGCAGGAGGGTAGGCGACTGCTCCGCAGCCCGGATCAGGTCCGCCTCTGCCGGCCGCAACTGAGAAAGGTAATACCCCTGGCCGAACCGATGTTCAAAACGAAGTCCCAGCCTCGCTTCCAGCAGCTTGAACTGCACGCTTTGAAACCCCGATGCCGGCCGCAGCAGATCCCGGAAGTCCTGAAAGTCCATCGGGGTCATGGTTTCCATGATATCTATCTGGTGAACCAGGACCTTGAGAATGGTCGCACACCGGGAAAGCCGGTGAACGATGGTCTGCAATTCCGGGGAATTATCGTTTAGCGTGGGTTGACCAAGGATGGCGATCACGGAGTCCGTCTCAAAAAGCAGCTGCCGGAACCATAGCTCATAGGTCTGGTGGATGACGATAAAAAGCATCTCATCATGGGCAGGCATTCCCAGCCGGTCGCTCTCAGGCTGCTGGGCGTGGAGGATCTTGTCAAGCTGTAAGTAATCGCTATAGTGCATGTTTTGCGCCGCTGCGTTTTTTGGCAAATATAACTCCGCGGCGCAAAAGCGTCTAATGTCGGGCCTTCGGCCGTCCGGGCTGTGCCCGGACCTGGCTATAAGAATTCATAGCCGATGTCGCGGCGATAGTAGATCCCATCGTAATAGATCTTCTCCAGCACGTCCCGGGACTTGTCCACCGCCTCATAGACGGTCTCGGCAAAAGACGTCACGCAAAGAACCCGCCCGCCATTGGTAAGAACCTCGTCATTTTCAGCGCGGGTGCCGGCATGGAACACAAGGCTGTCGCCGGTCCCGGCCGGAAGCCGGTCGAGCCCGGTAATCGTCACCCCCTTCTCATAGGCGCCGGGATACCCGCCGCTCACCGCCACGATCGTACAGGCGATCCGCTCTTCCTGACCGATGGTCTGCTTGTCCAGGGTCTGATCCCCGACAGCAAGGAATAATTCGACAAGATCGTTCGTCAGCCGGGGCATGACCACTTCCGTTTCCGGGTCACCCATGCGGCAGTTGTATTCGATAACAAAAGGGTCTTCCCCCACTTTTATCACGCCGATAAAAATAAACCCCTTATAGTCGATATTCTCCGCTTCGATCCCCCGGACAGTCGGGATAATGATGCGGTCGGTAACCTTCTTCATGAATCCGGCATCCGCAAAAGGCACCGGGCTGACGGCCCCCATCCCACCGGTGTTGGGCCCGGTATCGTTCTCCCCCACACGCTTATAATCCTTGGCCTCCGGCAGGGTCACGAAATGTTTTCCGTCCGTAAGCACAAACACCGACAGCTCGATCCCGGTGAGAAACTCTTCCACCACCACCTTGCTCCCGGCCTCCCCGAATTTATTCCCCTGAAGCATGAGCTCAAACTCCGCCACCGCCTCGATCGTACTCTGACAGATGACCACCCCCTTGCCCGCAGCCAGGCCGTCGGCCTTTAAGACCACCGGCAGTGAGTGCTGCTGGAGATAACTGATCCCTTCAGCAAGATCGGCCGCGCTGAACTCCCGGTAAGTTGCCGTAGGAATACTATGCCGCGCCATGAACTTCTTGGAGAATGCCTTGCTGCCCTCCAGCCGGGCGCCGCCGGCGGAAGGACCGATGACCAGTATCTTCTGCCCATCAGGGTCCGCGGCAAAAAAATCGACGATCCCGCGAACCAGCGGTTCTTCGGGGCCTACCACTACCATCCCGATGCCCTCCTGGATACAAAACTTCTTTATCCCTTCAAAATCCAGGGGATTGAGGTCCACATTGACGCCACAGCGGGTGGTACCGGCATTGCCCGGAGCGATAAACAGGCGGGAACAACGGCTGCTTTGAACGAGTTTCCATGCCAGCGCGTGTTCGCGACCGCCAGAGCCTAATATTAAAATATTCATAGAAAGCTCGAAATTATGATTTCTCCGTACTTTACGTGCTAATTTTTTAATCGCATGATCCAAACCACCCCCGGCAAAGCCAAACACCCTAAAGCCCTCTACATTCTTGCCATGACCGAAATGTGGGAACGGTTTGCCTACTATCTCCTGGCCGGGATTCTCCTCCTCTACCTGAAAGATAACCAAACCGGCGGCAAGGGACTGACCGAAAAGGACGCCGCCGATATCACCGGAACCTTCCTGGCCCTTATCTGGCTGCCGCTGTTTATCGGCGGGATGATCGCCGACCGCTACTTCGGCTATATCAAATCCATCTTCATCGGCGGCTCACTGCTGGCCGCCGGCTATCTCGGCCTCATCCTCCCCGGCAACACCTCCATGTACATTTCGCTCGGGCTGATCATCTGCGGCAACGGCTTCTTCAAACCCAATATCAGCACACTGCTGGGGAACATCTATAATAAGGCAGAACTAAAACCCCTGAAGGATACGGCCTATAATATCTTCTACATGGGGATCAACGTCGGCGCCCTCCTTTGCAACTTCGCAGCCGCCTATCTCCGCAATAAATACAGCTGGGGCTGGGCCTTTGGCGCCGCCGGCATCGGGATGATCATCGGGCTTATCGTATTCGGGGCCAACCTGAAACATATCCGGGAAGGCAACGTCCGCAAACCGGCGCAGAAAGAGGACATGGGTCTGGGCAGCATCGCCGGCTATGTCTTCGTCCCGGCAATCATCGCAGCCATCGTCGGGTTTTATGTGCCCGGCGCGGTCTTTCACCACACCTTCATGGGCTCCCCATCAAGCGATGCCTTCGTCTTTGCCTGCATCCCCATCATCGGCTTTTTCATCTCTATCTGGGTAAAAGCGAATAAAGAAGACAAACGCGGCATCGGCGCCCTGCTCTACATCTTCGCAGTATCCATCATTTTCTGGGCGCTCTACTACCAGATCTTCACCGGCTACACGCTTTGGACCGACCGATATACCAACCGGACCATCAATTCCCCCGTCCTGCGGCAAGGCGCCGATTTTATGGGCCTCCTGCAGGAAGTGAATACCGAACCCAGGAAGGTGGACTCCGTCAATGCCCAATTGATGCCGGTGGTTGACGCTGGCGGGCACATCATCCAGACCATGGGACCCGATCCCTATTTCCAGAACCTCCCCAAAGAGAAGTGGCCGCCCGAAGGCCATGGACTGAAGGTCGCCAACCCGGAACTCTATACCTCGATCGTGCCGTTCTTTATTGTTAGCCTGACACCGCTCCTGGTGGCCCTTCTCTCCTGGCTTCGAAAACGAAAGCGCGAACCCACCACCCCCGCCAAGTTCGGCATCGCACTGTTCCTGTCGGGGATCTCATCGCTCGTGATGTTCTTCGCCGTCCTCTCAGTGTCCTCCATCTACCATGACAAGGTTTCCCCCAACTGGTTATGGGGCACCTATTTCGTCATATGCACGGCCGAGATCTTCCTCAGCCCCATGGGCTTGTCGATGGTTTCCAAACTGGCGCCGCCCCGGCTCACATCCCTGTTGATGGGCGGCTTTTTCCTTACCATGTCCCTGGGCAGCAAGATCGCCGGCCTGATGACCAGCAGCTGGGATCAGTTCCCCGACAAAAAGGTGTATTTCCTCATCTATTTTGTCGCCGGCATCCTGGGCTCCGTCCTGCTGTTCAGCCGGATCCGAACCCTTAACGCGACGGTTCGGGATAAGACCGGCGAAGCCTGATATAACCTCAAAACCCACCCGCATGTCTGAAAAGAAGTTCGTGCCGTTCGTCAGCCCGGAAACGCAGATGAAGGAATTCACCCTCAAGGCGCTGCTGTTGGGCAGCTGTTTCGGCATCGCCTTTGGTGCCGCAACAGTCTACCTGGCGCTGAATGCAGGACTGACCGTCTCGGCGTCGATCCCGATCGCGGTGATGGCGATCACCATCGGCCGGCGGCTTTTCAAGACTACCATCCTCGAGAACAACATCATCCAGACTACGGGCAGCGCCAGTGAAAGCATTGCCGCGGGCGTCGTCTTTACCCTGCCGGGCTTCTTCTTTCTGTCGACCGCGGAAGCCGGCAACTACTTTAATTATGGTGTCATCTTTATCCTGGCCATATTCGGCGGAATGCTGGGCACCCTGCTGATGATCCCACTGCGCCGTAGCCTCATCGTAAAAGAACACGAGACCCTTCCCTACCCGGAGGGGACAGCCTGCGCCGCGGTGCTAAAAGCCGGCGAGAAGGGCGGAGACTTTGCCAAAGCTGCCTTTCAGGGCCTCGGATTCGCCTTTGTCTATGCCGTTCTGCAGAAACTGTTCCGGGTGGTCGCGGAAACCCCCGTTTTTGACACCGTAAAAAGCAAGGTTTATAATAAGATCTTCCCCTCCGCCCAGATCTCGGCGGATATCACCCCCGAATACATGGGAGTAGGGTATATCATCGGACCAAAGATCGCCGGAGTGCTGTTTGCCGGCAGCGTCCTGAGCTGGCTCGTTTTCCACCCGCTGGTCGCCTCGCTCATCGATCCGGCGACCATCGCCCAACAACAGGTAAAGCTGGGCTTTCTAAAGGATATCGGCTCAACCGGCGGCTACGGCGGCTGGGATCCGGCGACCCGGACCTTTGCCGACCCCGCCTCGGCCATCTACCGCGCCTATGTCCGGCTGATCGGTGCGGGAGCGGTAGCGATGGGCGGACTGATCACCCTGATCAAGACCATTCCGACCATCGTCGCATCGTTTAAAGAAAGCATCGGCTCCGTAAAGGAAGCAGGTTCGGCCGGCCGGCTGCGGACGGAACGCGACCTCAGCCTGAAAGTGGTGGGCCTTGGCAGCCTCGGGCTCGTGATCCTCATCGGCTTCCTGACGATCATCCCCGGAGATTCCTTTTTCAACCGCCTGCTCATCGGCCTGCTGATCCTGCTGTTCGGAGCCTTCTTCGTGACGGTGGCCTCCCGGATCGTGGGGCTTATCGGTTCCTCCAACAGCCCCGTATCGGGGATGACCATCGCTACGGTGATGGGTACCTGCCTTATCTTCCTGGCCGTCGGCTGGGCAGGAAAGGTCTATGAGCCGATGGCGCTTGTCGTCGGCGGCATGGTCTGTATTGCCGCTTCCAATGCCGGCGGCACCTCGCAGGATCTGAAAACGGGCTACCTCGTCGGCGCCACCCCGCGATACCAGCAGCTGGCCTTATTTGTCGGCGTCATCGTCTCGGCACTGGCCGTCGGCTTTACGATCAAGATCCTGGATATCCCCAGTCCAGACCTGCTGGCAAAGGGGATCCATCATAAGATCGGCAGCGTCTTCAATGCTCCGCAAGCCACGCTGATGGCTACACTGATCCGCGGGATCCTGTCCAAAAATCTCGACTGGAATTTCGTACTGGCCGGCGCCGCCCTCGCCCTCGTCATGGAACTTTGCGGCGTCCGCTCCCTCAGCTTTGCCATCGGCGTCTACCTGCCGTTCTCTACCACGTTCCCCATCTTTCTGGGTGGCGCGATCCGTGGCGCAGTAGACAAAGTGAAAAAGAAACGCGGAGCGGTGATAAAGGAAGGAGAGGAAGACCTGGAAAGAGGAAATCTGTTTGCCACCGGACTCGTGGCGGGAGGCGCCCTGATGGGTGTTATCTTCGCCTTTCTCAAAGTGCCGCAGTCAACGGTCGCCTTCATGGAGAAACTCAGCATCGAAAAGGGACTCACGGGCCTGCTCGGAGAAAACGGTTACTACCTGCTGGGGTTCGCCTTCTTCGCGGTGATGGGGCTTTTCCTTTACCGCGCCGGCGCCGCCAGGGATTCGAGCCATCAGGGGATTCAATAAAAATACCCCCCCGGCCCGAATCATCTTATGTCCGGCCTTCGGCCGGCAAACAAGAAGTCTGCCCTGAATCTATATCTTCCGGATCGTAACGATATACACCCCGCGAATACCGGGATTGGGCAAGGTCGACATCCCATAATAAAATCTTTTGGCCGCATCAACCAGTTTAACCGACACCGCGGCATTCACCTCCTTATATTTATAGCCGGAAGGAAGATTGACGGGAATGACGGTTTCATGAGTAGAGTCCATATTTATAAAATAGCCGATCCCGTCCGCAGCCGGATCGGAGAAACGGATATGTGCATTGACCTCGCTGATGGTTTCGTTATTTTTCTTACAGCCGGGTTGTAAGGCGATGAGTATCAGCAGTAAAAAGCCTGGTATCTTTTTCATGGCAGGTTGTTCTACCCAAATGACACGGAAAAGAGGGTAACCGTTGCGTGGAAAACGTTAAATCAGCGGGGGAGCGGGGAGCAAATTGCGCGTCAGTTTGCGGGCCGGGGCGGCGCGTTAGTTCATCTTGAAAGGAACGATCATCTCGAAAATGGGAATATTTACCTCGAACGTCTTCTTGTTATTGAGATTTTCCATGGTATAGGAACCATACATTTTCCCCATTTCAGTGCGTAAATTACAGCCACTTACATATTGATATCTTTCGCCCGGCTGAAGGATGGGCTGGACACCGACCACGCCCTCGCCCTCCACTTCCCGAAAGCTGCCGTTGCTGTCGAAGATATGCCAGTGACGGCGGTGAAGCTTGACCGAGAAATTGTTATGATTTTCGATGGTGATCCGATAGGCAAACATATATTCCCCGGATATCGGGTTGGAATAATCCGGCTGGTAAAAGGTCTCGACGCTCACCTCCATTCCTTCTGAGATCTTGTTTGCCATCAACCAAGGTAATTTCTCTAAAGTTATACAAAATAGGGCACGGTTTACGTAAAAAAGGACAGTAATTTTGCCGATTGCCAGCCGCATAGGCCAGGAAATAAAAAAATTCAAAAATATGAAGATAGCAGTTGCAAAAGGCGATGGTATCGGACCAGAGATCATGGATGCGGTTTTGAAAATTTTCAACGCGGGCAAAGTGCCGTTGGAATATACGTTTGTGGACATGGGTAAGTGGGTATTCGATAAAGGATTTTCCAACGGCATGACCCCGGAGGCCAAACATACGATCGAAGAATTAGGTCTCCTGTTCAAAGGCCCCATGGAAACACCCAAGGGAAAAGGAGTGAAAAGCGTCAACGTCACTGCGCGCAAAACGTGGAACACCTATGCGAATAAACGCGTGTTCCAATCCCTGCACGGAGTGGACACCGTATTTTCAAAAGCCGGCATTCCCATCGACATCACCATCGTCCGGGAAAATATCGAAGATACCTATGGCGGTATCGAACACATGCTGACCCAGGACGTGGCGCTAAGCCGGCGGTTCATCACCCGGCCCGGCAGCCTGCAGGTGATCAAGTATGCCTTCGAGATGGCGAAGAAGAATGGCGCTCGCCGCATCACCTGCGGCCACAAGGCGAATATCATGAAGCTGACCGACGGCTTGTTTCTCGAATGCTTTCAGGAAGTGGCGAAAGAGTATCCCGAACTGAGATCAGACGATATCATCGTCGACGACCTGGCGATGAAGCTGGTTGTCCGGCCACAGGACTTCGACGTCGTCGTCCTTACCAATCTGCAGGGCGATATCATCTCCGATCTTTGCGCGGGATTGGTTGGCGGACTCGGATTCGCCCCCTCTGCAAATATCGGTGACCATATCGCCATCTTTGAAGCCGTTCACGGGACCGCGCCCGACATCGCCGGCAGGAATATCGCCAACCCGACCGCCCTCCTGCTCAGCGGGATCGCGATGCTGCGCCATCTGGGGCTGATGGAGAACGCCGCCATCATCGAAAACGCCCTTTTGTATACACTCGAACAAGGCGTGCACACCGGGGATTTCGGGGATAAGAGCATCCCCGCCCTGAACACCACGGCCTTTGCCGATGCCATCATCGGCGCCTTTGGCAAGACCCCTGTCCATATGGCCAGACCGCTGCTGCCCAATGCCCCGGTCACCCAAACAGCGTTCAAGCTCAACAGTAATGAGATGATGGTCACCGAAGAGACCCAGCAGGAAATGATCGTAGGGGTCGACCTTTTTATCGAAAGCTCGGGACAGCCGGATTTCATCGCAAAGAAATGCCAGCGCCATGCCGGTGTAAAGTTCAACCTTATCAGTATCAGCAACCGCGGAACTCAGGTATGGCCCACCGGTTCGGTATATACGAATCTCGTGAACCAGTACAATGTCCGCTTCGAAAGTATCGACGGCAGCCCGCTGAACCAGCAGGATGTGCTGGGACTCTATGTCAGCCTGAGCGGCGATTTCAGGATCTGCTCTTCCGAACTGCTGAATATGTGGGGTGGGAAGAAGGCTTATTCGCTGGCCCAGGGTCAATAGGCCGGCACCGCCGGCCCCCTCTACAACTGATGCCGCCCATTCAACGTATTGGTCAAATGCACCAGGATCAGCACCCCGAAAAGAACAAACAGCGCCAGCGTGATAAAATGCACCGCCATCCATTTCTTCTCGAGCTCAGGTTTATCGGCCATCCGGAACCGCACATACTGAAAAAACGCGACCACCGCGATCACGGCGCAAACGATGGCCGCAATAATATAGAGCGTGAACAGCAACTCAAATACGTTTGGTTGCGGTGAACCCTTTTGCAATGAGCCATTGCGTTATCTTATCCCGCTGATCCCCCTGGATAATGATCTCCCCGTCCTTGACCGAGCCGCCGGTGCCGCAATGCGTTTTCAACTGACGGCCGAGGCTGTCCAATTCACTTTCGGGCCCAATAAACCCTGCCACAAGGGTAACGGCTTTCCCCGCCCGCTGCCGGGTATCCAGCCGCACCTTTAATTTCTGTTGCCGGGACGTCAGGCTCTCCTGGGGGAGGCTTTCTTCCTCCATCCGGAATTCAGGATTGGTGGAGTAAACGATGCCGCTGTTGTTGGATTTTTTCTTGCTCATAACATGCGTTTATACGATAACTGCCTTCAGGCTGAGGTCGAGGCTCCTGGCCTGATGGATCAGCGCTCCGACGCTTACATAGTCGACGCCGGTGCGGGCAAAGTCTTCGATGTTGTTCAGATTGATGCCGCCGCTGGCTTCCGTTTCAAAACGCTCACCAATAAGCGACAACGCTTCGGCCAGCTGCCGGGGAGTGAAATTGTCGAGCATGATCCGGTCCACCTTCCCGATGGCCAGCACCCTTTTCACTTCGTCAAGGTTTCTGGTCTCCACCTCGATCTTCAGGTGAAGCTTATGCGCCTGACGGTAGGCACTCGCTTTTTCGATCGCTGCTTCAAGGCTGCCGGCATAGTCGATGTGGTTGTCCTTTAAAAGGATCATGTCGTACAGGCCAAAGCGATGGTTGAGGCCGCCGCCGATGCGCACCGCTTCTTTTTCCAGCAGCCGGAAGTTGGGGGTCGTCTTGCGGGTGTCCAGGACACGTGTCTTATATTTCTGCAGGCGGTCGACATATTGCCGGGTCAGGGTGGCGATCCCGCTCATCCGCTGCATGCAGTTGAGGATAAGCCGTTCGCATTGCAGGATGCTGTGGATGGTGGCTTCCGCGACAAAGGCTTCTTCTCCGTCCCGCATAACCTCCCCATCCCGCTTATAGGCCGTGAATTGGGCTCCCGGCTCTTTGAATTTCAGGATCTTCTCGGCGATCTCCATCCCCGCCAGGATCCCGTCCTGCTTGATGTGAAGTATCGCCTTTCCCCGGGCGTCGGGCGGGATGCAGGATAAAGTGGTATGATCCCCGTCACCGATATCTTCCTTCAGGGCACTGCTGATCAGAAACCCCAGCTGCTCGTCAAATTGATTGGGCATGGCGCAAAAGTACAAAAAAAGAGGCCCGGTCACTGTAGTGACCGGACCTTGCCCTGTTTACCGTCTCCAATATGTTTAGGCTATTGCGCCTGGAACCGGAGTTCCTGCAACAGCTGCTTGTCGCCCTTTTGCTTTAGAAATAAGGTAGTGCGATAATCGCCGTTATGGGTCTGAAGCACCCCGACACAGAATTCTGAACCGCCGCCATTGGGAGCACGGTGTTTGACCGTGAAGTTCTGTACCCCATTGGTAGAGAAGAAGTCCCGGATGATCATTTCCGCTTGTATCCTGCTGTAGCTGTCGCTCTTTTCGGGGAGGGAGATATCCACCCGGTTATCCAGATACCGGGAGAGTTCACCGGCATTTCCAACTTTGATGGCAGCAGTTATTTCGTCAAGCGTATACGTGGGGCGGAACGAAACCAGGACCAGCGAGATCGTCAGCACGGCCAACCCAAATATGCCTTTCATGTTAATAGAATATTAGTCGCCCTGCTTAATCCCAAAAATATGCCAAACTGCCACAAAGGCAATTAAAATGCATAAAACGGGTACAACCCCGTTGCCCGAAGGGCCATCATTAGCCGTTTTTAGGCCCGGGCCCACTTTTTCCAATAGGCCCAAGGCCTAAAAAAACACCGGGTTGTCGGGGTGAATGCCCTAGTTTTGCCGTTCAGGCGAACAGTCAAAATCCACTTATATGTCAGCTCAGAAGAAAGTTATCCTCGTCATCATGGATGGATGGGGCCTTGGCGGCCAGCCCTCCGCCGACGCCATCCGCAACGCCCAGACCCCCTTCGTCAGCAGTCTTTACCAGCAATACCCCAATACGACCCTGATTACCTACGGCGAACAGGTAGGATTGCCCGAAGGCCAGATGGGCAACTCCGAGGTAGGCCACCTGAACCTGGGAGCCGGCCGGATCGTCAACCAGGAACTGCAACGGATAAATGTCGCCATCCGCGACGGGTCCTTTGCCGGGAACCCGGTCCTGCTGGAAGCGATCCGCGCCGCTAAAAACGACCGTAAACCCTTGCACCTGCTAGGTTTGGTAAGCAACGGCGGGGTACACAGCCATACCCGGCACCTGAAGGCCATCGTCGACACCTGCCTGCGGGAAGGACTGAAAGAGGTCTTTATCCATGCCTTTACCGACGGCCGGGACACCGATCCCAAAAGCGGTCTCGGCTTCGTCCGGGATCTCCAGGCCCACCTCGATAAGACGACCGGCAGGATCGCCACCGTCAGCGGCCGGTACTATGCCATGGACCGGGACAAACGGTGGCAACGGGTCCAGCTTGCCTACAACACCCTCGTCCGGGGGGTAGGGGAAAAGGCGACCGATGCCCTGGCCGCCATCGAACAGTCCTATCATGCCGGGATCACGGATGAGTTCATCAAGCCGACGGTCATCACCGGCGAGGACGGCCAGCCGCTGGCAACGATAAAGGACGGGGATTACGCCCTCTGCTTCAACTTCCGCACCGATCGCTGCCGGGAGATAACCGAGGTGTTGACCCAGAAGGACTTTCCCGATCCCGGGATGAAAAAGCTCTCCCTGAACTATACCACCATGACCCAATATGATGCAAAATTCAAGGGGGTAAAGGTGATCTTTGAGAACGACGACCTCAAGAATACCCTTGGCGAGATCATCGCCGGCCAGGGTCTGAAACAGATCCGCATCGCCGAAACCGAAAAATATCCCCACGTCAGCTTCTTCTTCAGCGGCGGCCGGGAGGTTCCTTTTGATGGGGAGAACAGGATCATGGTCCCCTCACCAATGGTGGCAACCTATGATCTGCAGCCCGAAATGAGCGCAAACGAACTCACCGACGCCATCGTCCCCGAGATCAGGAATAAGACCGCGGATTTCATCTGCCTCAATTTCGCCAATACCGATATGGTCGGGCACACAGGTGTCTGGACGGCGGCGATCAAAGCGGCCGAAACGGTCGACCAATGCGTCTCGCGCGTCGTCTCGGCAGCTCTCGACAGCGATTATACGGTCTTCCTGACGGCCGATCATGGCAATGCGGATTTTATGGTCAACGAGGACGGCAGCCCCAACACCGCCCACACGATGAATCCCGTTCCGTTCTTTATCATCGATAAGCATTGGAAAGGCGGTCTCCGGACCGGCAAGCTGGGCGACCTGGCGCCTACCATCCTGACAATGATGGGTTTGCCCATCCCGGCCGAGATGACAGGTGAAATACTGATCTGACGCGGCTTCCAGCCGGTTGAAAAAGAAGCGGAGCGCCCGGTTTTAACCGATGGGCGCTCCCCTTCTTTTTTTATTCGTGCGCAGCATTACCTCACAAAAATTGTCTAAATTACAGGGCAACCAACTGCGGTTTGTATGACCGAAGAAGCCATCTTACAAGGCTGTTTAAAAAACGAGGCTGCCGCCCAACGGGAACTGTACAATCGCTACAGCCCGAAGATGCTGGCCGTCTGTTACCGGTTCGCCCACAACAGGGAAGATGCGGAGGATATGTTACAGGAGGGGTTTATAAAAGTATTTTCCCAAATACACACCTTTCAGAACAAGGGTGCATTCGAGGGGTGGATCAGGCGTATCATCGTTCATACCTGTATCAACAACCTCAAAAAGAACAAGCGGTTCAATGAAAGCCTGGACATCGTGCACGCAAGTGGCGTGCAGGTGCGCGAAGAGAGTGTCCCTTCCATCGTTCAGGCCAAACAGATAGTGGAATGCATCCGCATTCTGCCGATCGGTTATCGCACTGTCCTCAACCTTTACGCAATTGAAGGTTATTCGCACAAGGAGATCGCCGATATGTTGGACATCGAAGAGAGTACCAGTCGTTCACAATATACGAGGGCAAAGCAGATGCTGGAAGAGATCCTGATCCGAAAGAAGATCCTGACAAAGCCCAGAGAAAAGACCGATTGGCTGGTCGCTATCCGTTAGAAGTAATCCTAAGCCGGGATCCTGATCTTATGAAAACCTGCCTAAAACTGATTGAGAAATGAAGGAGAGCAACTTCTATAGGGATGATTTTGAGCAACTGATCCGGGAAAAGACAGAACAATACAAAATGTACCCTTCCGAACGCGTATGGAAAGGGGTTCACAACTCATTACACACGAAGAGAAGGTGGTTCATCGGGAGTATGTCTTTGCTGGTTACGGGGATACTCTTTTTTGCCGGTAGGGAATTGATCACACCTTCGGCTCATACCTCTTTTGTCCGCAAACCCGCTACCACAGCGGCTTCCATAGCCGAAGCACAAAAACCCTATCTCGCCGCCCATCTCCCTCACGCTGCCCTCACCTCCTTCCACTCCACCGCCAACACTTCTTCCTCCACCCGGCACAACGACGCAGCTGCGGATGACCACTCTGCAGGTCTGGATCCCACCTACAAAGATATTTCCATCACACTCAGTCATCCCGTCATCGATCCCTCCGATCTTTCCGATTGGCTGAGCCGTGTCCAACTGCCCGATCATGCACCCGAGATCCCCGTCATCGCAGCCCGGATCGCCACCGGGGACGGCGGCAGGCCGGCGGAAGACGCGGCTAAGGTTGGCATCAGACCAGGATCCGAACAGGCCTCCCTCCGGGATGGGGTAGAAGGCTCGCGCGAGCCGGCGGAAGCCGCCGATGCCGATGGGCTCAGCGCCCGCTCAGTCCTGGAAAGCCTCAGTGCAAGAGGCCCCGAACAGGCGCGCAACGCACGGGTTAGCGGACACCTGGCAAAAAATAAAGACAACGGAACCGTGACGGCTGACGGCCTGATATCCGAAACCGTTTCCAACGCGTCCAAAGCATCGGCAGGCGCGATAGCGGAAACCCGCGACCGGCAACGGATCAATTGGCTGCATGACTATGCAATGAATACCCTGCCGGACCCGGCAAAACGGGGAAGGACTTTTTTTCAGCTGACGCTGGCGCCAACGCTCAATTACCGTAGCCTCAACGGGGTGGACCCGTCCTACGAGAAATGGGGCCCGATCAACGGATTCAACGGCAGCCCGTCCCAGATGATGAATCACTCCCCGGCTTATGGATTCGAATTCGGCGGCAGCATCCTCTACCGGCTGACACGTAACCTTTCCGTAAAAGGCGGCCTCCTGTTCAACTTCGCGCGCTATAAGATCACGGCCTTCGCCAGCAACGATCCAGGCGCACCGCAGGGCGTCAGCCTCAGCAGTTACTATGGTTATGTCGTGGACTCGCTGGTACGCAGGAACAACGGCATCTCGCAGCGTTCCAGCGCCACCGGTAGCGGTCCGGTGACCATGCAGACGCTGAACAACGATTACTATCAACTCTCCGCGCCCATCGGCATGGAGCTGCGGGTACTCGGGAACGAACGGCTTCAATTCAATGTCGGAGCAACGATAGCCCCCAGCTATCTGCTCGGCACGAGCTCCTATATGCTGACGGACGGAATGACCCACTATAACAAAGAGCCCAACATGTACCGGAAATGGAATATCAGCGGCGGCGTCGAAGCCTTCCTCTCCTACCGGGTTGGCAATATCCGCTGGCAGATCGGGCCCGAGTTCCGCTATCAGCTGAAGTCCACCTACACGTCCCAATCCTTCATCAGCGAGAACCTCAAGACCTACGGGCTGAAGATCGGCATTACAAAGATGTTGCCCTAGCAGGAAGATGCTGCCCTGGTCGGTCCACGCTTAGTCGGTCCGCACCTGGTCGGTTCACGCTTAGTCAGTCCGCACCCGGTCGCGCCACGCCTGGTCGGTCCACGGGCCCATGCCTCGCAAAGCGGGCCATATGCTATATCTTTGCGCCATGAAATTGCTCATCGCCCTTTGTCTTGCCGGCGCCTTCGCGTTTTGCGCCTGTGGCAACCCTAAACAGCCGGCCCCTGCCTCAAACGATTCCCTGGCCCAGGCTGACTCCGGCGCCAACAAGAATGCCTTCTTCCCCGTCGCCGAATACCTGGAAGCCGAGATCCTGCATGTGGACTCTTCCCTGATGGCGCTGAAGAAGTTCACCATCCGCGACGGCCATACCGACTCCGTCTTTATCCTGGTCCCGGAGTTCAACCAGCTCGCGCTGCAGTTCGTCCCGCGGGAACTCGCCGACGGCAGCTTTGAAAAAAATTTTACCGAGACCGCCTTCCAGGATAAAGCGACCCGGTCCATCACCTTTACCTACTCCCCGGTCAATAAGAACATGAACCTGCAACGCGTGGACGTGATGACGATCGCTGGCCTCCGGGCCCAGCAGGTAAGAAGCGTCTATCTCGAAAAAACCCGCACATCCGGCGACAGCGTGATCCTCCAGAAACTGTTCTGGCGGGCGCAGCACAGCTGCCAGATCACTACGATGGTCCGCGTAAAAGGAAAACAAGCCGGTGAAGACCAGGTACGGGTGGTATGGGATGGCGGGGAAGAGGAAGAGTAAACTATGACAGCCGAACAATTTAGCCAGATCGCCGCGACGATACCCCTAAATCCGGGTATCTACAAATACTTTGATGAAAAGGATGAGCTGGTCTATGTCGGAAAGGCCAAGAGCCTGCGCAAACGTGTCAGCTCCTATTTCACAAAGACCTTTACGACCTACAAGACGCACGAACTCGTTCAGCGTATCCGCCGCATCGAATTCACCATCGTCGGCTCGGAACAGGATGCCTTTCTGCTGGAGAACTCGCTGATAAAACAGTTTCAGCCGAAGTTCAACATCAACCTCAAGGACGATAAAAGCTATCCCTTTATCGTCATCAAGAACGAACCCTTTCCGCGCGTATTCCTCACCCGGCGAAAGATCAATGACGGGTCGGAATATCTTGGCCCCTTTACTTCGGTAGGCCGCGTAAGAGAGCTGCTCGATTTTGTCAAGAGCAATGTCCAGTTACGCACCTGCCAGCTCAATCTCGCGGACTCGCAGATCAAAAAAGGAAAATACAAGGTATGTCTCGAATACCATCTCGGCAACTGCAAGGGTCCCTGTGAAGGCCTCCAGACGGCCGAAGACTATGCCGAAGGACTGGTTCAGCTGCGGAATATTCTCAAAGGCAACCTGGGTCCCCTGATGCAGCAGTTCAAAAAAGAGATGCGCCAATATGCTGCCAATATGCAGTTCGAGAAGGCCGGGATCACGCGGAAGAAGATCCAGCATCTCGAGTCCTATGAGGCCCGGTCGGTCATCGTCGGCAAACATCTGAGCAATGCCGATGTCTTCTCCATCGCCCGGGACGGCGATCTCGCCTATATCAACTACCTGATGGTGGAGACGGGCACCATCGTGCAAACCCACACAACAGAAGTGGAAACCCATCTCCAGGAGACCGATGCAGAAGTGCTGGCCTTCACTGCTGCCCAACTGCGGGAGACCTTCAACAGTATGGCGAAGGAGCTGATCCTTCCCATGCCCATCGAATATCCGGAAGACGGGATCGTTCAGACCATTCCAAAGGGTGGTGACAAGAAGAAGCTCCTCGAGCTCTCCGAAAAGAACGTGCAGTATTTCCGGGAAGAGCTGCGCCGCAAGCAGATGCTGCAGTTGCAGGGCAAAACCCCCGACGAGCGCCGGCAGGTGCTCGTACAACTAATGGAGGATCTGCAACTCTCTGAATTGCCGGTTCATATCGAGTGCTTCGACAACTCCAATTTCCAGGGAAGCTATCCGGTCTCGGCGATGGTCTGCTTCCGCGATGGAGTCGAAAGCAAGAAAGACTACCGGCATTTCAATGTGAAGACCGTACAGGGGATCAATGACTTCGCCACGATGAAAGAAGTGGTCCATCGCCGCTACAAACGGCTGATGGAAGAAAAGCAGTCCATGCCGCAGCTGGTGATCATCGATGGCGGCAAGGGCCAGCTGAGTGCGGCGATGGAAAGCATCACCGACCTGGGTCTCACCGGGATGATGACCGTCGTCGGCCTCGCGAAAAATGAAGAAGAGATCTTTTTTCCCGGCGATACCGAATCGATCAAACTCCCTTATAACAGCGAGAGCCTGCATCTGGTCCGCCGTATCCGCGATGAAGTACACCGCTTTGGCATCACCTTTCACCGCAAGCAGCGAAGCCGGGGCACGTTTACCAATGAGCTCGAGCATATCGAAGGCATCGGGAAGAAGACGGCCGATCTGCTGCTGAAACGGTTTCGATCCGTCAATAAGATCCGCCAGGTAAGCGAGGAGGAGCTCTCCGAAGTCATCGGCCCCACCCGCGCCAAACTCATCCGCGCGCATTTTACCGTACTGGACGCGCCTCAAGACCCATCCACCACCCGCCCCTAAAAGACGACCAGCATCAGCCGGAAAGCTCTCCCGGGAAAGCCCGTAAAGGCATCGCAAAACAGCCGTAAATGTCGTAGAAACCAACCGGTAAGGACCCTTTTTGGGTTGTTAATGAGCGGGAATGAGTAAAACTTGCTGCCTTCAGGAACAGGCATAAAAAAAGGGGCCCGGATAGACATCCAGCCCCGTTTTTAAAATCCAATATCCTATGAAAAACCGTTGTAAAAATAGTAAAAGAAATCTATTCGACAATACCCGATATTGGGTATTTTTAAAAATTTTTTTCGGGAATAACTAATTAATTTATAGTTACTTATTTGAGCAACGCAAACTTGTTGCAGAGTCGTTGCATTGCTAAAACGATTAAGGCCCCACCGGTTAAAAGTGGGGCCTCATCGTTTATCTCTTTTGTCTTTGAAAAAGCCTGCGGCTTTTTTTGCGATTAAGGCCCCACCGGTTAAAAGTGGGGCCTCGATTCATCTGAATATTTTGCAGCTTAGTACGACCAGAGATCCTGTTCGTAATTGAAGATCTTTTCCTTGATATTATCCCCCTCCAGCAAACGGAGGATCGGGTCCTTGATATAAGAGTCGATCGGCTGATCGCCAGGATTGTCGATGCTGGATTTCACCACGCGGGCGGAGAACATCCGGCTTTCGAACAGCTCTTCCCAACTCATCCTCGCCCCGAAGTTCTTACCATTGTAAGCTTCATAGCGGGCCAGCAGCGGACGCAGATCAGGATAGTACACCCAGAAGATCGTGTTTACGGCGCGGAAAGAACCATCGGCGTTGCGAACGGTCTTCTCAGGAGCGATGCCCAGGATACGGACATGCAGCCGGGAGGATTCCTTGTCGAATACCCACTCTTCCTTGATCTGGTAGCGCTCGATATCATCGGGGTTGAACTCTTCCTGGATCAAAGTATCCCGCATCAGGCCTTTGGAGCCGTCGGGGTCCTTGTCGAGATCAGGCACCTGTACAATGTGTGGTTTTGCCACAACGTTACCGGCAATCTGCTTAAAGGTGATCGGCGTGGTGAACCGGTCATCGATCGGATCGAAGGCCGTGATCTGACCAGCTTTGATACCATTCAGCAGAATATTAATAAAGCGTTGGTTGCCATTGTCTTCAGTTGCCCTGTAAACAAATGGCAGGTTCATTTTCTCATGTACGTCGATCTCCTCCCATACCCGTTGACGGTAAACGGCATCATCCTCGCGGATATGCTCGTAAGGGAGAGGCGTACGATCCTTTACCAGATTACGCTCGATGATCGCATCGTTGCGGAGAGACCGGCGGGGAGTATCCAGCTTGATGTCCGCATCCAGAACGGCTACCGGCTTTGCCGTCGTATCCTTGGCAGGAGCGACGGTAGCATCGGCCGGCTTGTTCTTTGCGATGTTTGTCTTTTTCGCGGGCGCCTTCTTTTTCACTGTACGCTTCTTTGTCTGCGCATCGACATTGCCGGTCACGATCAGGACCGCCATCGCCAGCATACATAATCTGATAAAATGCTTCTTCATCTCTTTTTTATTTAAACCTGTCCGCTCGCGCGGACAGGTTTGGTAAAACTTATTTCAGGTTGAAGACCATGGGAGGGAGTTCGCGAACGCGACCGTCCTTACCCACAACCCGGACGTTGTCAAAGAATACGTTGGTACCGGGACCGGCCTGGCTGATCAGCGAAGCGGCAGCGCCTGACCATCGGTTACCTTCGTTGTTAGCTTCACGGTAAGCAGAGATCGGTCCGCCCAGGGCAGCTACCTTGTAGCTCACCACTTTGAAGGGGGAGATGAACTCCGTATTATCCAGCTTGGCGATCATCCCGCCATTGGCCTTGAACTCGGCAGCGGAGATCCCACCACCCGTCTTGCCACCTACGAAACCGGTCGGGTTCGGCAGGTATTTGACGCGCATATCGAAATACGTTTTCTTTCCGTCGGCGTCGACAATGATCTTGCCCATACCCGGAGTCGTCGGGACGGCGATCCATTCGTCGCCGTCACCATGGGTGATCTCCCCATTGGTGAAGCTAACATGTACCTTTTCGCGGCCGACGCTACCCCCGGAGATCTTGATGGGGTTCTCTTCCTTGACGTAGAGAACATTCATTTTCTCGAGGAAAACGGAGGCGCCGGAAGGCTGACCTACGGTATATTTCACGTCTTTGGTGATCGTCCCGATGCTGCCGTCGGGCTTGGTATACTCGATCTTTACGTTGACGTTACCGGTAGAATTGACCGGGGATTTCCAGTCAGCGGTGCCATCATCGCCTACGGTCTGGACGGATCCGTTGATATAGATCTTGGGCTTTGCTGCAGCGCTGAAGGCGCCGATACCAGCCTTTACTTCCAGTATGTCACCCGGCATCAGGTAGGTTGCGCTGGGGGATACCAGGGGTTCGAACTTGTCGAATATAACCTTTACCTCGCCGACTTGCTTGTGCAGGAAATCTACAACCTGCGACTCGGAGTTCTTCACATCGCTCTGGAACTTGCTGAGGATGGTCAGAGCGGCGATGGTGGGGGTCATATGGAAGTACCGGACAGTCCAGTTCTTGCCGCTATCACTGCTGATAGCAGTGTTGCCTGACTCGGAGGGCGGGATACGCGTATCCAACGGCAGCCGGTGAGCAAACTCATCCTGCTGTTTCTTCAGGTCATCCTTGGTCTTATCGGACTCATTGGGGAACTTGGAAGGGTCGATAACGCCCAGCAGGTCGAGACGATATTGTTTCAGTTTTGCGTACAGTTTAGGGCCTTCACCGTCCTTGTCCATCAGACGGGTAGCAGCATCCAGGTTACCGTCCGCAAATTCTCTTTTGCCTTCTTTGTTCACTTTGGGAGAAGACTCGGCGATGAGCTTTTCCTTCAGCTGATCAAGATAAATGGAGAGATCTGCCGATAACTTTTGTACTTGCAGCGCGGAAGGCTGCCAAACCTTGGCTTTGGCCATTGTCTGTTGATCGTTCACTTCGCGGGCGAACGCGTCGTAGGTCAGCTTATTCTTTTCGTCGATGACCGAATTGGATTTTTCGATACTATGATTGACGGTCTTGAAGGCGTTCAACACTTCCACCGATACGTTCAGCGCGAGCAGCGCGGTCAGTACCAGGTACATCATGTTGATCATCTTCTGCCTCGGTTCTTTTGGGAGAGACATGGGTCAGTAATTAATTGTGCTGGTTATAATAGTTTTTCATATTGTGTTCATGCGGGCCGGAAAAAACGGGCTCAGGCAGTGGCTTATATTAAGCCTGGCGGCCTTGCATGGCACTCAGCATGTTGCCATAAACATGGTTAAGATTACCCAGGTTCTTGGCCAGCAGAGCGATCTGCTCTTGTGTTTTCTTAGCGTCGGCTACACTGCCTTGCATCGTTTCGGAAGCCTTCACCAGGTTGCCGTAGAAACTGTTCATGGCCTTCAGGTGATTGTTGGTATCCTGCAGTTCCAGTTCGTAGATGGCGTTCAGCGAACCCAGGTTCTTGGTCAGAACCTGCACCTGAGAATGGAATTGCTTGGTGCTGTCAGCAGCAGCATTAAAGCTGGTGATCGTATTGGTCGCGTTCTGATAAGCACCTTTCATGCTGTCCAGGGCCAGAGCCGCTTCCTTGGTCTTGTTCGTATAGTCCGTAGTGGCAGACAGGGCGCCCGAGACGTCGCTGATCTTTTCTACAGTAGTGCCAAACTTCTTGAAACCGTCGCTCAGCTTGGTAAGGTTTGCCGGAGTGATATCGGCGTCCTGCAGCATCTTGTCCATTTTCTCCAGAGCCGGGTTACCGGAAGGACCGCTGCCGGCCAGTTTAGGAAGCGCTTCTACCAGGGCATGCATCTCACCACCGGGAGGCGGCAGGAACGCATAGATGAGGAAGATAAGGGCTTCCGTCAGCAGACCCGCGGTAAGGAAAAAGTCGGCCAACGCAGTGTGCAGGATCTTTTGAAGGGCGCCGAAGATAACGACAGCCGCGCCAACGCACACGATGATATTGATAAGTCTCTCGGTAGATTTTGATACTCCAGCGCTCATAGTGATTAATTTTTAAATTGTTTTTAAAGGGATTTTAAAGGGTTATGGAAAACGGCTTCCTGTTGAGTTCTTTTCTCTATAATTAAAAACGTGACTTCTACGATAAATATTTTAACACTCGATAAAGATAATCCGGATGCCTATCGACGGTTATTGGTCACAGTCGGCGACAGATCGATCACACAGCGGAAGCCGATATACGACTTGGAAGTGTCCTGGTACTCGTACGTCCTGGCGCTGGTCTGCAGGTACAAGCCCACATCCTTCCAGCTACCGCCACGGATGACCTTACGTTTCATACGGGGAGGATCGGAGTCATTGGCATTCCAGCGAATGTCGGGGTTCATGTCGTGCTGGAAATTATAGGCGCCTTCATAATAGAAGGAAGAAGTCCATTCTGCGACGTTCCCTGCCATGCAATACAGACCGAAATCATTAGGCCAGTAAGCATCCGCACGTACCGTATAGAAACCCCCATCTTCGGGATAGTTACCACGGCCGGGCTTGAAGTTGGCGAGGAGACAACCACGCTTATTTCTAAGGTAGTAGTTACCCCAGGGGTACATCGACTGAGAGCGGCCGCCACGGGCTGCATATTCCCACTCCGCTTCGGTCGGCAGACGGAAGCTGGACTCGGTGGCCATTTTCTTGCTCTCGAGATAAGCATTCAGATAGTTGGTGCGCCATTCGCAAAATACGGTGGCCTGGCTCCAGTTGACCCCAACGACGGGATAGTTCCCGAAAGCTGGGTGGGAATAGTACCGTTTGGTCATGGGCTCATTATACGCATAGCTGAAATCACGGATCCACACCAGGGTGTCGGGATAAACCTTGACATTATGCTTGCGGATGAACTGACTGCGGGGCTTGCCCTCGTTTCCCTTGGCAGCAGCCTCTTTCAGATCAAAAGTTTCGGAATGATACTCCAGCTTGGCAGGATCGATCTCTTTCTTCCCGAAGATGCGGTTCTCAGGAGTAACGATGATGGCATTGATCTTTTCGATCGTCGCCTTGTCACCCCACTTGATGGTGGCCGCCTTCTTCCAGTCGATCGCGAAACGACCATCGACATCCTTGCCATACTGCATGAGGGTTGCAGCGATCGAATCCCTCACCCAGTTGGTAAACTGCCGGTACTCGTTATTGGTGATCTCGGTAGCATCCATCCAGAAACCGCTGATCGAAGTCTGCCTGTTACGGGCAGTATAGGAATAGTTCATATCCTCATCACTGGGACCCATATGAAAGGTTCCCGGTGGGATATAGACCATGCCTGGAGGTTTGGAAAGATTGTACGCACCTGCGGGAGCTACGCCATGTAGCTGACCATTGTCCTGTAATCCTTTGCCGGATTTTCCACCTAGTTTACAGCCCGTTGCCATAAAGAGGGCAAAACAGGCCATTAAAACGGATAGGTTTTTCATTTTCATAATATTAAAGGGTATTGGGCAAAAAAAGTCTTTTGACAACATCTCGCTACAAGTTTAAAATTATTTTTTCGAAAGTCAAAGCACCCCGCCGATCGTTTCCTTGGTTTTGACCGGCTGATTATACGCTTTAACCTGGTTTCCAGATGCTAAGGTATTAAACGCCACCGGTGACGGATTATTGTACATTCTGAACCTTGATTTTATGCACATTTTCGACGAGACGGATTGCTGTAGTGACTTCATTCACAGGGAGTTGACAAGCGTAGTCCTGGCACACAAAGATCAGGGGATCCTGACCTGCCGGCTTGTCCCTCAATAGGGGAAATTGGGTATTTTCAGCCTGTGAAGACTGGAAAACCCGGTAAGGAATCAAGTGCGCTAGAAACTCCTTCCGGGCATTTTCCGGCCGCTGGCCGGTAATAACTACCTCCGGAATAGTATACGTAAGGGCCTGAACGATGGTTGCCCAAACGCCAAAAGACCCCGGGTAGCTAACGACCGGCCGGTGAAGGGCTGCTGCCATCCCGCCGGCACGCTGAATCCAATCCTTTTCGTCGAACACGATTCCCAGATATAACAAATTGCTTGCCATCATGGAATTTCCCGATGGCGTGGCTCCATCGTAAATCTCTCTTTTGCGTAAAAGGATATCTTTCTGCCCGTCGTGAGTGTAAAGAAAGAACCCCGTTTCGGGTTCGCTGAAATGATCGGTCACAAACCGCAGAATATCCCTGGCCTCCTCCAGGTAACCGCTGTCTCCCGTGATCTCCTGCAGCTGCAACAGGGCGCCGATCAGCGCGGCATAATCGTCCAGAAAGGCCGGAACCCGGGCTTCCCCCTTATACGCATGATGGTAGAAATGGATCCCCTCCCCCTTGAACCGATGCCGGATAAAATGCATGTTCGCAATCGCCATTTCCCGGTAACGCTCCTCGCCAAGAGCCGCATAAGCCTTTGAAAGCCCGATATTCATCAGGGCATTCCAGCCAAGCAGGATCTTGTCGTCAAGCGCCGGCCGGACCCGGCCGGACCGATGCTTCAACAGCCGCTGCCGGGCCGCCTCCAGCGTCTCCCGCGTTGGTCCCTGGGGAATTTCCACCTGCCGGGTAAGAATGTTGCTGCCTTCCCAATTGCCCTCCGTCGTCACACCATAAAAAGAGTTGAACACCGCGGCATCACTGCCGAGAACAACGTCGATCTCCGCCTTATCCCATATATAATATTTTCCTTCTATTCCTTCACTATCGGCATCCAGCGAGGAATAAAAACCTCCTTCCACATTACTCAACTCCCTGTCAATAAAAGCGATCGATTGTTCGATCGCTTCCCGGTAAAGCGGCTTATGCGTCAGCTGATAGGCTTCACTAAGCACAGTGATCAGCAGCGCATTATCATATAGCATTTTTTCAAAATGAGGCACCAGCCATTCCCGGTCGGTGGAGTATCGGGCGAAACCACCACCCAACTGGTCGTAGATCCCGCCAACGATCATTTTATCCAGGCTGAGACAGGCATGGTCCAGCGCAGCCCTGTCCCGGGTGAAATAGTAGTGATTGAGCAGGAACCGGATGGAGAAGGTCTGCGGAAATTTAGGCGCCCCGCCAAAACCGCCTTCCTCCTTGTCCGCTGACGCCAGCAGCTGGTCCCTGGCCTGCTGCAGGGTTTCGGGAGTGAAGACCGGCGCAGCCCCGGCATCCGCCTTATCGATCCCGATATCGAAGCCGCCCGTCGTCGCAACATGCCGGGTCAGGTTCTCCGCCTGTTGCTCTACTTCGGCCCGGCGATCGTGAAAGGCTGTGGAGACGCCCGTCAGTACCTCCCGCCAGCTGTTGCGGTTGGGGAAGGACCGGGGCGGGAAATAGGTCCCGCCATAAAAAGGCTTGCCCTCGGGGGTAAGAAAGACGTTTAACGGCCAGCCGCCGCTCCCCGTCATGGCCTGCACCGCATCCATATAAATATGATCCAGATCGGGCCGCTCCTCGCGATCGATCTTGATATTCACAAACCGCTCGTTCATAAAACGCGCAGTCTCGGCATCTTCAAAGCTTTCCCGTTCCATCACATGACACCAGTGACAGGCGGCATAACCGATACTCACCAGGATGGGCTTGTCTTCCCGACGGGCAGTCTCCAGGGCTTCTTCGCCCCAGGCGTACCAATCCACCGGGTTGTGGGCATGTTGCAGTAAATAAGGACTTGTCTCGCTGGCAAGACGGTTCGGACGACTCATAATTATACGACCGGGCTGGTCATGTTGAATGCTGCAAACTTTGGGCCCCGCTCGAACTTGGGGGCAGGGAAGGACTATTTTTTCTTGATGGTAACGGAAAGGTATTTCTCCAGCGCCGAGACCATGGAGGGAGCCTGCGGCTGCGGAGCCTTGATATCGAGGGTCAGACCGTGTTCTTCGACAGCACGGGAAGTATTGCTGCCGAAGGCGCCGATCTTGGTACCGTTTTGCTTGAACTTGGGAAGGTTGTCAAAAAGACTTTTAACCCCGCTCGGTGTAAAGAAACAGATGATATCGTATTCGCTGTCGCTGAGAACGCCCTTCAGATCGTTGCTGATCGTCCGGTACATAAAGGGTGTGGCAAAACCGCAATTGTTATTCTTCAGCCAATTCACGATCTCGTTATCCTGCTGGTTCTCGCTGCACGGATAGAGGAACTTCTCGTTCTCCTTGTGCTTGTTGATCACGTCGAACATGCTCTTGTTCAGACCATCCGCCCCGTAGAATACTTTCCGCTTCCGGTAAAGAATGAACTTTTGAAGGTAGAGGGCGACAGCCTCCGTGATACAGAAATATTTGGTGTCCTGGGAAACAATGACCTTCATTTCCTCGCAAATGCGGAAAAAATGGTCGATGGCATTCCGGCTGGTGAAGATGACCGCGCTAAACAGAGCAATATCTATTTTCTGCTTGCGGAATTCCTTGGCAGGGATTGGCTCCAGGCGGATGAAAGGATGAAACGCAAGCTCGACGTCGTATTTTTTGGCTAGCTCAAAATACGGTGACTTGTCTGTTTCAGGTCTGGGTTGTGTGATTAAAATCCTTTTTTTATCCCCGTTTTTAATCATGAGTTCCCCCTCTGGATTAGCAAAATTAATACACTTTTGGATACGGCGCACTTAATACACTTTTTCCAAATATGCCAACAACACCTTGTAAATCAATAAAAGTGGTGCTATTTCGAAGGCGCAAAGGTACAAAAAAAAGTAAAACGGCGTTAGTTTTATTTCGTTCCTCACCGGCCGGTAACCAGCCAGGGCCCGGTACGCCCATAGTACAAAGACCATTGCCAATGAGATAGTTATAAGAACTTCACGAAGCTGATCACCCGAAAAAGTGATTAAGATCAAGAACGGAAGCAGAAAAATTCCCAGCATTTTGTTCACCAAAAAGACGACAAAGATGTAAATATCGGTCGCCCGGGAGATGGAGAACACCCAGCCGGTAAATTTCAACACGACGAATTTGACCAGGTAGATGGCCGCAAGCAGCGCCATGCAATACAGGTAGAGTACCCAGAACCGGATCCCCTCGCCAAACCGTGAATAGTGCAACAGATAGCAGGCATACAGTCCTCCGCTGATGATAAAGAGGATATTGAGCAGCAAAGAAGGGAGCGGGGTCTGCAGCACCTGCTCACGAATCTGCTGTTGCCGCAGCGAGACCCGGAAGAACAGGGTCATCAGGTTGCTGAAGTATTTCTCGAAGAAGATGCGCACCAACGCGAAGTAGAAGAGGATACCGACCAGTAAATAGAAGAAGCCGTCCTTGGAGTCGGAATGATGGATCTCGAAGATCTCCACCACGGGCCTGCCGGTAAAATTGAAGGAAGTGTTGATCCCCAGCACGTGCTGCCAGAAAACCAAGGCCGGCGGCCCTTCCCGGACGGCCGGCGGCCGCGCGGGGGGGCCTGCGGCGGCAGGTCGCACCACCGGCGAATCCTTCTTCGCAGCGGCAGTGTTGGCCGCCACCGGATTGGCCGCGGCCCTGTTAGCGACCGCTGCTCGGCTGGCCGAATCTCTTTGTACGGCGGCGATCGAGTCCCTTTTCATAGCCAGCCTGACCAACCGGATCGAGTCGCGGCGGGCTCGCCGTATCCGGGCGACTGAATCACGCCGCACCGAGTCGGCATAGGTAAGCCGGACGACAGGAGAGTCCGGTTGCACGGTCTGCGGCTTGGCCGTATCCGTCTGCGCCCCGGCCCGGGTTAGTATCAGCAAACAAAAAAACAACAAAAAGGCTTTATGCATAGGCTTGGCAAAAATAGCGGGTATCCACTTAAAAAAAGCTCACATACCCCAGGTGAATTTTCGCGTCGTGAAAATTGAAGTTGGTATCATCCCGTTTTCCCAACGCATACGAAATATTAAAGATCCCCGCCTTTGTCTCAAAGGCCATCCCGAGCCCCGTCCCGATAAACGTGTTATTCAGGTTATATCCCGGCACATCGTTCTTAGCCCATCCGACGTCAAGAAAGGTGAAGAGAAAAGAATTGAGCCCTACCAGATACCGGTATTCAAAGGTGCCCACCGCATACTGGGACGCAAGGATACTTTGTTCATCGAATCCCCGCAGAAGCCGGTAGCCGCCGAGGAGGAACAGTTCGTTGCGATAGGTCTTGGGACTGCTGAAGACCCCGCCATTGATACCCAGCTTCAGGGTGGATGCGCGGCTCAGCGGGAAATAATGCGCCGCCGCCAGCTTGGCCAGGAATTCATAGGAATGCCGTTTCACCGTGTCGTACAGCGAAGCAAAATTAAAGCTCGAATCATTGGGGTCCTTCAGCTGGGCGATCAGCGAATTTTCCTTGACGGTCTTGGTCCCCACCGAACCCAGGAAGCTAAGCTCGTTGCCGCTCCGCGGATTGAACCGATAGTTGGTATTGTTGAGGTCATAGGTCATCCCGATGCTCACCGCATTGATATCGGCCGTCGCCGGCAGGGCATGTGACGCGATGATCGAAAGGGTATCCACATTCAGCAGACTCGAGCTCGCCTCCTGGATAAAGACCGATCCGCTCTGATTGGCCGAAAGCGCGTATTGGGCGCCCACCGTCAGGTTGACGTTGATGTAGGAAGAGTCCTGCTTGTACAGATCAAAGGTCGCATTCAGCCCAAAGGGGGAATGGAAGAGATAGGGTTGGTTGAACAACAGGTTGAGCCTGGGCGAGCCGGCCTGCAACTGCTGCCAGTTGAGCCCGATCGACTCCCCGTTGCCGAGGGCGTTCTTCAGGGCGATGGTCGCCTCGCCGGTGACGAGGATCTTATTGCCGAGCGTGGGATCGCTGCTGGGCAGAAAACCCACAAGGGCATTGATCTGGCTGCTCTTTTTTGGCTTCAGATAAAGGTTGATGATAGACCCCGCGCCAAGCATGGTCAGGTTCCAGGGTTGCTGCTCCTGCACATAGGCCAGCTCCAGCAGTTTTTTGGTTATCGCCTCCAGCCTGTCCTTCCGATAAATGCTTCCGACGGGAATATTGAGATAGCGTTGCAGGAATTCCGTGGAGATCCTCGCCGTTCCATACACGCGGATGCTGTCGATCTTGTAGAGCGGCCCCTTATCGACCTGGAGAACGGCCGATACCTCTCCCGAGTCCCGCAGCGCGACGCTGTCCAGGCTGACCCGCGCAAAAGGATAGCCGTTGTTTTCCAGGTAGTCGAGCATCAGCTGCTGACGGTTCTCGAATTGCCGGAAGTCCAGCAGCCGGTGGGAAAAGGTCTTCGGGTTCCAGGCCACGGCCGCCAGCAGGGTCGGGTCCACCCGACGGGTGTCGATGGCCGCCCAGCGCCAGGCATGACCCAGGAAAAGCCGCAGGGTTGCCGACGCCGGACCATAGCTGACGGTATCCACCGACGCGGTGAAATAGCCTTTTGCCTGTAAAAGGGGGATCAGGTTATAGATGTATTCGGTACAGACCTCCCGGCTTCGAAAACTGGTGGTGATCCCCAACTTTGTCCGGATGAACTCGGGATCTTTATCGACGGGCTCAATCCGCAGGACATATTGCGCCCATCCGCCAAGCGGAAGCAGACAGAGAACCCATAAGATTGTGCGACTATATCGCCGTACCTTTGTCATTGATGGCAGGTATCTATCTTCATATTCCGTTTTGCAGGCAGGCCTGTCACTACTGCAATTTCCATTTTTCCACGTCACTGAACCGTAAAAACGATTTTATTTCCGCTTTATTGAAGGAAATAGCGGCAAGAAAGGATTATCTCGAAGCCGAGCCGATCGAGACGGTGTATTTCGGGGGCGGCACTCCCTCCTTGCTCGCCACGGAGGAGATAGCGACCATTCTGCAACAGCTGCGCGCCCTCTATCCGCTCGTCTCCGGCGCCGAGGTCACTCTCGAGGCCAACCCGGATGATATTACAACGGCCCGCCTGCGGTCCTGGCGGGAAACCGGGATCAATCGCCTCAGCATTGGCGTCCAGTCGTTTTTCGAGGAAGACCTCCGTTGGATGAACCGCGCGCATGATGCGCGTCAGGCCTTGGACTGTATCGGGCTGGCGCAGGAGGAAGGGTTAGACAATATCAGCATCGATCTGATCTATGGCGGGCCAACCCTCCCCGACAGCCATTGGCAGCAAAACGTGGAGCGGGCCATCGGCCTGGGGATCCCACACCTATCCTGCTATGCACTGACCGTGGAGCCCCGGACTGCCCTGGACACCCTGATCCGGCGCCATCAGGTGGCGGAGGTCAGCCCCGATGACCAGGCTCGGCAGTTCCTGCTGCTGATGGACTGGATGGCCGCCGCAGGCTACGAACATTACGAGATATCCAACTTCGCGCAGCCGGGCCACCGGAGCCGCCATAATTCCGCCTACTGGCAGGGGAAAAAATATCTCGGGCTGGGCCCATCCGCACACTCCTACAACGGCGTCTCACGCGAATGGAATGTCGCCAACAACGCCCAATATATCGCCGCACCCGGCCTGGTAACCGAAAAAGAGATCCTGACGCCCGACCAGCAGGTCAACGAATATATCATGATCTCGCTGCGAACCCTGGAAGGCATCGATCTGCAGACACTCGCCCACCGCTTCGGTCCCCAGCGCGCCGCCCAACTACGGCAACGGGCGGAGAAGCATATAATAGGGTCGCATCTCCGGCTGGCGGAAGAAAGGCTTCAACTGACAATGGAGGGGAAATTACTCGCGGACGGGATCGCCGCGGACCTGTTCTTTGATACGCAATCGAAGTAAGATCAGCCGATCATCTTTTTAATCTTGAATCGGACACTATTGCTATTCCTGAAGCAATGGATGATTGCGTCAAACTCCTTTTTAACAAGAATATCAAGGATCACATAGTCTATCCCTTCCATGTAATTGGATTCAAAAAGAGCTTGCTCGTAGTCTTCGACCTGGTCGCCGTAAATAAAAGTAGGCATGTCGAAAGCAAACCCCTTTTCTCCAACAACTCTATGCTTCTCAAATAGATAGCTATTATAACAACGCTCATCAATATTTATGCATCCATGATCAGTCTTTACAAAGGAGGGTACTAGATTGGTCCTCGTAGGCAGCGAGGCGACTATAACAGCTTCCTTCACCCTGGCAAGCACAATGAAGTACTTGGGTTTTGGAGTATCGCCATTCTTAAATTGAAAGGAATTGAAATAGAGGATCTGACCCGGGAGAAACACCTTTAGTCTTTTAATGTCCTTATAAATTGAAGATTCTCCCTGGACTCCGCATACCTCTCGGACAAATAGGACGGATTGGGGAACAACAATGAAAAATCTACCTCGTATTCAGTGCTATTGACCAACTCCTTTTCGAGCGCTTCCAATACACCATATTGGATGGCCGATCTTCTCCATAACGAATTGGGGCCATGAGTGTGTTTGATCAGATAGGCAGCCGGCTTATCCTTGACAAATTCAATAATGGTATCCATCAATCTGAGATCATTCACACTGAATTCATCATTGTTAAAAGGCACTTTTGCTCTAAATATCTTATTGTCAGCCGGATCTCTTTCGAGGTAAGAATGGAGTAATGCCGGAGATTCGTCCGAAGAAAGATCAATAAAGACATCTTTCGCAACAGGCCCTAGCTTCCAAAGCTGAAAATTTATTCCTATGAACGGCTGACCTGTAGTTTTGATGGAAGCCTCTTCAAGAAGAAACAATATCTTGAGGACCTTCGTTTTGGTCAGGTCGTTTATGTATTGGGCTAAATAAATGATGGTATTACCTATCTTATCGATCTGGTCCCTTGTATAGCCAACTCTTGAATATTTTGCCCTATCCTCCATAGCAACAAGTTAACTTCACAAAGCTACTAATTTAATTAGTAACCCAGAACTTCACAAAATAAAAAAGATGATTACTTCGGTGTATTAATGATGCCGTCTGTGAGATTTCAAATACTCTATCCCCTGGGCCGCCGCCAGAATGAGCACCATCGTAAGGATGGCCACAGCACCAAAACCCTGGAAGGAGAAAGGCATAATTTTAAGTTTTACGTTTTCCTCTGCGCCTTCGGCGCAAATATTATCCTCTAATATCTGGAGGCCTTCGTCGGAGCTGCTCCGTCCCGCTCCTCCTTGGCCGGAACCTTCGCTTCGCTCGGTTCTGGCCGAAAGGCCCTTGGCCTTTCTTGTTAGACAAGATACGGCTCAATTTGTTTAAATCCACTACCGGCCTTAACATTTTCCCACAATATCCGGTAGATGATCCCTGCTATCGGCATTTCCGCTTTTATATCCTTGTTAATCAAATAAATACACTTGCTGGCGTTGTACCCCTCCGCAACCATATTCAGCTCTAATTGCGCCGACTTCACGGAGTATCCTTTGCCGATCATATTGCCAAAGGTCCGGTTGCGGCTGTACAGTGAATAACAGGTGACCAGCAGATCGCCCAGATAGACCGATGCGGCGTAATTCGCCTGCCGCTTGTGCGACACCGGATCATCCGGCCCCTCATGAACCCCAACCACCCCCGCATGCCGGATACCCACCTTTTGCAGAAAACCCGCCATCTCATCCGCACAATTGGCGATCAGCACACTGAGGAAATTATCCCCATACTCGAGCCCATGCGCGATACCCGCGCCAAGCGCATAGATATTCTTCAAAACCGCCGCATACTGCACACCATAAACATCCTGGTTGGTAACGGTATTGAGGTAGTCCGTCGTAAAATAAGACGCAAGTTCGCGCGTAGAGGTTTCATCCTGACCCGAAAAAGTAAGATAGGAGAGCTTTTCGGCCGCAACCTCCTCCGCATGGCAAGGGCCCATCACGGTATAGTAATCCGCGATGGAAAAACCGAACTCCCTGCCCAGATATTCATTCAACAAAAGGTTCTGTTCCGGCAGGATCCCCTTTATGGCCGAAAGCACCATCTTCCCCTCCAACGCCTTCCGGTCCAGTCCTTCCAACGTTGCCGCGGTATACGCCGAAGGAACCGCCATCACGACGCAGTCGGCACCCGCGATCACCGCCGCAGGGTCATCGCTCATCGCCAACAGACTCGTATCGAAATAAACCGAAGGGAGATATTGTGGATTGTGATGCCTGGCCTGGATATGCCGGATACTCGCCTCACTCCTCACCCACCAGCCGACAGACTGCCGGTTATCCGTCAAAATTTTGGCCAGCGCTGTTGCCCAGCTGCCGCTACCGATCACCCCGAAACGCATGCCCATCGTTTAGTTTTTCTTTGCTTCAAACAATTTATCTTTTGGTACGATCTTCACCCGCATCCCGCTTCTCATCGTCTTGCTGACGACGCTGTAAGGACCCGTGATCACCTCATCCCCCTCTTTCACGCCGTCGACCACTTCGATATAATTGATGTCCTGGATATCCGTGCGAACCTTCACTTTGCGGACAGTGTCGCCCGGCTGGTGCAGGAAAACAACCTCATCGAGATCCTGTGAATTGGCGGTGTTGACCTTGGTCTCGTTCTTATTGTCGCTGCCCGATTCATCCGAATTACCCACCACGGCTTTGTCCGTGTTCTTTTCCCGTACAGCGACCGCATTGATCGGCACGGCAAGGACATTGGCGTGTGTATTGGTCTGGATATCCGCGCTGGCGCTCATCCCCGGCCGGAAAGGGAAGTTTCTCGGTCTGGCCGGATCGATCAGGTCCTTATACGAGTCCGGGGAAAGCCGGATATGAACCTTATAGTTGGTTACGTCATTGGTCGATACGGTCGTCGTTGCAACGCCGGCCGCATTGGTTACGCTGCTGGCAATCTGGGTGACGAGGCCCTTGAACTTGCGGTTATTGTAGGCGTCCACCGTGATCAGCGCCGAATCCCCGAGGTGAACCTTGGGGATATCGTTCTCGCCGACATCGACAATGGCCTCGATCTTGCTCATATCGGCAACCCGCATCATTTCGGTGCCGGCCATCATCGAGTTGCCGACCACTCTTTCGCCTTTCTTGATGCTCAAAAGGGACACGACCCCTTCAATAGGGGAGACCACCGTGCTCCGGCTCAGATTCTTGGCGGCGACATCGAGGTTGTACCGGGCGCTGGTGGCGCCGGCGGCATTACCGCGAACGCTTTGCTGGGCAGCCATATAGTTGGCTGTTGCGGTGCGATAGGTATTTTCCGCCGTCTCATATTCGGAGACGGAGACGACTTTCTCATCGAGCAGCTGCTTTGTACGGTCGAGGGTCTTCTTGGCCGTCTCCATCGAAGCCTTCAATCCCGGCAGCTGTTCCTCCATGTTGGAAACAAGCGCCTGTTGCTGACTCACCTGGGCCGCGGCCTGATCCCGTTGGTTGGTGAGGATGTCCGCATATACCCTGGCCAGCATCTGGCCCTTGTGAACGCTGTCGCCTTCCTGGGTAATGCCAAGCTCCACTACTTCGCCGGAAACGTCAGGGCTGATCTTTACCTCCTTCTCCGGGTAGATCTTACCGCTGGCCGGGACAATCTCCGTGATATTGCGGCGAACGACCTTTTCGGAGGAGACACGCGTCCCTTCATCCTTTCCGAATGCGCCTGCCGCCTTTAGCACGACGATCAGCAGGATCACGGCCACAAGGATGATAATGATGCGAAGCACTTGTTTATTCATGAGGTTATTGTTTTGTCAGTTTTATACCCAGTCCCTTGTAGTATTCCAGCACCTTCATTTTGAAGACATAGTCGAACTGACTGCTGAGGAGATTGATCCGGGCGTTGAAAAAATTATTTTGATTGGTGAGCAGATCGATGGTGTTCAGCATCCCGACATTGTACCGCTTTTGCGAGTACTCAAAGCTTTTTTGGGTGGCAGTCACCGAGATCTTGTTGGCCTCGAATTTCTGGAGCGCCGTAATAGCGGCGGTGTAGGCCTGGTAGATATTCTGCTTGAGCGTGAGGTTGTCCTGGTCGCGCTGCAATTCGAGGTTGCGGAGGTTGAGCTTCGACCTCGCATAGTTGATATGCAGGGTGCCGTTCTGGAGGATCGGAATGTTGAGATTGATCCCCACGAATTGGTTAAACGTTTGCCGCAGCTGTGGAAAGAAAGGCTTTTGCTTCGTTGCCACCGCAACGTTGGTCTGTGTAAAGACGGCGTTGGAGCCGACCTGGTGCAGTGCATACAGCGTATCCACACTAAGCAGGGGGGTCTTGTTGAAATCGGGTTCGGGGAAATTGCTGATCCAGCCGGCGCCGAGCTGCCCGATCACCGACAACGTGGGATACATGGCTCCCTTGTTGCTGGCTACCGTCTTGCGGGCGGAAGCGATGTTGAGGGCATCATATTTTTGCAGCGGCTGGTTGGCAAGCGCCAGGGAATACACAGCCTCCGGTTGAAGATCGGCAATCTGCTCGATGGGGATATCCTCCACCGGCGGCGCATAGACATCGAAGGGAAAAGACGCGTCAAGGTCCATATAGGCCTTCAACTGCAGGATGTTCAGCTGGATATTTCCCTTACTGTTGATATAGGTCGCGCTGTCCTGCGCCACCTGGGCTTCCAGCTCCGCGGCGTTGAGTTCAGGCAGGGAGCCGGCCTTCACCTGTTTACGGGTGATGTCCAGCTGGTTTTGCGAGAGATGTAGCTGCAGTTGCGAGGCCTCGGTCTGTTCCATAGAAAGCACTACCTGCAGGTAGGCGTTGGCGACGTTCAGGGAGATATCGTTCTTTGTCCGGTCCGTATTGGCCAGGGCCGCCTGCCAGGAAAGCCGGCTCGCTTCCACGGCACGGCGCAGGCTTAAAAAGTTGAAAGCGGTGACGCTGGTCTGGAGCTGGTAGTTGTTGAGCGCATAAGTTTGTGTGCTGAGCGTAAAATTATTGGGGTTTTGCGTGTTCCCCGATTTAACCCCGAACTGGCTTCCCAGCCCCAGGGTCGGTATCTGGTTCCACTGACTCTGCTCGAGCGTCAGCTTGGCGAGCCGCGCCTGTACATCGGCTTGCTTCACAGAGATATTATTGGCTACAGCATAATCTACACACCGCCGCAGATCCCATTTGTCCTGGGCAAGACCGGTTAGGGGTGAGTAGAGGGAGGACAGGGTTAAGGTTAGCAGCAGTAGTTTTTTCATGCTCATAGAGACAAATTTATAAAAAAAAGCGGATGGGAATCCGGTTTATACGCCCGGCCCGGCCTGGGGTATAAACGCTACCACGCCGTGAGGAAGGCCTGTTCCAGATCGCGGATCAGATAATCCGCCTCTTCCAGCCCGGTATAAAGCCGGAGCATCCGGTGCTCCCTCACCGCGGGATCGAATTGCGCGGCCGTCAGCGATGCGCATTTGGGCAGGATCAGGGACTCGTGCCCACCCCAGCTGACCGCCATAAATATATGTTTCAGGGACTCGCAAAAAGTTACAATTTCATCCCGGGAACGGGCCCGGACATAGAAGCTCAACAGGCCACACGCCCCCTGCATCTGCTGCCGCGCCAGTTGGAATTGCGGGAATGACTCGTCAAAAGGAAAAAGGATGGCCTCCACCCGGGGATGCGACTTCAGCCAGGCGGCGACCTTCCGCGTCGTCTGGGTGATCCTGTCCAGCCGGGCCGGCAGGGTCCGCAGTCCCCGGATCAGCAGCCAGGCGTTAAAGGGCATGATCCCGCTGCCGGTATTGGAGAATTCACTGGCGAAGATCTTTTTGATCATCGCCGAAGAGCCGGAAAGCACCCCGCCCACCGTATCGCTGTGGCCGCCAATATATTTTGTCGCGGTTTGCATCGCCAGATCGATCCCCAGCGTGATCGGCCGCTGGTACAGCGGCGTACAGTAGCTGTTATCGATGATCGTCACGATCCCTTCGCTCCGGGCCAATTCGGCCACCGCCTTCAGATCCTGCAGCTTGTAATCCCAGGAGTTGGGCGACTCAAGATAGATGAGCGCTGTATTGGGGAGGATGGCCCGTTCGAAGTTTTCGATCTGGGTGCCGTCGATATAGGTGGTCGTTACCCCAAACCGCGGAAGGATCACGTCGAACATCCGCTGGGCCCAGGTATAGGGTTTTTCTACCGATACGATATGATCGCCGGCCTTTACATTGGCAAGCACCCCGGCAAAGATCGCCGAAGCACCGCTGTTAAAGACAAGACTGTCCTCAGCCCCGTCCAGCGCCGCCAGCTTCTTCCGCAGGATATCCACGGTCGGGTTGATCCCGCGACTGTACAGATAGCCGCTGTATTCGTCCTCGAAAAGCGCCCTCAGCTCGTCGACCTTGTCGACCTTGAAATTGCTGGTCTGAATGATGGGCGGAGCGACCGCATTGAAGTAAAATTCCCTGTCCTCGCCTAATTCGTTTATTATATAAGAGATATCCATGTTGCAAATTTGATCCGGAATTGTCTTATGTCTGGCCTTCGGCCGGTACGCCTCCGGCGTCCCCTGTCCCTGTCCTCGCCCAGTTCATTGATGATATACGAAATGTCCATATACTATTGCTCGGAAGCCGGCGCCACGGGCCGCAGGGTCGACTTCAGAATGAAATATAAAATGAAAAATCCAAGAAAGATCAGGAGGCAATATCCCGCAGCGCCGGGATCATTGACGGCAATGCTGACCGTCACACAGCTGTAGGCCAGCATGAAGAAAATCGGAATCCATGGATACCCTTTCATGCGGTAAATTTCCCGGTCCTCCCCCATGCGCCGGCGCCGCAGAATAAAAATGGTACCCGAAGAAAAAACAAAGGCGATACTGTCGAGGAAGATCGTATAGTTGATCATTTTCTCCACGGCCGTGGTGAACACCAGACTGAGGATGATGGTCGCCGAAAATGCGGTGAGGCTCCAGAGAATGACCCCATGCTTCGGGGTCGTCTTCCGGAAAACGGCAGGAAGGATGCCCTCGGTACTCATGGCATACATCACCCGCGGGTTGCTCATCACCGAAACATTGACATAGGCCAGGACGGAAAGAAACATCAGACAGCGCAGGATCGTATCGCCTACCGGCCCGAAGAGATGCAGCATCAGCTGTGCGGCAATGGAATCCGCCCCGCGCAGGTTCTCGAATCCGATCACCTTTACATAGACAAAGTTGAGCGATAGATAGACCGTGATGATAATGAAGATGCCGATCCCGATACCGCGGGGGATCGTCCGGCCCGGCCGCTGCACCTCGCCGCCGAAATTGATGGTCTGCTGATAGCCGCCATAACTAAAGGAGACGGCAACAAGGGCATAGCCCAGCAATTTGAAGAATCCTGTCGAAGGATCGGGAGCCGCCGCCATCTTTGCCGGGGCCGGGATCGGATGCGATCCGAACAGCGACGCAAGCAGCGTCAGGATCATCAGCAGCTTGATCATGGTCAACACGTTCTGCACCCGGCTGCTCATCTTCAGCCCAAGCAGATTGACGACATAGAAAACAAGGACCGCCGCTGCCGTCACCCCACCCCGGAAGAGCGGCGGCACTTCCCCGGAATAAAAGAAATGCCCGATGTATTCTGCACCCACAACCCCCACCGCGGCAATGGAACCCGCGTTGGAGACCAACTCGATACAGTTGATAGAAAACGCCAGCGAAGGATGATAGCCAAGGGAAAAGATCTTATAGTAACCTCCGGTAACCGGATAACGGGAACCGATCTCCGCATAGGTCAACGCCCCGCACAAGGCGACAACGCCGCCGATCCCCCAGGCCAGGAAGAAAACCGAAGATGTTCCGGCCCGTTCCGCCGCCACAGCGGGGGTACGAAAGATGCCCATGCCGATCACCAAACTGACAACGATCATGCTCAGATCGAAGAGATTCAGCTGCTTTTTACTCATAAACCATTTGAAGATAGCCTAAATTTGTTTTGCCGGAGGGCTTTTCCGGAAAAATAAGCCCTCCTGGTAAAATCATTATTAACTGGCCTTCGGCCAATGGACCTGTGGTCCATTTTTGACATTCCTATCGGATGAAAAAAAACTACGTCCTGCTGCTTATCCTTTCCTCCTGCTTCCTGTCCCTGTCAGCGCAGCATCTTCCTGCATCTTCCTTTTTGACCGATTCATCCGATACGCGGCCGCTTTCCGAGGTTGTCGTAAAAGCATATGAACAGAACCGCAAATTGACCGAAGTAGGCGCACCGGTGAACATCATCAACAAAGCCGCTCTCAACCGCTTTGGCAACGGCAGCATCCTCCCGGCCCTGAACATGGCCCCGGGCGTCCGTATGGAAGAACGTTCACCCGGCAGCTACCGCCTCAATATCCGCGGCAGCAGTCTGCGCTCGCCCTTTGGGGTCAGAGATATAAAGATCTACTGGAACGAGATCCCGCTCACCGATCCCGGCGGCAACACCTACCTCAATCAACTGGGATTTTATAATATCCAGTCTCTCGAGATCATTAAAGGAACCGCCGGCAGTCTCTACGGCGCAGGCATCGGCGGCGCCGTACTCATCAGCGGGATGCCGGCGGTTTGGGAAAAAGGGGTCAGCGCGGACTATACGGCCGGCAATTATGCCTACGACACAAAGCACCTTGCGACAAATAGCTTTAATGTCGACTTGCGAACCGGTGACAACGACCATCGCAATCACTTCGCCTATTCGCATCAGACCAGCGACGGCTACCGCCAGCAGACCCGGATGCGCCGCGACATCGCCACCTGGGAGACACAGATAAAGACCAGCGAAAAACAAACGATCCATGCATACATGCTCTATGGCGACCTCTACTATCAGACGCCGGGTGGGCTAAACCAGGCCGAGTACGACTCCAACGCAAGGATGGCCCGGCCGCCCGTCGGCACCCAGCCCGGAGCGATCCAGGCGCAGGCCGCCATCTTCCAAAAGAATTTTACGGCCGGCATCAGCAACGAATATCATTTCAATGCCCACTGGCAGAATACGAGTTCGGTCTATGGCGCCTACACCGATTTCACAAACCCCGGCATCCGGGTCTATGAATACCGGCAGGAACCGCATTTCGGCGGCAGGACGGCCTTTCAGTATAAGAGTGAACTGGGTATCGGTAATCTGCAGGTCAACTTCGGCGCCGAAGCACAGAAAGGATTTTTCGAGACCCGGGACTACCTCAACAAGCTGGGCGTCGAAGGTGCACTGCAAACCGATGATAAACTCAACAACTGGACCTGGTTCACCTTCGCCCAGGCCGATCTTCGGATGCAGGACGGCTGGACACTCACCCTGGGCGGAAGTTTCAACAAGTCGGCCCTCGATATCACCCGCGTCTCCTCGATACCTCCGGTGATGGTTCCGGTTCGCTTTGATAACAAGTTTGCACCGCGTATCGCCCTGTTGAAGCGGATCACTCCCGACATTTCCGTCTATGCAAGCGCCTCCCGCGGCTTTTCCACACCGACCGTTTCCGAGATAGAAAAAAGCAATGGCGTCGTAGGCCCCCCGCTTCAACCCGAGGACGGCATCGACTACGAACTCGGCGCCCGCGGCAGCCTCCTCAACGGAAGGCTTTTCTTCGACATCGATGCGTTTTCCTTCCATATCCGCAATGCCATCGTTCAGCGGATCGATTCCAGCGGCGTGATGTATTCCGTCAACGCCGGCAGTACCGATCAGCACGGGCTCGAGACCTTTCTTTCTTACCGGGTCATCGATCAGCCGAAAGCGTTTGTTTCCGATCTGCGGGTCTTTGTCAGCGACACCTGGCATGACTTCCACTACAGCAGTTTCATCCAGGATACGTCCAGCTTCTCCGGCCACCGCCTGCCCAGCGTGCCGCCGCAGCTGGTAGTAACGGGACTGGATATGGCGCTGCGGGCAGGCCTATACCTCAATATGACCTATACGTATTCCACCCGGGTCGCACTAAACGATGCCAATACGGCCTTTGCCGGATCATATAGCTTGCTGGGAGGCCGCCTGGGCTACCGGCGGGTATTGGGAAAGCTGAAGTTCGATGTCTATACGGCCGTCGACAATGCCGGAAATACAAAGTATAGCCTGGGAAATGATTTCAACGCGGCCGCCGGCCGTTATTATAATGTCGCGCCGGGCAGGAATTATTTTGCAGGCATCTCCGTCAATTACGCGCTTTAAGCAAACAGCGAACGAAATTGCTCGCGCCGGGCGGGGGGAATAAAGTAATTGTTTTGAGAGATGACACCACCTTCCGCATAAACGTCGATCGCCCGCCATTTCCCGCCTTCAAGCTTGAAGAGTTGATATCCCATCGACTGTAACAATTCGAACAACCGGATGCGTTCGTCCCGGTCGAAGAATTCGCACAACAGGATCGGCTGATACTTCCGGATCGTCCCGATCATCGAGGACATGACCTTGAACTCCAGCCCCTCGACATCGCACTTGACGAAGTCGAGTCTCGTTATGTCTTTGAACAGCTGGTCTCCCTGCCAGTTCTTTACTTTCTCCGATTCGACATATTGCAGCTGCGGGCTGGATTCCATCACCCGGGCATAAGCAAAACGCTTTTTCTGACCCACCTCGGGGATACCCATTTCGACGAATTCACCGTCTCCGCCCAGGGCAACAGGATATAAGGTGACATTCTGCGCCTTGTGTGAGGCCAGCAGCTTGCCCAGCACGCTGTTGAACTTGCTCATCGGCTCCACGGCAAACACCTTCCCCCCGGGTTTGACAAGCCGGCTGAGCTCCATCGTAAAATAGCCCAGATGGGCGCCGATATCGATACACCAATCCCCGCTCCGGATGAATTTTTTAAGAAAGTAGATATCCTGGTAGTCCTTGCCCAGCATTCCCGTGGGATATAAAAGCTGGAAGCTGTTGGACAAAAGGGACAGGTATCTTTTTTCACCAAGCGACGTCAACAAAATTTTTCGGATACTCATGTTATTCGATCAAAGCTGGCCCGCAAGCTACAAAAAAATACGGCCCGCTTCGCGGGCCGTAAAACAGTCAGATAGGTAGCAGCAGATCAATAGCTGAGAACCAACACGGGCCGCCGGCGGCGTTTCCGTGTCCGTTTTTGACGGACCGCCGCCATTTTTCGCGCAGAATGCATTAGTTTTACCACGATCCTGGTGCCGCCGTTGGCGGCTTGAAAGGGAAGACCGGTGAGAAACCGGCGCTATACCCGTAGCTGTAAGTGCCAGTCTGGGGTCCCGTCCAACTTCTAACCACTATTCCGCCAAACCGGAATGGGAAGGTATACGGGCCCGGCACAAGCCAGAAGACCTGCCAGGATCATCCATCAGCCGGCTTTCGGGTAAAAGGCAGGCTGGACACCTCAAAAAAGCAAAAGACGCTATGTCCAGAAACCCCGGAAGCCCCGGCCTCCTTCGTTTTTCCCTATTGGTAACCCTGTTTGCCTTCGGCTGTGGCCAGTCACAGCAACCGGCCGGCCACGCCACGGATTCGAATTCCACCAATATCGACCGGCCCGCCGCCGGTCATACCGTGTTGAAATATGCACATGGCTTCCGGATCGACAACCGCAATGGCTACCGCGAAGTCAGCATCCTGAACCGGGCCGCGGGCCGGATCGATACCCTGCGCTACCTGCTGGTGGACGAAGGCCAGACCCCGCCCGCCGGTCGCCCGGGGATCCCGGTGATCCACACTCCTGTCCGGTCGATGACCGTGCTTTCTTCGATCCATATCGGGTTGGCGGATTTCGCCGGCGCAGCCGACAGGATCACGGGACTCGGCAACTTTCAATATGTCAATGCCCCCATCGTCCGCGAACACATCCGCACGGGCAGGATCAAACAGGTAGGCATCGACGGGAATACCAATAACGAACTGGTGATTGCCATGCATCCGGGGGTGGTCATCACCTCGACCAATCCCGATGCCGCCTATGGCCAGTATAAGACCTTGACCGATGCCGGCATCCCTGTCCTACCCGACGCTGAGTGGCTGGAAACGACACCGCTTGGCCGCGCCGAATGGGCAAAGCTGTTCGCTGCGCTGATCGACAGGGAAGCAGAGATCGGGAAAAAGTTTGACAGCGTGGAAAGGACTTATCTTGCGTTGGCCGCGATCGGCAGCGCCGCAAAGAAAAAACCCTCGGTCATTATCGCGATGCCCTGGAAAGGCGTTTGGTATACGCCGGCGGGCGAAAGCTATATGGCGCAATTCCTCCGGGATGCCGGCGCCGACTATAGCTGGTCGGCCACCAAAGGGATCGGCAGCCTCGCCCTGAATGTGGAAGCCGTCATTCCCATCGCCCTGAAGGCCGATTTCTGGTTCAACGTCGGTTATGTGGACAGCCGCAAAGAGATCGCGGAGAAAGATAGCCGGTTTGCGGACTTCCATTCCTTTAAGACCGGCGCCGTCTATAATTTCAACCGGCGGGTAAATGATATCGGGTCCAATGATTATTGGGAGTCGGGTGCGGCGAATCCCCAGCGGGTGCTGGCCGATCTCATCCGTATCCTGCACCCCGATGCCCTGCCGCAGGATACGTTGTACTACTATAAACAGCTGAAATGAGTATCGCGCTGAAAGGACGTTTTGTCGGCCTCTTTCTCTTGTTGCTGCTGGCCCTCCTGCTGGATCTTTCGGCAGGCGCGGTGCGCATCCCTTTGCGGGAGGTCTTTCATATCCTTTTCTCCTCCTCCACCGGGGACGAGACCTGGCGGTATATCATCGACAAGATCCGGGTGCCAAAGGCCTGTACCGCAGTGCTGGCAGGTTGTGGGCTCTCGGTGGGCGGACTGCAGATGCAGACGATGTTTCGTAACCCGCTGGCCGACCCCGGCGTTCTCGGCATCACAGCCGGTGCAAGCCTGGGGGTAGCCGCCGTCATGCTGGCCGGCGGCGGCACAGCCACACTTTATGCGATAAAAGAATTAGGCGTGGGCGGCAGCTGGCTGGTCACATGCGCAGCCTGCGCCGGGGCCGCCCTCGCGATGTTCTTTGTGCTGATGCTCTCGGGCCGGGTACGCGATAATGTCACGATGCTGATCATCGGGCTGATGATCAGCAGCATCACCATCGCCATCACCAGCATCTGGCAATATTTCAGCAATCCCGAAGAAGTGAAGGAATACCTGCTTTGGGCCTTCGGCTCGTTGGGCGGCGTGACGGGCAGTCAGCTGCCGATCTTCACCGGCATGATCCTCACCGGACTGATCATGGCCTTTTTCTCCTCGAAGCGACTGGATGCCCTGCTCCTGGGCGAAAACTATGCACGAAGCATGGGCCTGACAGTGGAACGCGCCCGGTTCATCATCGTCTGCAGTACAAGCCTGTTGGTGGGCAGCATCACCGCTTTCTGCGGCCCCATCGGATTTCTCGGCATCGCCGTTCCGCACCTGGCCCGCGGCGCCTTCAACACAGCCAGTCACCGCATCCTGATGCCCGCCAGTTGCCTCATCGGCACCATCCTGCTCCTGCTCTGCGACAGCATCGCCCAGTGGCCGGGCAATCAGACCGTGTTGCCCATAAATATCATCACCTCGCTGGTGGGTGCACCGGTGGTCATCTATCTGCTCCTTCGTACAAAGAATCTAAAAGTCTACTGATGAATACCGCACCGCTGCTTATCACCAGGAGCCTGCAGACGGGGTATCACAGCGGGGGAAAGAAGACCCTCGTCTCGACGCAGCTGCCCGAACTGACGGTAAAGGCAGGACGACTCATCTGCCTGCTCGGACCTAACGGTTCCGGCAAGTCGACGTTGCTGAAGACCCTTGCCGGCCTCCAGCCCGCCCTGAGTGGCGGCGTGGAGATCGCGGGAAGATCGGGACTTTCCTCCGCCGGGCTCGCCCGTCAGATCAGCCTGGTATTGACCGATCGCGTCGGCGGCAGTAACCTGAATGTCTGGTCGCTCGTCGCCCTGGGCCGGTATCCCTGGTCGGGTTGGCTCGGCATCCTCACGGAAACGGATAAAGCCATCATCCGGCAGGCCATCGACGCGGCAGATATCGCAGCCCTCGTCGATAGAAAAGTGCACACACTGAGCGACGGCGAAAGTCAAAAGGTGATGCTGGCCCGGGCGTTGGCCCAGGATACCCCCATATTGATGCTCGACGAACCGACGGCGCATCTCGATCTCCCCAGCCGGATCAGGCTGATGCGGCTGTTGCACCAGCTGACACGGGAGATGAACAAAGGCATCATCCTGTCGACCCACGAACTGGACCTGGCCTTACAGGTGGCCGACGAGGTCTGGCTGCTCCAGTCCGCGGCGCCGATGCACAAAGGTACTCCCGAAGACCTCGTCCTCGATGGCATATTCGAGGCGGCATTTGAAAAGGAAGACGTGAGCTTCGACAGGTCCACCGGCGTATTTCGCATCCATCGCGACGGAGACCGTTCCATTCAACTCGCCAGCAGCGGAATGGTTGCCTTCTGGACCCGGCGGGCACTGCAGCGCGAAGGGTTTACCGTACAGGAAGCCGGGATGGCCACGGATATGTCGGGAGATCGGAGTAACGCCATGACCGGGACAGCGAGTGCTCCGGATGTCCCCGCGGCCGCGGCGAGTGCGCGCATTACCATCCTCGAACAGCAGGGCAGGCCTGTCTGGATTCTCCAAACCGCCGCCGGGAGCCGGCAATCCGACTCCGTCGCGGGATTGTTAGAAGCCCTGAAGGATTTCCACTTCCCGTAATTTTTGGACATGAGTGTGGTAATAATTCAACATATACCACGCAGCAATCTCATCACTCGTGGTAAACCAGACATCTTTTTGCCGGGCGATATGGGCCATCGCCTGTTCGAAATATTTGAACCGGTGGGGCTGACCCACGATGAAGGGATGGATGCCGATGGCCATGACCCGGGCGATACCACTCGAATCCCGGTGAAGGACATCGAACTGATCCATGATCATCTGGCCAAACTCTGGGCCCGAGAGCCCCCGTTGCAGAAACAACGGTAAATCATTTATTTCCAGCGAATAGGGGACCGAGATGATCTCCCCGTGAAAAGTTTTTAGCGGGTAAGGCTGGTCATCATTGATCCAATCCAGCACATAGGTCACGCCTTCGTCGGCCAGCAGATCCACCGTGTCATAGGTCTCGCTCAATCCCATCGGTCCGAGCCAGCCTTTGCAGGCCTTGCCGGTCGCCAGCTGGATCGTCGAGAGAACATCATGGAGATAGTTGCGCTCCTCATCCAGCTTCAACTGGGGCGGTTTGTTCCCGGCAAACATGGAATTATTCCTGCCATGTGCTACCCAAGACCAATTGCGGCGGTTGCCCTCTTCGATGATCCGCGGGTAATACTTACAGACATCCGAGTTGAGCAGCACACTGGGCCGGATACCAAAGCGGTCGAACAACTCCATGATCCGCCATACCCCCACCCGGTTGCCATAGTCCCGCCAGCCTTCATTGAGGGGATCGGGATCCCGTCCCGGCGACTTCTCAAGGATACCGACCGAGGGTTTTCCGGATTCATAGTGCTCGATATTCAGCCCAATATAAACCGCCAGTCGCTTGCCACCCGGCCACTCGATATCGGGCCGGTCGATGATCGGCCAATATTCATAAAAGTGGTCTATTCTCATAAGCGAGTTAAGCAGCAATTTTTGTACCGTGTCGCACCGGCATCCGAAAAAGGCGTACTTTCGCCGCCGATCTTGGTTGACGCTCCTGCGTCATTAAAAGGGAAGACCGGTGCAAATCCGGCGCTATCCCCGTAGCTGTAAATGTCTTTCCGCTCCCGGCGTCGGCCGGCGCGGAAAATCACCCGGCAACACTTCATACCACTGTCCGTGGGCCCACGGATGGGAAGGTAAGCCGGTGAGGACATAAGCCAGAAGACCTGCCAGTGATCGATTAAACAACATTCATGGCTTTCGGGTGAAAAGCGGGATTGATGGCGCTATGTGACGGCCCTGTCTATTTCTATTCCCTTCGCATCATCCCCCTTCGGCCGGACAAAAAAACTGCAATGAGCAAGAAACATTTTTTCTTTTTGACACTGCTGGCAGGCAGCCAGACAGTATTTGCCCAGAATTTTTCGGACACCACCGGCAAACAGCTGGACCAGGTGGTCATAACAGCCACCAAATACCCGGTGAAGCAAGCGCTTACCGGGAAGGTACTCGACATCATCACCCGCGAACAGCTGGAAAAAAGCGGCGGTAAACAACTGACGGAAGTGCTCAATACCCAGGCCGGCGTAGTGGTTGCGGGCGCCCAGAACAACCTGGGTTCGGTCCAAAGCGTCTACATTCAGGGCGCCGGGGCCGGCAAGACCCTGATCCTGATCGATGGCATCCCGGCCTATGACCCGTCGGGGACCAGCACCAACTTCGATCTCAACCTGATCAATACCGATGAGGTGGAACGCATCGAGATCCTGAAAGGCAGCCAGTCCACTCTTTATGGCAGCGATGCAGTGGCAGGTGTCATCAACATCATCACAAAGAAAGGCGATGGCAAGCCCTTCAACGCCTCGGCCAATCTTTCCGCGGGCAGCTTCGGCACGTTTAGGGGGTCGGCCGGCATCGACGGAAGGGTCGGCGGCACGGCCTATAATGTTCAGTATACCCACCTGCGCAGCGATGGGGTCTCCACTGCCTATGACACGACCGGCAAAGGCAACTTCGATCATGACGGGTTCAACGAGAACCTCGTGATGGCCAATATCAGTCAGCGGGTAACCGACCGGTTCGGGCTCCGCGCCAACTTCCAGTATAGCCGTTATTCCACCGATCTCGACGGAGGCTCCTATACCGACGACCGGAAGTACACTTCCTGGAACAAGAACACCCAGGCGGGTATCGGTGGCGACTATGCGCTGGGAGCAGCCATGCTGCATTTCAACTATAACTACAACACCGTCAGCCGCCATTACCTGGATGACTCTTCGATGGCGATCCTGCAGGGCGGGTCTTACAGCACCTCGGATTTCACGGGTCGTTCACACTATGCCGATCTGTACAGCAACATCACCGTCTCCAAACATGTCGATATCCTGGCAGGCGTCGACTACCGCAACCAGCGGATCAACGAGACCGACTTTGGGGTCAGCGAGGATTTTTATAATCCGGGACAGGTCTTCAGTTATAAGGATTCACTCAGCAGTGACAGCTCGCGGGTCCGCCAGTTTGCCGCCTATGCTTCGGTGCTGTTGAAGAATCTTGGCGGGTTCAACCTCGATCTCGGCGGCCGGTACAACAGCTTTAACCGGTACGGGAAGGTCTTCACCTATTCGGTGAACCCTTCTTTTGTCCTCAACGATCGCCTGAAGCTTTTTGCCGATCTGTCCTCGGGCTTTTCAGCGCCGACCCTCTACCAGCTGTACTCGCCTTACCGGAACCCCGATGGCCTCAAGCCGGAGCGGACGATCAGCGGAGAAGGCGGTATCCAGTACAACCAATCGGGCCTGAACCTGCGGGCGCTTTATTTCCGCCGGCATTCCAGGGATGAGATCATCTTTTCGGGTAGCGGATATGAGAATCTCGACAAAGAGGATGCCCATGGCTTCGAAGTGGAGGCTGCTTATAAATACGGGATCTGGTCTTTTACAGGTAACTACACCTACACCGCCGGCACGGTGACGACAACCGGCAACGGCGCCAAGGACACAACCTTTAACAATTTGTACCAGCGGCCAAAGAATCTCGTAAATGCCTCCGTCGGAGTGCAGGCGACGAAGGGGCTCTTCCTCAGCCTGGCCCTGCGGACCGTGGGTCAGCGGATCGACGATATCTATGGCGGGGCACGCGGGATGGCCGACGGCTTTGCCTATTACACCCTGAATGGATATGCCGAATACCGGTTCGGGAAGATGTTGAAGCTGTTCGCGGACTTCAAGAACATCACCGATCAGCGTTATTTCGATATCCCCGGCTATACCAGCTTTGGATTCAATTTCATGGCGGGAATCAGCGTACATTTATAACATGTTAATCTTTATCACCGGCGGGGCGCGTAGCGGCAAGAGCCGCTACGCGCAGCAGCTGGCGCTCGACCGGAGCGCCAGTCCTGTTTATGTCGCCACTGCGCGCATCTGGGACGCCGAGTTCAAACAGCGGGTCGATCGCCATCAACAGGACCGGGACCACCGCTGGACCCTGCTGGAGGAAGAGAAATGGCTCTCCCGTCTTCCGCTCGCGGGGAAAGTGGTCGTCATCGATTGTGTCACGCTTTGGATCACCAACTTCTTCTCCGATCTGAAATATGATATCGACGCCTGCCTCGCCGCCTGCGAGCAGGAAGTGAAGGGATTGCTGCAACAGGAAGGTCAGTTTATTTTCATCAGCAACGAGATCGGCATGGGTCTCCACGCGGATACCGAAAGCGGAAGAAAATTCACCGATTTGCAGGGTTGGATCAATCAATCGCTTGCCGCAAAGGCCGATGAGGTTATCTTTATGGTCAGCGGGCTACCGCTCAAAGTAAAATAAACAACTATGCAAACGGGAACACAGCCCGCCCTTCGCGGGCAGCTGCAGCAGCTGATCGACAACAAAACAAAACCCCTGGGTGCCCTGGGCCGGCTGGAAGAGATCGCACTGCAGATCGGACTCATTCAGGGTACGACCCATCCCCAGCTGAACAGACCCTATATCGTCGTCTTTGCCGGAGACCATGGCATTGCCGCCACCGGGCTGGTGAATCCCTACCCCCAGGCCGTCACCGCCCAGATGGTGCTCAACTTCATCACCGGGGGAGCGGCCATCAACGTCTTCTGCCGGCAACATCATCTCGGGCTCACCGTCGTGGATGCCGGGGTGAAATTCGATTTCGAAGCCGGGCTCTTCCCGGGCAAGCTGATCACGCAAAAGATCGGGTATGGTACCCGCAATTATCTCGAAACCGAAGCCATGACCGCCGATGAGACCGCAAAGGCCGTGGAACTCGGCAAGCAGGTGATCACCGAACTCTATGCCGGCGGCACTAACTGCATCGGCTTTGGCGAAATGGGTATCGGCAACACCTCGTCGGCAGCCCTGATCATGAGTTACTGCACCGGCATCGCCGTCGAAGACTGCGTCGGACGTGGTACCGGCGTCAATGACGAACAGCTCCTGCTGAAAAAGCAAACCCTGCGAAAAGCATACGAACGGCATCTCGCCGTTATCACGGCTCAGCTCGATGCGATGACCATTCTGCGCTGTGTCGGCGGATTCGAGATCGCCATGATGGTCGGCGCCTATCAAAAGGCCACAGAGCTGAAGATGGTCGTGCTCGTCGACGGCTTCATCACGACCGCAGCGCTGATGCTGGCAAAACTGCTGAATCCCGCCGTACAGGACAATTGCTTCTTTTCACATACCAGCGGCGAAAGCGGTCACGTAGCCATGCTTGACCACCTTGGCGCCAGGCCCCTGCTGGATCTTCGGATGCGGCTCGGCGAGGGAACGGGTGCCGCAATGGCCTATCCATTGTTGCAGTCTGCCATCCATTTTCTCCGCGAGATGGCTTCTTTCGAATCGGCGGGCGTAAGCAAAGCAGCATCGGATGAATAAGGAATGGAAGGTTTTCCTGACAGCCGTCCAGTTCCTGACGCGGATAAGGGTACCCGCGAGCATTCATCATCAGCCGGGGTTGATGCAACAGGCGCCCCGGTATTTTCCGCTGGTCGGCTGGATCGTAGGGGCACTCAGCGCACTGTTCTTCCTGGTGTTTGGCCGTTATATCTCGACCGATGTGGGCATCATCGCTTCAATGTGTACCAGTTTGCTGGTCACCGGCGCCTTTCATGAGGATGGCTTTGCCGATGTCTGTGACGGCTTTGGTGGCGGATGGACAAAGGAGAAGATCCTGCTGATCATGAAGGACAGCCGGGTCGGCGCCTTTGGGGCGATCGGGCTTATCTTTATACTCGGGACGAAATTTGCGCTGCTACGGGAACTGCCCGGTTTCATCGCCCTGCCCGGCGAGCCCACGCATCTGATCTTCTACCACTATCGTTATTTTATCCTCGCGCTCATCGCCGCGCATAGTGTCAGCCGCCTGATGGCCGTTTTGGTCTTACAGACCGGCAGTTATGCAGGTAATCCCGATCAGAGCAAATCGGTCTCCATGACTGGCGGTCGCCTCTCCATTCCCGCGTTGATCCTTGCCACGGCGTTTGCGCTGGCGCCCTTCGCCTTCCTGCCCTGGCCTTTTCTCCTTACCGTGTTGCCGGCCCTCTATGCCACGTACGAACTCTACCGCTATTTTAAAAAGTGGATCGGCGGCTATACCGGGGATTGCCTGGGCGCGATCCAACAAGTGACGGAGATCGTTATCTACCTCGGTTTTATAATTGTTTGGCGGTACCTTTGAAAGGCCGGCCGCCACCAGTCTCGCCACCCCATACTATCGCTATGACAGACATCTATTTGATCCGCCATACTACCCCGGACGTCGCCAAAGGCATCTGCTACGGGCAGACCGATCTCGATGTAACTGCCACTTTCGAAGAAGAGGTGGCGGTCATCCGCGATTGCCTGCCTCCGGCGTTCGCCACGGTATACAGCAGTCCGCTGCGGCGTTGTTCGATGCTGGCGACCCGCCTTTTTCCCGATGTGCCGGTGCTTCTGCGGGAGCAACTCATGGAGATCCATTGCGGGGAGTGGGAGATGAAGACCTGGGACGAACTGCCAAAGGAAGAGATCAACCCCTGGATGGCGGATTTTGTCAATATCCGCATCCCGGGCGGGGAGAGCTATATCGATCTGCAAAGCCGGGTGGGCCGGTGTTGGGCGGAGGTCATCGCCGCCGCCGCAGTCGGGAACTCGCCCATCGCGATCGTCGCGCATGGCGGCGTCATCCGCAGCATCCTGGCAGGGCTCACCGGCACCCCGCTGATAGATAGCTTTAAGGCGTTCTCCCTGCACTATGGCTGTGTCATCCGGATCCAACCCGCCGCCGGCGGTTGGGCGCATACCGTTCTTTCCAATCCGGCGCCCCCGGAGAAAGAGCAGCACAAACCCAGCAGCTTTTACACAAAATCGCATTTATGAAGACCTTCGACTTCAACCAGCTGCTCACGGTGACCTTTACCCTGTTTGCCGTCATCGATATCATCGGCAGCATCCCGCTGCTGCATGCGTTGAAGCAAAAGATCGGCGGCCTGCACGAAGGGAAGGCCACCCTTATCTCGGGCGCCCTCATGGTCCTCTTCCTCTTTGGCGGCGAGCAATTCCTGCATATCCTCGGCGTCGACCAGCGATCCTTTGCCGTCGGCGGATCGATCGTCATCTTTATCCTCGGACTGGAGATGGTGCTCGGAGTGGAGTTCTTTAAAAGCGAGCCGGGTTCCAAGGCCAGCGTGGTCGTCCCCATCGCCTTTCCGCTGATCGCCGGCTCGGGCACCCTGACAACCATCATGTCCCTGAAGGCAAACTACGAGACCACCACCGTACTGCTGGGGATCCTCGTCAACCTGCTCTTCATCTTTATCGTCCTCAAATCCATGGATTTTATCGAACGCATCCTGGGGCCGGCCGGGATGATCGCGATCCGCAAGTTCTTCGGGGTCATCCTGCTGGCCATCGCCGTAAAGATATTTAGCACCAACCTGCGGGGATTGTTGAAATAGTTCTGTAATTTTGCCCTCCCCAAAAGTGCCTGCTCCTCCTCCGCCGCGAAGAGCTTTTCTTTTGGTAAGGTCCTGTAGTACAACGGATAGTATAAGGGTCTCCGAAGCCCTGGATTCCAGTTCGATTCTGGACGGGACCACCCGAATCCCCTCACAACAAATTGATTGTGAGGGGATTTTTATGTAATGTTATACGCCATCGCCAGATTGATCAGTTCCGCGACATTCAGCGTCTCCGTCTTCTTAAAGATCCGGCTCTTAAACTCCGTGACCGTACTCGGCGACAGATTCAGCGACGACCCGATCTCATTGGTTCCCTTTCCCTGTAAGAGATAAGGCAACACCTCCAGTTCGCGCGGCGAGAGTTTCGAAAAAGGATTGGGCGTCGACTCCCGCGAGGGCATTGGTTCATTATTGAAGAACCGCCGCAGGCCCGCGATGGTTTCTTCCTCATCCGCCTCCTTGGACAAATAATGCTGGATCTGGTATTTCTTGAGGGCCTTTTCAAAGGCTGCGGCCGGCTTAGCGGAAAAGATCATGATATTCAGGGCAGGATACAGCCCCCGGATAACATGCAGGATCTCAAGCGACGAGCCGTCGGAAAGACTGATATCGAGAATAAGATGACTGTATTCCCTCGTCTTCAACTCCTCCAGAACTTTATTACAGCTTCTTGCACTATTGATCTCCTTATAGCCGAACCGGGTTTCTATCTGTCCTCTGAGTCCGGTCAGAAGCATACTGTGATCATCCGCCAACAAGATCCGGTATTGCATGTACTTTCAGGGGTTTAATTGTATAATTCTATTCTCGCCGGGGCGTCGCCGTAGATATGCGGATAACGGTCGGTATCCCGCGTGGACCACTCGATATTGGCGATCATCTGGATCTCGAGTTCCCGGATATACCTTGCCAGCATGGCATCGATCCCGGCATCGAAAAAGCGGACTTTCGAGGACAGGAATATAAATTCCCGGACAAGATCGTCATGGTACGCCGCCGTTTTCTGGATCGCACCTTCCCAGGAAAGCCCATACTTTCTCTTCATGACACCTACCAGATTGTATTCTCCCGCGTTTTGCGATTCTTCGGATTCCTTGCTCAGCGAAAAGAGATCGTTTGCAAAACATACGCAATTCCTGCTGAGTTCTGTCAGCCGGCTGACGATTGCATCCTCATACACCTCTTCCGGCAGATAGACCTTGCCCGTTACCTCGAGGCTGTCGGTGGAAAGATGGGATGCCCCGAGATATTGCCGGATCCGCAGGTACTCGTCAAAACCCGGATAGATCCCAAGATGAATATTCCTGAACTGCCAGTACAACCCGCCAAACATCTTTTTTATACAGTCGATAAATTTACTTTGCCAGGCGGCCGTCGACCGGAGACAAAGCCGTCCCCAGATATCGGCAAAGGCCGTGAATACCGGTCCTTCCACCTCGCTGCAGGATCGGCGCCGTAACAGGATATCCATGATCCCACCTTGGAATTGTTCAAAAGAATCTTTATCCTTGATGATGTCGTTTGCATCGAAGAGATCGTCAACGATAAAGAGCAGACTGTTCAGATCGCACCAGGTACAGATATCGATGAAGTCACCGTGCGGAAACGTCCTTGCAATGAATAACGGAAATTTGTTTCGTTTGTACCGCAGATAGGTCTCGTGATCTCCCACCAGTTTAAGATCGAGCAGCCACTGCAAACTATGTTCTTCAAGGTCATTTACCAGCGGATGTATTGCACCCACGAAGGGACAATACAGAATGGGAATTCTATGGAGTTGCATATAGGAAAGGTTTAATCGACACTAATCTAAGGATTTGTTCGCAGAGAAAGGATAGCTGTTTACTCTTAGTTGTGATGCGGGGAAACCGTTGAGAGGCCATACCTCACCGGCTGCAGCGGGATCGACACCGAAAACGTGGTCCCCTCCATGTCGCTGATCACATCGATCTTCCCGTTGAGAACAGTGATCATCTCCTTTACTATGAACAATCCGATCCCAAGTCCATCGGGGTTTTTACTGACGAAGGGCGCGAAGATATCGACATCGTCATTGCCGATTCCTTCGCCTTTATCATGTACGCTAAACACCAACGCATTGTCCTTCACCTTGCATTTTACCTGCACGATCGAATAATCGGGGGCATATTTGATGGCATTGTGCAGCAGGTTGGTCAGGATATGCCGGATCTTCATATCATCGGTCCGGATATGCTCGGGGATATCCTTACTGATAACGGTCTTTATCTCTATCTTACTCTCCATCGCGACGTATTTGTAGATCTCGACCGTGTTCTGGAACAGCAGTCGCGGGTTGAAGAGGTTCTCCCGCGTCGTCGTCGGAATACCGGCCTCATATTTCTCGAACTCGAGGATATTGTCGACGATGCTTTGGGAGATCTTGCAGGCGGCTTTCAGGTCGTTGATCCTCTTCATAAGCTGCTCGGGCGATCTTGCCGTCTGGACATCGTTGACAAGAACGCTGATCACCGAGAAAATGCTGTGAAAAGAGACCTTCATTTCATGACTCGCGTTGGTGATGAACCGGTCCTTGTTCCTATTCTCCTGTGTCTCTTTTTCCAGGTTCTCTTTCACCTGTTCGGTCTGTTTCTCCAACTGCATCAACAGGATCCGGTTGTTCTTCCAGAACAGACTAAAGGTGAAGATGACCAGGATGATCATGGCGGCATAGGCAGCCCATCTCAGCATGATCTGGCTATCATAGCTCGTCGCTATCGGCTGGATGAAGCCATACTTGTAGTTCTGTTCGATAAGGACCAGGATGATGATGGAGCTGCTGGCGCAGATGATCCTGTAAACCAGGCTCGAGAACATAAAGAGCGAGACGCCGATGAGATAGGTGATCATCAGGGGCGAGTTGACGGCATTGCCCAGCACACAGCCGAAATAGAAGGTTGCCCCGCTCATGATCAGGTAGATCGATAATCCGGCTTCGTTGTACCTCCGGTAGCGGTTGAGTACCAGCGGCATCGCCAGCAGCACGGTTTCTATGGAGACGGCGGCCAGTACATTCCCCTTTCCGGTGATCAGCCATACGAAGGTGCCGATCGTGACATTGAGAATGCCTATCGATAAGGACATCAGGTTTACGCCGATCGTGACTCTTCTTTGAGGGTCATGTGCAAGCAGCTGGCGGGTGCCGCCAAACACCATCGAGTTCCACCAGCGTTTTATCCGTCTCATAGAGAACATTTGCTATGAGCTTAATACGTTGAAGTTACACTTTCTAACCAAAAACGGTGTAAAAACGTAGGGTTTCCCCTACACCAGAATATTGGCGAGACCTTAATTTGCTTATTAATAGGATAAGGTTTAATGGTTAATGGTATTTGATTAGTGCAAACGAAAGGGGCCATCTATGATTAAAAATAGACGGCCCCTTTCTCAATTATGTCCGGCTAAGCTTCGCTTGCCGGGGAGAACCCACCAATGGTGAATTCTCTTTTTAATATCATACTTGATGTCAATTAGTTAATACTTCCTTCAATTTATTTTCCAGATCCTCGCCCCGAAGTCCCTCGGCAACGACCTTCCCCTGCGGATCAATAAGCACATTATAAGGAATACCGCCAAAGCCAAAGGTTTGAACAGCCTTGCTGTTCCAGTATTGCAGATCGCTGACATGAGTCCATGCCAGCCGGTCCGACTGGATCGCCGCCAGCCAGCTGTCCTTGTCTTTATCCAGGGAGACGCCGAGGATGGCGAAATTCTTGCCTTTGAATTCATTATAGACCCTTACCACGTTGGGGTTCTCCTGCCGGCAGGGACCACACCAGCTTGCCCAAAAATCGACGAGCAGATATTTGCCTTTGTAGGAAGCAAGAGAAACGGTCTTTCCGTTGACATCGGGAAGGGAAAGATCGGGCGCCTGCTTGCCGACCCAGCTGTTCTCCTGGCTCTTGCGTTCCTGTTCGGCCATCGTCGCAAGTTGCTGATCATAGCTTTGTTTCAGCCCGGTCAGAACGGTGTTGTCGGGATACTTATGCAGCAGATCGGTCAGCGTTGCTTCGAACTCGGATTTTGTAAAAGTGCGGGAAGCCCAGCCAAGCGCGATCCCGCAGATCGTCGCGTTGTTGCTGGTGTTGAAGAACTGCTTCAGATAAGTATTGAGATCCTGCGTGGCATTGTTCTTTTTATTGGTGAAGGCGATCAGCAGGCTATCGGGAGCATTGGCGCCTTTAAGACTGTCGAGTTCGGCCATTTTTTCTTCCACCGCATAGTTCTTCTTCCCGAAGATGGTGATCAGTTCTTTCAGCTGATTACTCCCTTCCGATCCGCTTACCTCATAAAAATCATCCTTCTTGCCGAGATCGACGTTGACCCGCACATCGGCCGCATCGTTGATCAGCGGAACCGTGATCGCATTGTTGCCGAACACCAGCTCGAACAGCTGCTGGCCGCTTGCGATGCCGGCGACATTAAAGCTGCCGTTGCCGGCGGGTAGCTTTGCCGAGTCGAGAATGATCGGCGGCTGGTCCTTTCCATAGACCACCTCTATCAGATAAACCTTTGAGATCGGCCCTTCGACAGCGGAGAGCTTATCCCCGTTCTTAAAGCTGCCGGATACGGAGAAGGTTCCTTTTTTCTTCGCCTGACAACCCCAGGTCAGGACCAGGCAGGCCACGAGAACGGACGCTGCAATTCTTTTTGTCATATCCTTAATTTTCCAGTTTTTCGAGTAATAATTGATTGGTGAGCTTGGGATCCGCCTTGCCTTTGGACAATTTTTTCACTTCTCCCACGAACAGACCGATAAGCCCCTTCTTTCCCTTTTTATATTCTTTCACCTTATCGGGCATTCCGGCAAGCGCCTGTTCGATCCAGCCCGTGATCTCCGAGGTGTCGGAGCTTTGGATCAGATTCAGCGCGGTGGCGACCTCCAGTGGGTCCCGCTGTGGTTCGTTCATCAGCACCGGGAAGACCCGTTCCGCGGCGATGGAGAAGCTGAGCTTCCCCTCTTCGACCAGCCGGATCAGCCCGGCCAGCGCTTCCGGCCGCAAGGGCAAATCCTTCCATTCGAGACCCTTTTCGTTGAGGTTGGACCTCACGGGGCCCAGCAGCCAGTTGGCAGCAGCTTTATAGCTGGCAGTATGGCCGATCAGTTGTTCGAACCAGGCAGCGCTATCGCGGTCATCACAAAGATTGCGCGCATCATATTCCGTCAGCTGCAGCTCCTGGATATATCTCTGGATCAGCTGTTCCGGCAGTGCGGGGAGCGACGCCTTTATCGATTCCAGGAAAGCATCCGTCACCTGGAAGGGCGGAAGATCGGGATCGGTAAAATACCGGTAATCGTTGGCCTCTTCTTTCGTCCGCAGCGCGAACGTAGTTCCTTCCGCGGCGTCGAAGCTCCGGGTTTGTTGAATGATCGGCTCGCCGGCGGCCAGCAGTTCGATCAATCGGCGCGCTTCAATTTCGATGGCCCTTCTCACGTTGCGGATCGAGTTCAGATTCTTCACTTCGACCTTGGTACCGAGTTGGGTCTCGCCTTTTAGCCGGACCGAGACATTCGCATCACAACGCATGCTGCCTTCTTCCATATTGCCGTCGCAGATCTCCAGGTAGCGAAGCATCTTGCGCAATTCGGTGAGATAAGCATAGGCCTCATCGCCACTGCGCAGATCGGGTTCGGTCACGATCTCTATAAGCGGCACGCCGGCCCGGTTGAAATCCAGCGCCGTAGCACCCGGGATCGCATCGTGTAGGCTCTTGCCGGCATCTTCTTCCAGGTGGATGCGGTTGAGTTGGATATCGCGTTCGGCCGCGTTGGTCCTGATGCGGACCCAGCCGCCCTTACATACGGGCGTAGTATGCTGGGAGGTCTGATAGCCCTTGGGCAGGTCGGGATAGAAGTAGTTCTTCCGGGCAAAGAAATTGTTGCGTTCGATCTCGCAATGACAGGCCAGCCCAATGCGGATCGCATACTCCACCGCTTTCCGGTTCAGCTTGGGCAGAGAGCCCGGCAGACCCAGCGTGATCGGGCTGACATGCGTGTTGGGTTCGCCGCCAAAAGCCGCCGGATCCCCGCAAAATAATTTTGTTTGGGTAAGCAGCTGTGCGTGCACCTCCAGCCCGATTACAATCTCGTATGCATCGTAATTGATTGCCATGTGAATATGCCTGCCGGCAGTTGGCAAATCTACGAAAAAAAGGCGGCGCCCCTTGGTCAAAAGTAGGCACCGCCTTTTTTCATGATGTCCGGTAAAGAGGCTTCTTTGCCGGGGGACGCCCCCTCTCCGGGGACGCTTATTATTTGCGGTCACGGCTCATTACAGATCGGCCGTCTTTAGCTTCCGCGGGACTTTTACCTCTACCTCCATCGCCTTGCCCCCACGGGTCAGGTTGACCTTGATACTGGTTTTTGTTCTATCCTCGCGGGTCGTCCGGGCCAGTTCGGCGAGCCGCGTGGCGCTGTTAACTTCCTGGCCGTCAAAACGGGTGATGATATCACCTTCCATGATACCGGCCTTCGACGCAGCGGTTTCGTCATCGACATCCAACACCTTTACCCCCTTGCCGTCCTCGGTATCCTGCGCGTGGATACCCAGACGAAGGGAATTGTCGCCAAAGAGATTATACTTATATTCTCTCGGGACCATCATTCGCTTGATCTCGGGAGCCATTTTATACTGCATGCCGTCGCCAAAGCCATAGGAATAATTATTGCTCCTGGATCTGCCCAGCTCGGCCGTCACCTTTTGTTCTTTGCCGTCGCGCTTAAAGGTGATCGCCACCTTGTCACCGGGTTTGTAGCCGTGGATGACTTTCGAAAGATCTTCCGGGCCACCGATGGTTTTATCATCGACCTTCGTGATCAGGTCGCCCTCTTTCAAACCCGCTTTTTCGGCGCCGCTTCCCTCGGATACGTCCCCCACCCTGGCACCGTCGGGACCGTTCTCCTGTTTTAAAGAGGTCACACCCAGAAAAGCTCCCGAAGTGGATTTGCGGGCCCGGGGCGCTACGTCATAACTCAAGCCGCCACCGTTAAAGTTGCGGAAGGGCGTGAGGGTCATCGCTTCCCCATCCCGGTCGGAAAAAGCATAGGCGCCGCCGCCAAGGGTCTTGAATTTCCGCTTGGTGATGGTCAGGTCCTCGTCTTTGTATTCCGAGGCCGGCTTCCCATTGATAAATACTTCCCCGTTCTTTATTTCCACCGTCACCTTGGCGTCTTTGTCGCCCTTATGCCGGATAGTGATCTCGTCAAAGGAGCGCGTACGGTTGGGGGTGGTATCATTGTCGTCCGACTCAGCATAGCCTTGGGTCTGGGCAACGCCCGGAGTGTGCAGGAACAGGACCAGAGCAGCAAGTCCCGCCATTTTTAGGAGTGGATTGTTCATCACGTCAGTTTTTGAATTATTGAATGGATTGATCTACGTTGATTTTCGTAGATCAAATATAGGGGGATTTTCGGAAATACGAAAGATTTCGGAAATGTTAAAATTAAAAGCCGCCGGCAGATCTTTTCAGCGGCTCGAGCAGCTTCTCCAAGCCATTGATCCTGATCTCATAGATCGTCGCCAGCAGCATCCCCAGTTTGCCCTTGGGCCAGCCTTCCCGGTGAAACCATTCCAGGTAGGATACGGGAAGATTACACAGCAGCGTGTCCTTGTATTTACCAAAGGGCATCTTCATGGTCACAAGGGTCATGAGCATTTCTGAATCGGGTTGGAGCGATTGCTCTTCCATGCACTGTCTCTTTTGCGGTATCTAAGCTAGTGAGGTTTTTATTTGACCGTCAGCAATCCCCGCACCGCGGCAACTACCTGCGGCAGCTGGCTCACATCCTGCCCACCCGCCGTCGCAAGCGTCTTCTGACCGCCGCCGCCGCCTTTGACGAGCGGAGCTACCCGTTCCTTGATGATCGCGGGCGCCTGCAGGTTGCGGCCGGCGACAAGTTGCTCATCGAGCAGGACAGCCACGGCCGCCTTTCCATCGATGTTCGCAGCCAGCACGGCAAGATAGGGCGGGGTGCCGGGAAGCGCGGCGAGGCCGGATTTCAGATCAAAGCAAAGCTTTTTCACCGCCTCGGCGCTGCCTACCTCGACGACTTCGCCGACAAAGGCGACACCATCGATAGTTTGGACGCGCTGCAGAAGCTGTTGCCGCAGCTCGGCCAGTTGTTTCACTTCGGCCTTTTCCAGTTTCTTTTTAAGCTCGCTGTTCTCGGCGACGAGCGTCTCCGCGGCCTTCGCCAGCTGTGTGGGGTGCTTGAGGGCTTCCCGGACAGCACGAAGCTCCGCGAACTGCTCCGTGAGGAAGGTCCCGGCGGCAGGTCCGCTCACCGCTTCGATCCGGCGGACACCGGCGGCAACAGCGCCTTCATGCCGGATCTTGAAAAAGCCCAGCTCTCCCGTGGCGCCGACATGCGTCCCGCCACAGAGTTCCACCGAGTACCGCGGATCGATCATGACCACGCGGACGACATCCCCATATTTTTCGCCGAAGAGCGCCATGGCGCCCAGTTTCAGCGCTTCGTCCTTGGGCATCTGGCGGATGATGACAGGGATGTTTTCCCGGATCTTCTCGTTGACAAGCACCTCGACGGAGGCGATCTCTTCGTCGGTCATTTTCGCGAAATGCGAGAAGTCGAAACGCAGCTGGCCGTCATTGACCAGCGATCCTTTCTGTGCGACATGAGTGCCGAGCACCTTCCGCAACGCAGCATGCAGAAGGTGGGTGGCGGAGTGATGGACCTCCGTGGCCTTGCGCTTGGGTCTGTCGACCGTGGCTATGACCGGCGCTTCGACATCCGAAGGCAGCTTATCGGTAAAATGAACGATCAGATCGTTTTCCTTTTTCGTATCCAGCACGGCAATGGCCTCGCCCTTCGAATGCAGGACACCGGTATCCCCCACCTGCCCCCCGCTCTCGGCGTAGAACGGCGTCGCTTCGAACACCAGCTGCCAGGACTCTTTGCCCTTTGCCTTTATCTTCCTGTATTTGACGATCTGCGTGTTGGTCTCGAGGGAATCATAGCCGACGAATTCCATCAGCGGGTTGTCGACAAGCACAACCCAGTCTTCGGTGTCGATAGCCGTAGCCGCACGCGACCGGGCTTTTTGCTGCTGCATCTCCGCTTCAAAGGCCTTCTTATCCACTTCGAGTCCATTCTCCCGGCCGATCAGGGCCGTCAGGTCTTCGGGGAAGCCGTAGGTGTCATAAAGCTCGAACGCCGCCGAGCCGTCGATGGTGGCCGATCCGGCTTTCTTGCGCGCCTGAACGATATCGTCTATCTTCTTCAACCCCTTTTCGAGGGTCCGCAGGAACGCCTCTTCTTCTTCCTTCACGACTTTGGCCACAAAATCGGCCTGGTGCTTCAACTCCGGAAAGACATCGGCAAACTGGTCCGCCAACAGCGGCACCAGCTGGAACAGCAGCGGCTGCTTATAGTCCAGATAAGAATAATAATAACGGACCGCGCGCCGCAGGATGCGGCGGATCACATAGCCGGCCTCCGTATTGGAAGGCAACTGACCATCGGCGATAGTAAAGCAGATGGCGCGGAGATGATCGGCGAGCACCCGGAATGCCACATCCTGCCGGCTGTCCCCGGCCGTATAACTCTTTTTGACAATAGTGGCGACCTTGCCGATGGTCCCGGTGAAGAGGTCGGTGTCGTAGTTGGACTGCTTGCCCTGTAACACCCGCACCAGCCGCTCGAGGCCCATCCCCGTGTCCACATGTTTTGCGGGCAGCGGTTGCAGACTTCCGTCCTTCAGCCGGTTGAACTGCATAAACACGTTATTCCAGATCTCGATCACCTGCGGATGGTCGTTATTCACCAAAGAAGCGCCATTCACCCGGGCACGCTCGTCGTCGGTGCGGCAATCGACATGGATCTCCGTGCACGGCCCGCAGGGTCCCGTGTCCCCCATCTCCCAGAAATTGTCTTTTTTGCTGCCCAACAGGATGCGATCGGCGGCAATCCACTTCTTCCATTCGTCGGAGGCTTCTGTGTCCGGCGCCAGGTTACTGTCCTTGTCGCCTTCAAAGACGGTGACATATAACCGGTCTTTGGGAATGCCGTACACTTCGGTCAGCAGCTCCCAGCTCCAGGCGATCGCTTCCTTTTTGAAATAGCCCTTGGAAGGATCGGCGGGATCGCCAAAGCTCCAGTTACCGAGCATTTCGAACATGGTATGATGGTAGGTGTCGACGCCCACCTCTTCAAGATCGTTATGCTTTCCGCTCACCCGAAGACATTTCTGGGTATCGGCTACCCGCGATTGAGGGGACTTCCGGTTACCGAGAAAGTAGTCTTTGAATTGATTCATGCCCGCATTAGTAAATTTTAATGTGGGGTCATTCTTCACGACAATCGGGGCAGAAGGCACGATGGTATGCCCTTTCGACACGAAAAAGTCCAGGAATTTCCTTCTTATTTCGGCACTGGTCATCATAAACGGAACAATCTTTGGTTGTTATTTGGCTCGCACCTGTTATATTTGTGCGCACGGCTTTCGAATTAAAAGCCGTGCAAAGGTACACCAAATCAGGCTGTTTTACCGTTCTACCCCCAATTGAATGGGATGTCTGGTAGCCGATGAAGAAGATCAAGTATTACTATAACACCAATACCCTCCGCTATGAAAAGCTGGAGACTCCCCTGCGGGTGACCTTGTTGCGCGTTCTGGGATTTCTTTCGGCTGCCATCGTCACCGCGCTGATACTCGTTTCCATCGCCTATAAATACTTCCCTTCAGCCAATGAAAAACGGCTGATGCAACGCAATGAAGCCCTGCAGGACAATTATTATACCCTTGACGAAAAGGTAAAGAAACTGCAGGAGCAGATGTCCGAACTCGAAAAAAGGGATAACAACGTCTATCGCGCCATCTTCGAGGCGGCACCCATCCCCGATAGCGCCCGGGCCCGGCAGAACCAGCAGGAGCAGGAGCTGAAGCTCGTCCAGGGCATGGACCAGGAGAACCTGTACCTGTCCGTTGCCGCTACGCTCAACCAGCTTACGGCCCGCATGGCCAACCAGACAAAATCCTATATACAGATCGACGGATTTATAAAGAACAAGGAACAGCTGCTGTCCTGTACCCCGGCCATCCAACCCGTCAGCAACCACGACCTCAGCCGCATCGCCTCCGGCTTTGGCTACCGCATCGACCCGGTATATAAAACCACGAAATTCCACGCAGGGCTTGACTTCGCGGCGCCCCAGGGCACTCCCATCTACGCCACCGCGAACGGAACGGTTGAAGTCGCCGGCAATACAGGCAATGGTTACGGGAACCATGTCGTTATCAACCACGGCTATGGTTACGGCACCCTTTATGGGCATATGTTCCGGGTTAAGGTGAAGGCAGGAGAGAAGGTCAAACGCGGTGAGATCATCGGCTGGGTAGGCAGTACGGGTAAGAGTACCGGCCCGCACTGTCACTATGAGGTTCACCGCAATGGCGATCCCGTCGATCCCGTTTACTATTTTTACAACGATATTACCCCCGAGCAGTATGACCGCCTGCTGAAGCTGGCCGCGTCGAGTAACCAAAGTTTTGATTAATCTGGGTATCCTGGAACCTAAAAAAAAGCCCAAAGGGCCATCGGCTCGATTTTTGAGCCCCCAAACGTGCAATGAGCAGCAACCTGACCCAAATAGCACTGGATTTCGGTCCCGAGCCGCAGTCACAGCCCGTTCCGCCCGCCACGGGCAATGGAACAGGGGATGAAGCGGCGCGTCCATACCTCGCCGCAGGCGGGGTCGGAGTGCGGGTCAAATCCTTCAAACAGCCTTCACCGCCCGCGCCCCCGGTATCACCACCCCCGGAGGCCAGCTCCGGGATAGCCACTCGCCCGACGGTTAAGGTCACCAATGGCAATCTCTTTGGTTCGCCCGCGCCGATAGAAGAGTCGGAGATGTTGGCAGAAGAGCCGCAGGCCGCAACACCGGCCGCAACCGTTCATGCTGTTCCACCGATTCACACCGTTGATACCATCCCAACCGTTCACGCCGCTCAACCCGAGCCCACTGCTCGGCCCGAGGCCGCCGCTCAACCCGCCCAACCCGCTCAACCTGTTCCCGCCGTTCAACCCGAGCCCACCGTTCGCCCCGTTCACGTCATTCAGCCCGAGCCAGCAGTTCAGCCCGAGCCCATCGCCGCAGCGCCAACGCCGGAACCGGAGATCGCCGCATCAGCCGAACCGGCGCAGTCCGCGGAGGATCCCATCTTCGTCGCCCCCACCACCCGACGCCGGACCCCACCCGGCAGATCGGCGGCAGCAAAACACGGCCCCTCCAAGCGCGGCCGCAAATCCCTGAAGGAAGTGTCCGCCGAAGCCCAGCTCATCGAGATCCCAACCGACGAAGTGCTGTTCAGCAAGCAATATTATACGATGGGCGAAGTATCGGAGATGTTCCGGGTCAACCAATCCCTCCTGCGCTTCTGGGAAACGGAATTCGACATCCTCCAGCCAAAAAAGAACAAAAAGGGCGATCGCTACTTCCGCCCGGTGGACATCAAGAATCTCCACCTCATCTACCACCTCCTGCGTCAAAAGAAATATACCATCGAAGGCGCAAAGGATTTCCTCAAGAAGAATAAAAAAGCCGAGGATCGGTTCGAAGTCATCCAGCGGCTGCAACAAATAAAGGCCTTTCTCGTCGAATGGAAGGCGCAACTCTGATCCCATGTCCTCCTATAACCCCGGTTTAATATCAACCCCAATATGAAGCATCTGCTCCTTGTCGTACTCATCATCGGTATCGGCATCCTCACTCACGCTCAATCCGAATACGAAATCTCAACCGACGGCAACAGCAAAATGCTGAAAGGCACCGTCAAACGCGATGTGCTGGAGAACGACACCGCCTTCAAATGGTTTCACAAGAACCAGGCAGGCTATACCCCCAATACCGAAACGGTCTCTGTTCTGCGGGCCAAAGGCAGCCAGGCCAGTTTCCTGGTTCTAGGCGGCACCTGGTGTGAAGATACCCAGACCCTGCTGCCCAGATTCTACCTGTTGATGGACGCAGCCGGTATCGGCAGCGACCAGGTGCGGTTCGTTGCCGTCGATCGCCAGAAGCACGCGCTCAACCATCTCCCCGAGGACATGCATCTCGCGCATACCCCGACTTTTATCGTCCTCAAAGGAGGAAAAGAAGTGGGCCGCGTCGTTGAATATGGGAAGAATGGTCAGTGGGAGGCCGAGATCGGGGATATCGTGAGTAAGAATTTCTAAGTCCGCGCAGGTCTTCTACCACAGTGCGAAAATGGGAACGGCCCAGAGATTTTTACCAAACGGCGGCTTGACTTGAAAATCACCGCCCCCGGCAAGCCGCCGCCTCTTGTGCCTTCGCCGGCTCAGGTTGAGTTGAAGCGCTCATTTTTGGCCTTCGGCCGTCCCGCCCGTGGCGGGACTAAGCGTGATCGTCGTACTCGACCCGGCAATACTCAGTCCCATCCCCTCCATCAACCGCAGCACCTCGAGATTCACCTGCTGCTTCAAGGCATTGAACTCATCGATCACCACCGGCGCGGAGAAGTAATCCACATTGACCAGATAAGCACTGCCGGTGATATTGTCTAGAAAAACCGTGCTGTTCTGAACCTTGTCCTTCACCAGGATCTTGCGGATACCGGCAACAAACGCATCCAGCTGCTCCGCGGAAGAAGAAAGGCTCAACTCCAGCCGCAGTTCCCCTTTTCGCTGGGTCCGCAGAGTGAGATTGTCGACGACACTGTCCACCATCTGTTTGTTGGGTACCGTGACATAGGTCTTTTGATCGGTCCGGATACGGGTACTACGAAGCCCGATCCTCTCCACCGTACCCGAGATATTGTTCACCTTCAGAACATCGCCGGCCGTGAAAGGCTTGTCAAAGAAGATGACAAAAGAGGCGATCAGGTTCTCGATACTTTCCTTTGCGGCAAGAGCGATGGCGGCGCCCGCCAGACCCAATCCGCCAACATAGGTCGAAACGTCCACATTGAACGCCGAGTGCAGCACCATCAGGATACCGATGATCCCCAGCACGGCCTTGAGAAAATCGCGGATGAAGACGATCATCTGGTTGTCACGCACGCCGCCGCCGGTCTTGGCTTTGGTCCGCAGGACCAGCGCAATAAAGTCCACCAGCCGCAGCAACAGCCAGATAAAACTGACGATCAGCACGATCACGGCAATCGCCTGCACGATGGTCTTCGACCTGACCTCATAGATATCGAACTCGAGTTCGCCCGGGAAATGCAGCTTCTCGATCGAAGTGATCGAAACAAACAACACCAGAAAGATCCCGATCGGGCCGCCCAGCAGATCCAGGAAGGCCGATTTGTCCAGCCCCGAGCCCATCCGCCGTACAAAACGGAAGATCAGCCGGGCGATCAGCCGGGCGATCACCCGCTTGAGAGCGACGACGATAAGGATGGTGGCTGCGACGATGACGTAGGTTCTCAGGGGGTTGCCAAAGACGATGCTATTCCAAAAGTCGTGCATGGTGCAAAGATAGATATATCTATTTGCGACTATAGATCTCCAGACCCGTCTTTTTCAACACATAGATGATCGACGGCGTTATGTGGATGCGGATCGCGCCGGCATAAGCGGCAGGGATGGGTTCCTCCTGCATGTTCAGGGTCCCGGGCTGATACCGGAAGAAATTGCGGTCATCCCGGCCAAGCAGGTTCTTTTCGATGACATCGAAATCCAGCCAGCCGCGGAGGTCAAGATGCGTTTTTAAGGTGCCGTAATGGTCGAAGATATAGACCCCCTTCGCAGGGTCGTAGAGATAGACAAAACCCGCCTGATCGCGGATGATGGTAGGATCGGGTACACTGTCGAACAACTGCCGGAAATCGCTGGACTTATCGACCAGCGACCCGTCATCGCCAATCCTCTTAAGAACTGCATCCAGTTCATCAAACACCCACACGTTGTTGTCATAAGCCAGCCCAACGGCCTTTGCCTGCAGGATATTCAGCTTCCGCAGATCGATCGTATTGATGATGTTAAGATACCGGTCCAGTTCGATGATGGTCGCAAACTCGCGGTAATAGACAAGGATCTTCAGCGGGTTGGTCACATCGATGCTGGCTATCTGCCCATACCGCCTTACGTCGTTAAAGACGGCGAGGGAATCTCCTTGCGCGCCCAGCTTCTTTAGCCGGTTATCCTTACTCAGGACATAGATATTACCCAGATTGTCAACACTGAAATCGACGATGTCCTGACCGATGGTCCGCGTCAGGTGAAAAGGCGAGCTACTGTCCGCCGACGCCTGCTGACACCGGGCCGTCCCCCCGGCGAACAGGGCCGGCAGGAGGTAAAGGAGAACAAGAAGGCGGCAGTTCATTGGCGAACGATTTTATCAGCCGTTTCGGGAGTCTCACTTTCCAGCAGCAGCTGCTCCCCGTCAAACACTGCATACGTAAAATAACGTATCCAGTCCCCCAGGTTGATATAGCGGCTGCCCGTATTGTTCAATAAAAAATCGATGGGCAGATGACGATGCCCGAAAATAAAATAGTCGAATTGCTCCCGCTTCAGCACCTCCCGGCAATAGATGATCAGCCATTCCTTGTCCTCACCCAGGAAAATAGCATCATCCGAGCCGGTAACGGCCCGGCTGCGGCGGCTAAGCCAACCCGCGATGCCAACCCCGACGGCCGGCGGCAGGACCCCAAAGAGCGCCTGGCATACCGGGTTGCGGAAGATCTTCTTCATCAACTTATAGCCATGGTCGCCGGGTCCCAGCCCATCCCCATGGCCGATGAGAAATTTCCTGCCGTTGAATTCGAATTCCTTTGGTTCATGATACACCGGGATATTCATTTCCTCCTCGAAGTATCCCTTCATCCACATATCATGGTTGCCGATGAAGAAATGGATAGGAATACCCGAGTCCGTTATCTCCGCCATTTTTCCGAGGATGCGGATAAACCCCTTGGGCACCACGGTGCGGTACTCATACCAGAAATCGAAGAGATCGCCGACGATGAAGATGACCGCAGCATCCCGGCGGATGCGTTCCAGGAATTCGACGATCCGTCGTTCCCGGACCAGGCTGGCGGCATGGTTGGGGGCGCCAAGATGGAAGTCGGAGAGAAAGTAAACTTTTTTTCCAGGCGGGATCTGCATAAGTTCAATATTGTTGCGCCTACGGGCTGGTCCGCCCTGTTCTATTGTCTATCTACCAGAAACAGGTACACTTCCTTGGGCCCATGTACACCGACCACCAGCGTCTTCTCGATATCGGCGGTCCGGCTTGGCCCGGTGGCAAAGGTGATCAGCGATGGAAGCTGTTGCGCGTATTTCTCCTTCAATCCGATGAGCCCGTCCCGGATATCATAGACCAATTGATCGGTGTAGGCGACACAGATATGCACGGGTGTATACACGCTGACCGTCCGGCCGCTGCGCCCAGCACTGCTGAGGATGATCGTGCCCGTCCGGGCCACCAGCCCTTCACAGGTGGTCACCGCCGCATCACATTCTCCCAGTTCCGCATTGGAGAACCCGTCAAAGGCCTGCTCCTTGAGCACCTCCCGCAGTTTTTCTTCGCGACAGTATAGTTTCTTTAATCCCAGGGTTGCGATCAGTACGTTCAGCTGGGCGACCAGTTCGGCGTGGTCGACACAGAAGATGAATTTGCCCTGCAGCTTGGTAAACTGTTCGGCAAACTCTATTTCAAGATCCTGCCGCGAAGGATGGAAAACGGAGGCGTAGCCTTCACTTTGTGGAAAAGGAATAGGCGTTGATTCACTCAACGCCTGCCTTATCTTTTTCAGAATATTCTCTTTTGCCGAGGATACCTTCATAGTCTATTTTACTTCTTCGGTAGCGGGAGGTACGATCACGGCGGGCGGCACTCCATTCTCTGAAACGTCGAGCGCCCGCTTCTCTTCATAGGGACGTTTGCCGATGAGGGCTTCCACGTCGCTTTGGAAAAGGACTTCCCGCGCCAGAAGGGCTTCCGCCAGCAACTTCACTTCCCTGGTCTTCTCCGTCAGCAACAACTTCGTGGCTTCATAGGCCTTATCGATCAGCTTCCGCACCTCTTCGTCGATGATGCGCGAGGTCTCCTCGGAATAAGGCTTTGTAAAGGTGTTCTCCGCCTGGGGATCATAGAAGCTGATGTTGCCGACCTTATCGTTCATCCCGTATACGGTCACCATCGAATAGGCGATGCGGGTGATCTGCTGCAGGTCGTTCTGCGCACCTGTAGAGATCTTTCCAAAATTCAACTCTTCGCTGGCTCGGCCGCCAAGCGTCATACAGATCTGGTCAAACAGCTGATCCGTATTATAGAGATACTGTTCCTTTGGTGTATACTGGGCGTAGCCAAGCGCGGCAACACCACGCGGCACGATCGTCACCTTCAGCAGCGGGTACGCATGCTCGAGATACCAGCCGCATATCGCATGGCCGGATTCATGATAGGCAATGATCCGCTTTTCGTCTGGGGAAATGATCTTGTTCTTCTTTTCCAGCCCGCCGATGACCCTGTCCACCGCATCCTGGAAGTCTTCCATTTCAACGGTTTCCTTCCCTTTACGGGCGGCGATGAGCGCGGCTTCATTACAGACGTTGGCAATGTCGGCGCCGGCAAAACCGGGTGTCTGTTCGGCCAGTTTATGGATATCCAGCTTGCTGGAGATCTTGATCGGTTTGAGATGCACTTTGAAGATGGCTTCGCGACCCTTGAGATCCGGTTTGTCGATCGAGATCTGCCGGTCGAAACGGCCGGGACGAAGTAACGCGGTGTCCAGAACGTCGGGCCGGTTGGTGGCGGCCAGTACGATAATTCCACTGTCGCCGCCGAAACCATCCATTTCCACAAGCAGCTGATTGAGGGTGCTCTCGCGCTCGTCGTTGCTCATGATCGCGTTCTTGCCACGGGCGCGGCCGATGGCATCGATCTCATCGATAAAGATCACGCAGGGAGCCTTTTCCCGGGCTTGTTTGAACAGATCGCGAACCCGGCTGGCGCCCACCCCTACAAACAGTTCGACAAAGTCAGAACCGCTCATCGAAAAGAAGGGAACCTGTGCCTCACCGGCCATGGCCTTCGCCAATAGGGTTTTACCCGTTCCCGGAGGGCCGACCAACAGTGCCCCCTTGGGGATCTTGCCGCCGAGAGCCGTATATTTCTTGGGATTTTTTAGAAAATCGACGATCTCCATCACCTCCACCTTGGCTTCGTCCAAACCGGCGACATCGCTAAAGGTGATGGTCACCTTCGTCCCTTTATCAAAGAGGGTAGCCTTGGATTTGCCAATGTTGAAGATGCCACCCGGTCCTCCGGAACCGGCTTGTCCGCCCATTTTTCGCATCAGCATCACCCAGATGAGCACGATGATCAGCAGGGGCAACAGGAAATTCAGCAAGGGGCCGAACCATTCGCCTTCCTGCTTGGAATTGATCGCAACTTCCTGGTTGGGGTGATTGGTAAAATACTCCCGCAACATCTTCTCATAGTCCTTGACGTCAGTGACCCGGAACTCGAATTGCGGACCGTCCTTGCTCATTCCGCCCGGCCAGGAATTTTGCTTGTTATATTTCGAGTAAAAAGGCTTGTTGAGACTATCCTTTTTGATGTATACCCGGACGAGGTTCTTGTTGGAGATAAGGTCTATCTTCTCGACGTCCCCGTTGGCCAGCATGGTCCTGCGAAAATCAAGCTCGTCCGCAGGGTGCGCATCCGGCGAGAAAGAACCGAACAAGTTGAACCCGATGAGTACGGCGGCAATGATCCCCCAAATCCAATAAATGCTGAACTTTGGCCCTTTTCTCTGACCATTTTCGTCATCCCCCCTCGGTCTGAATCTCGGGAAATTGTTTTTATCGTTTTGTTTCAGATCGTCTTGTGGCATTTTTGTATGTATCCGTGTTGTTTAGCGGTATTAATAATAAAAATTATACGGTGAAAAGGTTCAAAAAAAACCATGAAACGGCAAAATAACCTGTTAAATTGTCGGTTCGTCCTGGTTTTCTATCACTGATGCTGCTCCTGGGGCGCATCACTCCACATGTCCTCCAATTTATAAAAACGGCGATTTTCCGGCAGCATCACGTGGACCACTACATTCACATAATCGATCAAAACCCACTGATAGGTTTGTCTGCCTTCGTGTTTATAGGGGAGTTCTTCGCAATTCTTGTTTACCTCATATTCCACCGAATCGGCGATGGCCTTTACCTGGGTGGTGCTTGCGGCCTCACAAATGATAAAAAAATCCGCTACCGCCTCCGGGATTTTGCGTAAATCCAGGGAAATTATCCCCTCACCCTTTTTCTCCTGTATTGCTTTGATAATCGTTTTGAAAATTTTCGAATTCCTCGTCAATCGGACAACGCTGTTGCGCTTGCGGGTAGTCAGGATAGAAAGCTGTTCCAATAATCAATACGTTTTTGTGATAATCAAATTTTTATGAGAAACCGAGGTAAATTTGCGTTTGTTGAAAAATCTTATTTTAGTTCTATCAAAAATAGGAATCTTTTGCCGATCGGTCACTCTTTTATTGAATTAGAGTCGGTGGATAGCACCAACAACTATGCCATGGCCAGAGCCGCTGCAGGCGCCGCTCCGCACGGTACCCTCGTTTTTGCCCATGACCAATGGGCCGGCAAAGGACAGCGCGGTCGCCGCTGGATGAGCACCCCTGGTGAAAACATCATCCTTACCGCTGTTTTAGAGCCAGTTGCACTCCCCCCCACAGCCGGGTTCAGCCTCAGCGTAGCCGTGGCCCTTGCATGTCGGGACCTCTTCAGCCACTATGCCGGCCAGGAGCCGACTACGATCAAATGGCCCAATGATCTCTACTGGAATGACAGAAAGGCAGGGGGCATCCTCATCGAAAACCATTTCAAGGGAGACCGGTGGCTCTTCGCCATCGCGGGGATGGGGATCAACATCAACCAGGTGGAATTTCCTCCCGAAGCACGCAATCCCGTTTCCCTGCGTCAAATAACGGGCAAGTCCTTCGATTCGTTGCAGCTCGCCCGGTCGTTGGGCGCTTTTTTGGATAAACGGTATACAGAGCTGGAGACCGGCGGCGCCATCACGCAATTGCAGCAATACAACGATCACTTATTCGGCCGCGGCCGGGACGTCCGGCTGAAAAAAGAAAATGCAGTATTCAAAACGGTGGTGAAAGAAGTGACCCCGCATGGCCAACTGCTAACGAAGGATGTGATCGACCGCCAGTTTACCTTCGGTGAAGTTGAATGGCTCATTGAACCTCCTTCCAGGCCTTGACGATTTCCTCCGCATGCTGCTTACTCCTCGGCTTTAAAAAGATCTTTCGGATCACGCCTTTCTCATCGATAAGAAAAGTGGTCCGATGCAGTCCCAGGTATTTGCGGCCATACAACTGCTTTTCACCCCATACACCGTATTTGTCGATGATCTTGTGCCCGGGATCGGCGATCAGCGGAAACGGTAACCCGAATTTCTTCCCGAACTTCTGATGACTCTTCTCATCGTCGGGGCTTACGCCGATCACCGAGAAACCTTCCCTCTTCAGAAGGGAGAGATTATCGCGTAGGTTGCAGGCTTGCACCGTGCAGGTGGGCGTATCGTCCTGGGGATAGAAATACAACACTACTTTTTTCCCTTTGTGATCAGCCAGCGAGATCTTTTCGCCGGCGGCATCCTTCCCGGTAAAGGCCGGGGCCTTATCGCCTTCTTGTAACTGCGTCATAGTCTGGTGAACCGGGATGGGTTATCCGAAAATTAACCCATCCCCCCGTTCACGGTCTAATGATGGGCCTTCGGCCGGCGGGTCTGCACCCGCCCTGTTTTATCTTGTAAAGTGAAGTTCTTTTTCCGCCCGGTTGCCGGCCACGTCTTCGACGCTGACGCGGAGGGTATGCGATCCCGGCGGGCAATGTTCATCGAATTTATAAATATAGGCAAGCCCTTTGTCATTGCTGAAACAAAGCCATGCGCCGTCAAGCTCCGCGCGGAAGTTGCGCAGCGCTCCCAGGTTATCCTTTATGGAAACGACGAGCCTCCCGGTCCTGCTCAGGTTCGCTCCTTCTGCTTCACCTGGAAACGAAATGACGGGCGCATCCCGGTCTTCCACCAGCTGGAAGTTACCGAACTCCCGAAAGTGGGCGGAAGCCCAGCCATCCTGCCATTGAGGGCGTTCGACATCCTTCGAGGCGCCGTTGAAACAAACCATCACGATCCGGTCGACCCTCGATCTTTCACCGGTCAGGGCATGCGAACTCTCGGCTAAAGAACTTCCTCCGGCTACCGCCTGCGGTGGGTCGGCCGTCGCCGGCGACAGGGGCCGCAACCTCACCAGAATGGGATCCAGCAGCGGTATCCAACTCGCGCCAATGGCCTGCACGCTGGAGACCCCGCCGGGCAGCGAAAGCCCCGAACCCGGATAGCCCACTGTCGCGGCGCCGATGGTGACGGAATCATAAAGGCTTTTCTCCCCAAGGAAAAAGGCGACATCAGGAGCTTCGATCCCGTCGACCATCCCAACGTAGAATTTTTTCCCCGTCGATGGCGCTGCTTGCGAGGCAACGGGCTCGGCGCCGCCCGGCACAAAGCCGCCCGGTGCCAGCGGAGGCGGCGGGGGGCCGGGAGCCGGCAGGTATCGTACCCGGAACCGCAGGTCGGATTCATTGCCATAGGGGTCCTTCACCACGATGCGAATCGCATGGAGACGGCGATCTTCAAGGTGGACCACGCCGTCGCCATGAGAGCCCGGGGGCCAGCTATAAATGGAAGGCGCGGGATAGCCCGGTAAAAAGAACAACTGTTGAAGGAATGGCCCGCCCTTCTCCCGCGTCCGATAGTCGATATGCGCATTGATGTTACGCGTATTGTCGTAGCTGATATTGTTCATTTGAAAACCGATGACCGGTTGATCATCGACATACAGTCCCGCCTCATAGATCCCATTGGGGTTGGCCGAACCGCTCTGCGTGTCGAAAGCCGATAGCGCAAAGCTGATACGGGTAGTCGGTACGATCAGCACCGAAGGCGCCGGTGACCAGGACGCCGGCACAGCATGAGCGGAAGCCGCACCCTCCCGGTGTATGGGTAGAATATGCGGTGCCTGTTCATAGATGCCCTTGTCGCGGTCGTACCAGGCTAGCCGCTGAAGCGTAGGCGCTGTATTATCAGGAACGGGAAGCCCGAAGAGCAGCGGATTCTGATTGATGTCGCCCGCCGTGCGGCGGATCTCAAAATGCAGATGCGGACCCTGCGAGCCGCCGGTATTGCCGCTGTAGGCAATGAGGTCGCCCTTCTTCACGGGAAATTGCGTGGGCGAAAGTTGCAGGCTCACCTGCCAGGACTGACGGCGGTATTGCTGCCCGCGGATATACGTCGCCAGCGCAGGGAAAAATTGATTGAGATGGCCGTACACCGTCGTATACCCATTGGGATGATTGATGTAGATCGCCTGGCCAAATCCACCGGGCTCTACGGATACCCGCGCCACATAACCATCGGCAGCAGCATACACGGGCAGGTTCTCCCGGTGCTGCGTGCGGATATCGAGACCCATATGGTAATGGTTGGGGCGCAACTCACCGAAGTTGGCAGCCAGCTTCATCGGAATGGCAAGCGGGTCGCGGAAATAATCGCGGGGAACGTCCGCGGAAGGAAACAACTGAGCAAAGCCTTGAGATGTACAACACAAACATGCCGCTAATACGAGATACCTCATGAGATTAATACGGGATTAAATTCATTGTTGGTCCAAAGATACCCATTCGCCGGGTATTCCCATTGTGAGCCATTTCTTCCCAAATTGATCGGAACGACGGGCGAATTGACACGTCAAAAAGCGATATGTCGGCATCCCTTGGTCCCGTTTTTACGTATATACTGTAACCAAAAGTGAAGCGAATGTTAATAAGGCACTACCAATCAACCTTGAAATCCGGCGTCGAAAAAAATACTACCAAAAGGGTAGGTTTTTTTTAAAGTTTGGTACAGCTTTTGGCTAACCAATATTGTCTTGTTAATAGAAGAAGGCTTCACCATCAAAAAAGAACCGGTATGAAAGGATTTAAACAAAGAATGGTCGTTTTTCTGGCAATAGCTGTCGGAGGCATGATTGGCGTTATCAAAGGCGAAGAAGCAAAGCAGAAATGGGTGTTCCGCATGAAGAGCAAATATGAAAATCGGCGGCTGATGGCGGAACGCAAGCTGATCGCCCGCAAGGGTGGGGTGCTGCTTGACGACATCGAGCTCGCAGCCTATCACAATAACTGAGCGAAGTTCCACTTCGCTTGGATCACAACACAGCGTTTATCTTGTAAATTGTTAGTTATACGAGGCCCGGCATCCGCCGGGCCTTTTCTTTGAATGGCAAAGCCTTCAAAGACATTATGGAAAAAGGCCCGGTTCGACTTTCCCCAAAACGAGCCGGGCCTTTTTCATTGCCATATTCACCCGCCCCGCCCGGCGGAGCGATTTCTTTTGGAAGGGACCCCTCAGGGACGTACCTTTGCGCAATTTCTTAGACATGCCCAAAGACTCCTCCATTCATTCAGTACTGATCATCGGATCAGGTCCCATTATCATCGGTCAGGCTTGCGAATTTGATTATTCCGGCACACAAGCCGCCCGCAGCCTGCGGGAAGAGGGGGTCGAAGTGATCCTCATCAACAGCAATCCGGCCACGATCATGACCGACCCGATGATGGCAGACAAGGTCTATCTCCTGCCGTTGACGGTCGAAAGTATCGAACAAATATTGGAAGAGAACAAGATAGATGCTGTTCTCCCGACCATGGGCGGCCAAACGGCCCTCAACCTGGCAAAAGAAGCCGAAGACCTCGGCGTCTGGGAAAAATATGGGGTCCGCCTCATCGGAGTCGACATCAAAGCCATCGACAAGGCGGAAGACCGCGAGAAGTTCAGACAGTGGATGATCGAGCTCGGCGTACCCGTCGCAACAGCAAAGACCGCCAACTCCTTCCTCGAAGGAAAGGAATTTGCCCAGGAGATCGGCTTCCCCCTGGTGATCCGGCCCTCCTTTACCCTCGGCGGCACCGGCGGCGGTTTTGTACATGACAAAGAAGAACTCGACGAAGCCCTCAACCGCGGGCTCCAGGCCTCCCCCATCCATGAAGTACTGGTGGAAGTAGCCGTGCTCGGCTGGAAAGAGTTCGAGCTGGAGCTGCTGCGCGATTCCAATAATAATGTCGTCATCATCTGTACCGTCGAAAACTTCGACCCGATGGGTGTTCACACGGGTGATTCCATCACCGTCGCACCGGCCATGACGCTTAGCGACACCGCCTACCAGCTGATGCGCAACACCGCCATCCGCATGATGCGGGATCTGGGTAATTTCGCCGGCGGATGCAACGTTCAGTTCGCCCTCAATCCGAAAACGGAAGAGATCATCGCCATCGAGATCAACCCCCGCGTAAGCCGTAGCTCCGCACTGGCTTCCAAAGCAACCGGCTATCCCATCGCGAAGATCGCCGCCAAACTCGCCATCGGCTATGCCCTTGACGAATTGAAAAACCAGATCACGAAAACAACCTCCGCCTACTTCGAACCGGTGCAGGATTATGTCATCGTTAAGATCCCCCGCTGGAACTTCGACAAGTTCAAAGGGGCCAACGACACCCTCGGCCTGCAGATGAAGAGCGTCGGCGAAGTGATGGCCATCGGCAGAAGCTTCACCGAAGCCGTTCAGAAAGCCTGTCAAAGCCTCGAGAACAACGCCGTCGGTCTCGGCTACTATGGCAAAAGCCTCATGCACGCTGAAGAACTGCTGGAATATATAAAGACCCCGAAATGGGATCGCATCTTCCGGATCAAGGATGCACTGATGGCCGGCATCTCCGTCGGCACCATCTCCAAAGCCACCAACGGCATCGATCGCTGGTTCCTCTATGAGATCCAGAAGATCTGCAACATGGAAAAACAGCTGGAGAACTTTAAACTCGAATCCCTTCCCGTCGAACTGCTGCAGGAAGCCAAGAAGCTCGGGTTCAGCGACGCACAGATCGTCCGGATCATGAACTCCGGCACAGAAGAGGCGTTGTATGAAAAACGCAAGGCCGCCGGCATCACCCGCATCTATAAGATGGTGGACACCTGTTCGGCTGAGTTCGAGGCAAAAACACCTTATTTCTACTCCACTTTTGAAGGCGGACATGACAACGAAAGCAAGGTCAGCAACCGGAAGAAGATCGTCGTCCTCGGCAGCGGGCCCAACCGCATCGGCCAGGGCATCGAATTCGACTATTGCTGCGTACATGGCCTGATGGCGATCCGCGAATGCGGTTACGAAGCCATTATGGTCAACTGCAACCCCGAGACGGTATCCACCGATTTCGATATCGCCGACAAGCTGTATTTCGAGCCCGTCTATTGGGAACACCTCTGGGAGATCATCGAACACGAGAAACCCACAGGCGTCATCGTTCAGCTGGGTGGCCAGACCGCCCTCAAGCTGGCGGAAAAGCTCAACGAAAAAGGCATCCCCATCATCGGCACCTCGTTCGATAGCATGGACATCGCCGAAGACCGCGGCCGCTTCAGCGACATGCTGAAACAACTCGAGATCCCCTATCCCAACTACGGAACGGCCTTCGACGTCGATGAAGCCATCGTAGTCGCCAACCGGGTCGGCTATCCCGTACTGGTGCGCCCCTCCTACGTATTGGGCGGACAGCGGATGCGCATCGTCATCAACGACGACGAAGTGGAAAAGGCCGTCGTCAGCCTGTTGAAGCATATCCCCGGTAACAAGATCCTGATCGATCATTTCCTCGACCGCTGCCAGGAAGCAGAAGTGGACGCCATCTTCGACGGCGAGAACTTCCACGTGATGGGCGTGATGGAACATATCGAGCCCGCCGGCATCCACAGCGGCGACAGCCATGCCGTTCTCCCGGCCTTCAACCTCAGCGCGATGGTGGTCACAACGATGGAATATTATTCCGAAAAGATCGCCCGGGCCCTCAACATCAAGGGATTGATCAATATTCAGTTCGCCATCAAGGATGGGAAGGTCTTCGTCATCGAGGCCAACCCAAGGGCGTCCCGGACCACCCCGTTCATCGCCAAGGCCTACCAGATCCCCTATCTCAATATCGCCACCAAGATCATGCTCGGTGACCATAAGCTGACCGACTTCACCTTCGAAAAAAAGCTGAAAGGCTTTGCCATCAAGGAACCGGTATTCAGTTTTAACAAATTCCCGGGCGTCAATAAAGAACTCGGCCCGGAAATGAAATCCACCGGCGAGGCCATCCGCTTTATCAAAGACCTGCGGGACCCCAACTTCCGCCAGCTTTATAAGGACCGGAGTATGTATCTCAGTAAATAAAAGCGCGAAGCCGCAGGCTAGACCGTCAGGGCCGGCTTCCGTTCTTTCCGCAGCCTGTTGCCGATGCGGATGGAGGGCAGTTCGACAAAATGATACATCGCATAGGAGAGAAGAAAGATCCCCAGCGAGACAAGGAGACCATCCACCAACCGATAGCCCCTGTAGACCGGGGAATGGCGATCGAGGAAGTCGATCCATGCCTGTAGGAGCGGCTGGTGGATCAGGAACACGCTGAAGCTGCAAAGCCCGATGGTCACGATGACCCGGGCGGGCCATCGCTGCAGCGTCATTTTCCCGGAATGCAGGAACAGATCCATCAGCAGGACACCGGTCAGCCCGGCAGTGTATTGCAATACGGCGTTCAGCGGCGTCAGGACGATCGCCAGGACAAAACCGCCGGCAATGAACAGCCGGTCGCGCCCGTCAAGCGCCTTCCCGATGCGGCGGCCTTCATGATACGCCTCGGCAAGAAAGGCCCCCGTTGCCCAAACGACCCAGATCGAGATGGCGGCGTTGGCCCAGGGCAGGGAATTCGCCAGGCCGTCCACCCGCATGCCGACGGCCTGCCAGACGATGGAGACCAGAAGGGTCAACCCCGTCATTCGCTTTACCCCCCATTTTCTCCGGCCATACAGAAAGACGGCGTACAGAAGATATAACTGCACCTCCAGTGCAAGACACCAGAAGGTGGGGTTCACCGAAAAATAGGTTCTTGTGGAAAGGTTCTGCGCCGAGAGCACATGGAACAAGAAGGTCTTCCATCCCTCGAGGCTGTTAAAAAGGTCCTTTTCGAGGAAAAGACAAAACACCAGCAGCACGAGCAGATACGGGGGGTAGACCCGCCAGAACCGCCGGCTGTAGAAGCCACGCAAGGTAAACGTTGAAGGGGATCTCAGATACCCGAGGTGGAGCAGAAAGCCGCTGACAAGAAGGAATATCGTCACGCCGCTCCATCCAATGGTCCGGGGCAGAAAGCTTAACAGCACCACTTTTTTCACCGGCAGACCGCTGTCGAGACCTATCAAACCCGGGTAGGCCGGAAAATAGTACCAGATGAAATGAGCCTGGAATACGGCAAGAATCGCGATTCCCCGTAAAAAATCGATCTTCCGAAAGTGCTGTTGCTGGCTATTCATGGGCTGTCCTGCCGGGTAAGATAGGCAATTCAGTAAAAAAATGCCTGGAATTCGCGGGAAAAATTCCCGGATAGAGAAAAAATTAGCAAGGATTTTGCTTATACAATATGGGCGGAAAATGCGCTATTGGAAATTTAGCGCATTCCCGCAAATTATTAATGTCTGCCTTTCGGCAACGGACCTCCGGTCCGTTTTGGTGTACCTAAAATCTCTATAACTATGAAGCGACTTCTTTCCCTAATGCTGTTCATGGCCCTGGTGTCCGTAACAATGGGACAATTAAAGGCCAAGGTTCAATGCCCCGACTTTTATGTAGATGTCCTCGACGGAACCGTCAATGGGCTTAAGCCGTCGAACACCCAGAATGAGATCAAGGAAAAATTTCCTTGCTTCACCAGCGCCGAGGAAGAATCCGCGGAAGCCAAATGCGGCGGCGGCGTCTTCTTTAAGACCAAGGATATCTTCTTTTACACCAAGAGGAAATATGTCGAGGTAGGTCCGAAGTTCATTGGCAAGATCAGCTTGCCCGTGCTGGGCACCAAAAGAGGTTCGATGTTTACAAAGCTGGGTAACCCCAAGATCAAGGACGATCTCTGGGAGGCTTACCAGATGCAGTACGGCACGCTCGTTCTGCACTTCGACGTGGCCGGCCCCAACGGGAAGGTGAAATACTTCCAGTTCAGCACACTCGGAACCGACGGACTTAATCTTTGTGAGTAGGCTCGTGCAAAAGCCGCGAGTGCTTACGTCCGCACTCGAGCCGCGGGAAGCAGCCCTATTTTTTCATCTTCTCAGTTACTAACGGGAAGGCCAGGCGGAACCAGCTGGTGAAATGATCCGGCCGGGTCTCCAGGCCTTCCTTTATTTTGTCCAGCGACTGATAACAATAGTCGCTCACCTCCGATGCATTGGGATGAATATCCTTCTCATAATGTCCGACAAACACGTGATCGAACTCGAATTCGGTCAACCCGTTGTCAAACTCCGAACGATAGGTGAAATCAAAGAGTTTTTCCAATCCCGTGGTGAATCCCATCTCCTCCGCCAGCCGGCGGCTGGCCGCAGCCAGCGTGTCCTCCCCGGGCCGGGGATGACTGCAACAGGCATTCGTCCACAGACCCGGCGAATGGTATTTGGTCAGCGCCCGCCGCTGTAACAGCATCTCCCCCTTGGAATTGAATATGAAAACGCTGAAAGCCCTATGCAAAAGGGCTTTCCGGTGAGCTTCCATTTTCTCCATAGTTCCCAGCGGCGTATCTTCCTCATTTACCAGGATCACTTCTTCACTTTGCATAAAATCAGATTAGATTACTTTAACTCCTGACGGACGAGCAAAAGTAACCAATTCCACGGCTGATAATACTGCAGCTTAGAATCGCTCGATCTGATTTTTCAAAAGCTTGCGGGCAAAATGGATGCGGCTCTTGATGGTACCCAGGGGCTCCTGTAGCATCTCGGCTATCTCGTGGTACTTGAAACCATCGAAGTAAAGCAGAAAGGGGTTACGGAATATCTCGGGCAGCTTGTGAATGGCCACCTGGATGTCCTTGACCCGGAGATTGCTTTCGACAGTACCTGCCACCGCCATTTGGGCGGAGTTGAGCAGAAACTCGTTTGGCGTGCTGTCAAAGATGGTATTTTGTTTGGCTTTACGGCGGTAATTGTTGATGAAGATATTCCGCATGATCGTGTAAAGCCATGCCTTGATATTAGTGCCTACGTTGTATTTATCCTTATTTGCTAAGGCTCTGAACAAGGTTTCCTGGAAAAGGTCTTTTGCTGCTTCAGAATCACGGGTAAGCGTGATAGCGAACGGCTTTAAGAACTCTGCATTGTTAACCAAAAGCTGGTTGAATTCTACTGTAGCCATGATTTGAAATTGTTTAATGATCTTCTATTCAAAATTAAACACAAAAGGACAGCGATGTTGGATTAAATGACCTATGGTGATGTTAAAAAACCATAGTCTGATAATCAGGTCGTTGTGCTTTTGGGTCGGTTGATTCGTGTGCCATGCTATTATTCTTTCGTTTTTATATGCAAAAAAGGGGCCTGTATGCCGGAGATGTCAGAAAGACAGCGAAAAATACAAGAGAATTGGCAGTCTCGGCACGAAATGTGGCAGACGGCAACCGTTAGCAGCGGTAAACTCACCGAATCCAGCGTAAACTTCATCAAACCCGGGCCGGGCTTCGTCAAAACCGGCACGCGGATCAGCGAAATATCGTCAGATGGTCACGACAAACTCCTGCACTTCGGCGATGCTGCGGCGGAAGCTAACACCCGCAGGCACCTTTCGCAAATGCGTCCGCGCCAGCTCGCCGGAGAGGACAAGTGGCGTGGCGACCTGCCGGGTCAGCTGGGTCAAAAACTTATCCAGCTGGAAGCCCCCGGCAATGCCGGTCAGATGAGTATAAAGATAGTCGGGCTGTTTGGCCTTGCAGACGAATTCCACATCCTTTAAGGGGACATTCGCGCCAAGATATAAAACCCTGACACCATGTGTCTTAAGAAGATAGCAGACATAGAGCAGACCCAGCTCGTGAAACTCTCCCTCGGGCAGGAAAAGCAGCACCTGCTTCCCGCTGCGCCGGTGTGCCAGGGTCCCCTCGATGCCGACGATCAGCTTTTGCCGGATGATCTGGGTGACGAGGTGTTCCTGCGCGGGATGGACTTGATTGGTCAGCCAGAGAATGCCGATCCGCTGGAGAAAAGGAAAGAGGATCTGGCCGATCGTCTTATCGATCCCCTTCGCGCGGATAAACCCATCGAGGACCCGTTCGAATTCCTCGATGTCGAGATCGATCATGTGTGTGATGAGTTCGTTGACCAGCCGCTCCTGCAGCGCCTCGCGATCCGTCAGGGCGATGATCTTGCTCCGCAGTTCTTGCGCAGTCATCCGGCTGATGTGCGAGATCTTGTACCCATGCTTGCTCAGCAGGGAAATGTTTAGCACGGTCTTTAATTCCTGATTGCAGTAATACCGGATGTTGGTCTCTGTCCGGCAGGGTTTCAGGAAATCATATCGCTGCTCCCATACCCGGATGGTGTGGGCCTTGATCCCCGAAAGATTCTCCAAGTCCTTTATCGTGAAGACGTTCATCGCCTATTCTATACAACGATAGGCGATTTTTGTTTAAGAAACGGGCCCTTAAACCTCAACCGGGGGGAGCGAGCGAATTCTTTTGCGGCGGGGAAGTTGCCCTGGGGTGGGAGCCGAAAAATTTGGGTGAGCGCGCAAAATCCTTTTAGCAAATTGGGGGGATGGGCCGCTGCTGGTGGCGCTAATCAGGGGAGAGAATGGGCATGCGGGGGCGAATCGCAGGCAGGAGGAAAATGGAGGCGGCGGGCGGCGAGGTGCGGGCAGGTGGGAAGCGGGGCGCTCCAGCAAGCCGGACGGCGCGCTAAAGCCCGGGATTGAGGATCTTGCCGGTATCCAGCAAAGCGGCTACCTTTTGCTCGATCCGGGCAGAATGGAGCCCTTCCAGATGCTGCGCACGATGCAGATCGGTGCCGAGAAGATCGACATAGCCTTTTTTGACGAGGTAATCCGCGAGCTGCAGCGCTTCTTTGCCATAATGGCCGCGGAAGGAGAGAAGGTTCAACTGGAAAAGACAGCCCGCATCCCGTAACTGGTCGTACCAGCCTTTGTTGGCGCCGAAGTAGAGATAGCGCTCGGGATGGGCCAGCACCGGCTGGTAACCCTTGAGCTGCAGTTGGAAAAGGATATCCTTGATGTTCATCGCCGGAACGACGAAAGAAAACTCCACCAGAATGAGATTATCCTTTAACGTGAGAAAGGATTCACCGTTGGAAAGGGCACGCGAAAAACCGTCGTCGAGCAGGTATTCGGCGGCAGCATGGAATTCCACCGCGACGCCCTGCTTTTTCAATTCGGCCACCACGGCCGCCTGCCCTTCCCGGATGATCGCGGGGGTATTGGGAAACCCATCCGCATTGATATGCGGCGTAGTGATGATCTTCTTATAGCCAAGCGCCACCAGTCCCCGGATCAGCCCGATCGACTGGTCCATATCCTGCGCTCCGTCATCGATGCCGGGGATCAGATGGGAATGCATGTCGCAACGCAACCCCTCCAGTGCCGGACCTGACGACGCCGGCTTCCGCTTGAAAAAAGAGAACATGGGTCAATGTCTTTAATGTTCCTTGCGGTATTCCTCGTATACCCCTCTTATCCCTTCCTCGAGACCGATAGTGGCCTTCCAGCCAAGACCATGCAGCTTCGACACATCCATGATCTTTCTCGGCGTTCCATCCGGTTTATTCGTATCATACTTTATCTCGCCGCTAAAGCCTACGATCCGGCTGATCAGCGCAGCCAGCTCCCGGATCTCCAGGTCTTCACCCACTCCTACGTTGACGAGACCACCCTCGTTATAATGCTGCATGAGATAAAGACAGGCGTCGGCCACATCGTCGGCATGCAGGAACTCCCGTTTTGGGGTGCCCGTGCCCCAAAGGGTGACCGACGGCGCCTTATTCACCTTTGCCTCATGAAACCGGCGGATCAGGGCGGGCAGGACATGGGAGTTATTCAGATCGTAATTGTCGTTCGGCCCATACAGGTTGGTTGGCATCACCGAAATGAAGTTACAGCCATATTGTGCCCGGTAGGCGTCGCACATCTCGATGCCCGTGATCTTGGCGATCGCATAGGGTTCGTTGGTGGGTTCCAGCGGACCCGTCAACAGGTATTCTTCCTTCAGCGGCTGCGGCGCCATCTTGGGATAGATACAGGAGGAGCCCAGGAACATCAGCTTCCGGACGCCCGAACGCCATGCCGAATCGATCGTATTGGACTGGATCATGACATTATCGTACAGAAATTCGGCGCGATAGGTGTTATTGGCCATGATCCCGCCCACCTTGGCGGCCGCGAGGAAAACATAGTCCGGCCGTTCGGTTTCGAAGAAAGCCCTCACCGCCACCTGGTCTTTCAGGTCGAGCTCGGCGGAGGTACGGGTGATCAGGTTCTTAAATCCATCTTTTTGTAGTCTTCGGAGGATTGCCGATCCCACCATTCCCCGGTGGCCGGCGACATAAATCTTGTCTGTCGGTTGCATATTGTGTTATTCGTACTGATTCCTGACATAAAATCCCGAGTCTTTTAACACCCGTTCTTTGCGGAAAAGCTGGACATCCGCATCCACCATCTCCTTTACCAGCATGGGCAGCGTATAGACCGGTTTCCAACCCAGCTTTTGCTGTGCCTTCGTGGGGTCGCCGATCAGCAGATCGACCTCCGTAGGCCGGTAATACCGTGCATCCACCGCAATCACTTCCTTTCCAGGTTCCACCCGGAAATCCGGGTTGCTGCTTTTGACCACGACCCCCACTTCCTTTTCCGCTTTTCCTTTAAACTCAAGTTCCACGCCAATTTCTTCAAACGCCATCCGAACGAAGTCCCGGACCGGGGTGGTCACCCCCGTCGCGATGACATAATCCTCGGGGGTCGGCTGCTGCAGGATACGCCACATGGCTTCCACATAGTCCTTGGCATGACCCCAGTCCCGCCGGGCATCCAGGTTCCCCAGAAAGATCTTGTCCTGCAGGCCGAGGCCGATCTTGGCGACGCCCCGGGTGATCTTCCGGGTGACAAAGGTTTCACCGCGCAGGGGTGATTCGTGGTTGAACAGGATGCCATTGGTGGCATACATCTGGTAGGCTTCCCGGTAGTTCACCGTGATCCAGTAGGCGTATAACTTGGCCACAGCGTAAGGGCTGCGGGGATAGAACGGAGTTGTCTCGGATTGCGGCACGGCCTGCACCAGCCCGTAAAGCTCCGAGGTGGAGGCCTGGTAGACCCGGGTCTTTTTCGTCAGCCCCAGCAGCCGTACCGCCTCGAGGATGCGCAAGGTCCCGATACCATCCGCATTGGCCGTGTATTCGGGGGTCTCAAAGCTCACATGTACATGGCTCATCGCCGCCAGGTTGTAGATCTCATCCGGCTGCGTCTCCTGGATGATCCGGATCAGATTGGTCGAATCGGTCAGGTCGCCATAGTGAAGGTGCAGTTGTACATTGGACTCGTGTGGGTCCTGATAAAGGTGGTCGATCCTGTCGGTATTGAAAAGAGAGCTTCTCCTCTTGATACCATGAACGATATATCCTTTTTTCAACAACAGCTCGCATAAATACGCCCCGTCCTGTCCTGTAATGCCCGTGATCAATGCTACTTTCGACATAATGGTTTTACTTAACTATGAATTGATGGATTTTTCGCAGCGGTTTCAGATACAATGTAAAGAAATATGGCCGTAATCCGTTGAGCCGCCAGGCCATCCGGTCTTCCTTGTTGGCCCGGAGCCGGTTGAAGAGGGACGCATTGCTCATGCCTCCCGCCCGCATCTTCACGATCACCCGCGGAATATAATGCGCCGACATCCCCAGCTTCAGCAGGATACGCAGCATCAGCTCGTAATCGGCCGCCGACCGCAGCTCAAGATTGAAAAGTCCCGCCTGCTGATAAACCTCCTTGCGAACGAAAAACGTCGGATGCGGCGGCATCCACCCGTAATAAAAGTTCTTTCGCTTGAAACGACCCGTCTTCCAGGTCCGCTGAACGCGGGAAAGGTCGTCAGGGTAAACATATTGCAAGTCGGCATACACCGTCATCACGGCCGCATCGGAAAATGCCCCGCCGACCGCCGACAGCACTTTTTCATCGGTATAGATATCGTCGGAGTTGAGGATCCCGACGACCTCGCCCGTCGCCAGCCGGATGCCTTTGTTCATCGCGTCATAGATCCCCTTATCCTTTCCGCTGACCACTTTTGCCACATGGGGAAACCGCCGGACGATCTCCAGCGTGCTATCCGTCGATCCGCCATCCACGATGATATGCTCGATATCCGAATGATCCTGGCGGCTGATGCAGTCAAGGGTGTCGGCAACGGTCGCCGCGCTGTTATACGTTGCCGTAATGATCGAGATCTTCATCGGAGTAATACAATGGTTAAGGTTGCCGCGGCAAGCAACAAGGCCAGCCAGGCCACCCATGATCCAACGTCGCTCCGGCCGCCAGAAGCGACAGCCGGCGCCGTCAGCACCGGCATCGTCCCCGCGCCATTTCCACCACGGGCGGCTACCGCCACCGCCGTTCCATTCGCATGTGCAATGGAAAGCGTAAAGCCCGGATACAGCGGCTTACCCTCCGGGGAATGACCAATGCCCAGTTGATTATACGGCTTTTCACGCATCGATCCATCCGCCTTGACCAACGCCTCTTTCGCCGCAAAAAGCCCGGCAAAGGATGAATAGGGGTCCGCCTGCAGGATACAGTAGGCGATCTCCCGCGGGGTGAAATTCATCTTATAAAATTCCTCGCTCCTAAAATCTGCCGCCCGCGGCATCGAATCTATCGATTCGATGTCGATACCCATCGCGATGGGTTCGACGCCGCCGGCTTGCGCCGTCGGCGCGGGCGCCTCAACAATGTCGACCGGCGCCGCTACTTCCTTTGGCGCGCCGAACAAATCGCCAAAAACCCTCACCGACGCATAATCCTTCACCACAAACCCCTCTTCCGCCAGCCGCGCATACATCCGGTGCAGCATGATCGAACTCTTCACCGCCCGCCGGTCGACAGGGGTCGCCGCCCCGATCTGCTCCGCAGGAACGCGGATGAATGCCGACACTATTTCCTTTAGCTTTCCTTCCATACTAAAAACCCTTTAGACAGCTCTGACAAACATAGCCCTCTTTCCCTTCCGGCGTGATACATCGTACAAAACCCGTTCCACCCAGATCTTCCTTCAATGTTTTATAACATTTAAAACAGCTGATATCGGTATAAAATCCCCCGGCATCGCCCCTATACGACTCTATCCGTTCCTTTAACTCCCGGAGAAACCCGGCGACATATTTGCCCTCGGTTACCCGGTGGTCAAAGCTCAGGCTAAACGTACAGCGTTGTAGTTTCTCGTCGATCGCCGATACACCGAGGATGGCGCTGTTCATTTTATTGATCAGCGGCCGGAAGAAAGCAACGCCTTCGGCAGACAGGTCGGTGATGGTAAACGTGATATCGGTCAGCTGCTCCACGGTCAGGGTATCATCGAGATAAGCCCCCGAGAGCCGCAGGATATCCGCCTCGATGTCGCGAAGGCTTTTTCCACCGGCCCCCTCGAGTTTCAATACTTTCAATCCCTTGTCGATATCGATCGCAAACCCGGGATTCACTTCTTTATATACCGCCACGGCATCCCCCGTGAAATAAGCATTCAGCAACGGGTAGCCGGCCAGCATCCGTGCCGTTTCATAAACGATCACCGGCAACAGCGAGTCCTTCAGATAGCCAAGCCCCTTGTTGAGTTGCGGGAAGATGCCCTCCATCTCGATATGGGTGTTCAGCGTGCTGGTGAGACCCGTCGACTGGATATCGCTGAGATATTCTATTTCGCGCCTCTTGGCGGACTGCAGTTTCTGCACAATGGCTTTGGACGGGTCGACGGGCGCCACGGCTTTCAAGGACGTAGCCGTTCCTGCCGCCGTCAGCGCTGCCGCAGTCGGGGTTGCCGCAGTCGGCGCGGCCATCCTCGCACCCGGCGCCGCAACGGGGTTGAGATATTGCTGTACATCCGCCCCGGTAACAAGATCGCGGCCGGCGAATGTCTCCCGGGCGAGGCCCGCGGCCTCGATCAATCGCTCCGCCTCGTAAGAGAAAAGGGTCTCCCCGCCCCAATGCGCGGGCGTCGCGGCAGCCCGACGGGATTGAACCGGCGGAGTCATAGCGCTGGGCGCATACTGCTGGCCATTTATAGCGGGTGCAACGACGGGCTTTGCCACACGCGGACGCCCCGGCACGGGCGCCGACGCCTCGGACACTTCGCTGTAAAGCCGCGCGATCACCTCATTCACCGCATAATCCCGTTCGGCCTCGCAGCAATACTGGATATACCCATCCACGGGCGCTTCCACATCATAGCTGGTCTTCGAGGTCTCCAGCACCAGGATCACCTCGCCTTTCTTTACGGCAGCCCCGGCAACGCACGGCAGCTCCACGACGGTCAGCGTGGTATCGTTCACCGCGAGCAGCGGCACCAATATTTCCTGTAGTAAGGCCATTAGCTGAAAGATGTTTTTATCTCTGCCAATATCCTGCGCTTATCGGGCAGGACACTATTTTCCAATGATTTGACCGACGGGATGGGAACGGGATACGCCGTGACCCGCCGCGCCGTAAATCCACCGTGGGTCATCTCCATCACCGCGGCGATCAGTTCGCTGCCGATCCCGGCAAAACCCGACCCCTCTTCCACCACCAACAGCCGGCCTGAATCGGTCACCGACCCGGCCACCAGGTCCACCGGCAGATGCGAGATCAGTGAGGGAACGATCAGTTCCGGTTTGTGGTCGGTCGTCAGAAAGATGTCTTCCAGCATGCCCGCCACCATCTCCGCCATGCCGCCATAGGCGACGATGGTCAGGGTCGGCGCCGACACCGCCGGCCGGATGCGCACCACCGGGTACGCATCGTTATTCCGTTCGTAGACAAAATTCGGGTATTGCTGTTGGGCTATCTTCTTTCCATAATCCGTCTTGTTCTCGATCACGATGACCGGATGCGTTTCGACGCTGATCGACCGGTAGAGGACCGCCGGATCAAAAAAGGTGTTCAACGCCACGGTGCGGACATTGTCGATCCCCACCAGGAATTTATCCAGCGTCTGAGAGTGCGTCGGGCCATACCCCCGTCTTCCCCCCATCGGCGTCCGGATGACGACGGGACAAGTGACCTTCTTGTTGAACATATGATGAAACTTCGAGGCATGGTTGACGATCTGGTCAAAGGCCAGGGTCATAAAATCCCCGAACATGATCTCCATATAAGGTTTGAAGCCGTTAAGCGCAAGGCCGTTGGATATCCCGGTTATCGCCGATTCGGATATCGGGGTCGAGAAGACCCTTTCGGGCCGGAGAAAGGACAGTTCTTTTGTCACCTTGAAGGCGCCGCCATAGGGTGAGAGGATATCCTCGCCAAGGAACACCGCCCGGTCGTCAGCGACGATCGCATCGCGAAAAAAGGCGTTCAGCAATTCCACCTGCCGCTTGTTGATCGCTTCCAGCGGTGTCCATTCTTCCCCGGTCACCGTCGGCTGGTGCTGGTAATAGTCTTCCGCCGCAAGATCTCCCTCCTGCAGGATCTCCTCCACCAGGGTATTGATCTCCACATCCAGTGCGTCGTTGTACATCTGGAAATAGGCGGGGGATTCCCCCTGGAACACCTGCAGAAAATCCTTCTCCCGGTGGGCTTCCACCTCGGCGGGATCACGGTCGTCATCGCCCTTGCTATGCGCATTCAGCCGGTAGGTCTCCACCAGGAAAAAGCCGGGCCGCGAGGTCTCGCGCACATAGTCGATCGCTTCCTGCGCCCGGATCATCAGATCCTCCGGCGCCCAGGTATTCCCGCGGTCGGTACGGATGCCGAAAGCAGCCGCCCTTGCCAGGATATCCCCGGCCAGATTGATATGCTGTGGGGTCGATTGAGCATAGAAATTGTTCTCGCAGACGATCAGCAGGGGAATCTCCCATTTGCTGATGATATTCATCGTCTCATAGATCGTACCCTCGCCGAGGGTCCCGTCGCCGATAAAGACGACCCCCACCGCACCGGTGCCCTTCAGCTTATTACCAAGGGCAAAACCCGCGGATACGGGGACGATACCACCCTGGATCCCATTGGAGAAAAAGTTATTATGACAAAGGTGCTGACTGCTTCCGATGCCTCCGCAGGTGCCGCTGCGCTTTCCCAGCAATTCGGCCAGCAGCCCCCGGGTATCCCCCGTAAAGGCGATATAATGGCCATGACACCGGTGGTTGGAAAAGATAAAGTCCTTTTTCTTCAGCTGCCCCGCAAAGGCAAGGGCGGAGAACTCCTGCCCCACGCAAGTATGCACGGTGCCATTGAGCTTTCCCTGGGAGAACAATTCCAGGAATTTCTCTTCCACCTTCCGGATGCGCAATGCCTCGCGGATGATCCGATGATTGATGGCGATTCGATTATTTAGCATGCCGGTCCTTTAAACGAAGAAAGTACGATTCAAGGTACTTATAAGACAAAGATGAGACTAAAACGGTTCCCGCAAGCAAAAATACGAGGTACGTGGGGGCCAGTTTTGCGATTCCGAACCGGCTGACCAGCCGGAATTTGATACAGGTAAAGCGTATAAAATAGTCTACCAGCATATGGTACATATACAATCCGTAGGATATGGTCCCAAGATAAACAAAAGGTTGTTTTTCCAGGTTGATCGCCGGATTTTCCAGCATGGAGGAATTGAGGATCAACAGTCCGTACAACGCGGACATCCCGATATGCAGGAAAGGGTTTTCGTTTACGGGTTGCCCGGGAATGCCGGTAAGGAAATACCACACGATGATCCCAAATACAAGCCATTGCATCCAGGGTAAGGCCCAAAGTGACCGGCGATATGCCGGTGCCTTCGCAAAAAGGATCCACCCGAAAAGGCCGCCCATCGCCATCGCATAGAATTTCTGGAACAGAAAAAAGCTCCGCAAATAATCCGGGAAGGCAAAAATGCGGTAGTAGACGATGACATACCAGATGCAGGTCAGGGTCAGGAAGACGCCGATCAGCCGGATGATATTATTCCTGAACAGCTTTGCCAGCGGCGCCCAGAAAAGATAATATTGTTCCTCGACCCCGATCGACCAAAGCGGATGCAGAAGGGCCGTTGGGTACAACGCCGAAGCCAGGTTGGGCAGGAAGAAGATAAAAAGGAGTGCTCCCGTCATCAACGGAAATTCGAATAGCCGTTGCCCGGTAAATTTGGGCAGGAGGATCCCAAATCCCACAAAACCGATCAGCACCAACAGGAAGTACAACGGCCAGATGCGGAATACCCGGCGAATATAAAATTCCTTTATCGAGACCGTCGAAGTGCGGACGATCTCTTTTTGCAACAGGTAGGTGATCAGGAACCCGGACAGAGTAAAGAAGAATTCCACCGCCTCACCACCCCGTTGGAAAACGGCCCATTTCTCAAACCGGTAATCGCCCAGTTTATTCATCGAGATCTGCCAGTGCGAGATGATCACAAAAAAAGCGGCAAAGAATCGTAGGGTATTGAGCCCTTTCAGGTAAGTGCCTTTCATTTATACGGTTTAATAGTCTTCGGGGACTGGTACGAACCGGCGCGGATTGGCGCGAACCGGCGCGGATTGGCGCGAACCGGCGCGAACCGGCGCAAATTGCCGCGAATCGGCGCGGGGTCAGCTAACGATCCGGCGGAGTACGGGTATGGCGGGGTTTCCTTTATAAATGGTATAGGGTTCCAGATCGCTTTCGGCCACCGAATTGATCCCCAGGATACTATGCGTACCGCAACGGGCGCCGCCACCCACGACGGCCCGCGCGCCGATCCAGACGCCATCCTCCAGCACGATCGGCTGGGAAAGGAAATCGAAGGTCTCCCGGGCCGCATCATGACTGCCCGTCAGCAACAGACAACCCTGCGAAAGCGTCACATGGCTGCCGATGGTCACATCCGAAAGATTGTCGATCCAGACGTCTTCGCCGATCCACGTATGGTCGCCCACCTGTAACTTCCAGGGAAATTTGATATTCACGGACGGCTTGATGACCACCCCCACGCCTACCCGCGCGCCAAACGCCTTCAGCAAGGAGACCTTCAGCGAAGAGAGGACGTTGAAGGGGTTCGTAAAGAAGACGAGGTTGGTAAAATACCAGGTCACCTGCTTGAGCCGTGAAGCTCCGATGGCAATGGTGGTCCGGTAGGCCGCGTTGTTTACTTTCTTTTGTACCGTTGTGCTCATGTTTGTACCATTGTGGTCATGTTTGTACCGTTGTGGTCAGGCGAACAACTTGAGATATTGATCGTGAAGTTCCGGATTTTTGATAAACTTTTCAGCATGTTGCCAGGCGCCCCGGGCCCATTCGTCAAAACCCGCCTGATCCCAGTCCGCGGCGGCCGCCAGCGCCCGGGTAAAAGGCCCGGTCGTAGCCAGCGGCAGATCCCAGCCCGCCTTCCGGTCCGGCAACCCCAGCCAGGGCGTCTGATCGCTGATCAGCACAGGCCGGCCTGCAAGGAAGGCCTCGAAGATCGAATGACCGAAATTCTCCCCGGTGGTAGGCAGCGCAAAAAGATGATGTTGTTGCAGAATGGGCATCAACTCGTCATTCCGCTTCGGCCCCAGGTAACGCACCGTAGTATTGGCGGGCATCGCGGCCATCTTCCGTTCACATTCGCTCCAGTAGGCTTTCTCCTCAACGGGACCGATGATGGTGAGTTCCAGCGTTGCGTTCGTCACCTGTTCCATCGCGTTGAGCAGGAACAGCAGGTTCTTTATCGCTACGATCCGCGCGATAAAAATAATTTTCAGCGAACCCGGCTCCTTCGCGATGTTTCCAAAGGAGGGCTGCCGCATATTGGGCAGGTTGTCGGCGATAAGCACCCGGCTTCCGGGAAAGTGCTGGAGGATCGCGTCTTTTTCCCGCTTGTTGGTGGCATGGAATAGCACCCGTTTGTGCAGTTTCATCCGGCGGAAGAGGAACAGGAAGGGGGTCTTCTTCCAGCGTTTGACCGAAAGAGCGCTTTCATAAAGCGCGCCGCGGGGGCAAACGACGATCTCGCTCTTCAGCAGGCCCCGGAATTTCAGCCAAAGAGGGTAGACGACAAACAGGGGCGAGAACAGGTGGTTGAGATAAACATAGTCGGCCTGCACGGCGTCCATCTGCTCTTGCACCCTGGCCGCTGTCAGCGTTGCTTTCGGCAGGTAGTATACGTTGATATCCGGGTGCAGGTCGTTGGTCCAGCGCCCGGATTCGATCCCTTCATAAGGGCTGGTCTCGCCATGATCCGTATCGGTCGTCAGCACGTAGACGGAATAGTCCTCCTTCATGGCAAATACAAAGTTCACACAGGATTGTATCGGTCCGCCCGCCTTATATCCCGGTACAAACCAATCCACTAAAACAAGTATCTTCTTTTTCATCGGTTTCAAAAAGTTAAAAGGCATGCATTCGCTGCGTCCTTGCCGTCTAGGGCGCGAAGCTGACCCCCCGGTTCATCACGCCAAAGCTTACCCGCGAAAGATGGATGTTGCTGGCGCCGGCCGGTAGTTCAGTGAGCGGGACCGGTTGGCTCTCCCGCGTGGCGGCGGTCTCCATATCGAGGAACCGGCCGATATCGCCGACGTTCTGCAGGCGGTCGTTGATACAACTGATCAACCGGCACTCCGGATCATTGGCCCGGAAGCATTGGGCATTGAGTCCCAGAAAGGCCGCCTTGTAGGTCGCTCCCTTTTCCAGGAACGCCAGGACATTCATTTTATGATAGAAATGGATATTCCAGACAAGCAGGTTCAGCCCGGGGTTGTCGCTGCGGGGCAACAGCGCCCCCTGAAGATACATATTCATCAGGCTGACGGAGCCCCGGAATTTCCCGATATTCACCGTCGTCGTACTGTCCTGCTTATAGGGTGCGATCATCGCCCCATCAATGGTGACCGATCCCCAACCGCTGAGGTCCAGCGGCGTCTTGTCGGCGCCTTCCCACCAACAATCCTTCGCGACAAACCGGCCATTGTTCTCTACCCAAAGATGCGCAAACTGCCCGCCATAGCAACAGACCCGGGACGTCCCGCGGCCCTGCCGGACAAGATTGCCGCCCGAGATATAATTGCCCGCGCTAAAGAACGAGTTGTCCTTCTCGACATACAGATGGTTGAGATCCCCTACATACAGCGAGGTATCGGCAGCGGGGGAATACAGTTGATCGATATGCACCTGGGCCTGCGGCTGATCGACATTTTTAAACAGGATTCCGGCCCATTCGCCCTTTAAACCCGCATCCCCGAAATGGATATCCCGGATGCTGATAAAGCTGGGCCCTTCCACCACCAGCAGCGGAACCCGGTGAAAAGCGGCGATATCCGCCGGCCGGATCACCGTGTTGTAGACCCAGCCGTCGCCGATCAATTGCATATCGCAACCAGCCGGGATCGTCAGCGGCCGGGTGATATAATAGGTGCCCATCCGAAAATGGACGACCGGCCGGTGGCCCTTCAGCGCCGCTGCCGAATCCAGCGCCGCCTGGATGATCATACTGCCGGCGCCGGCCGGGATCTCAAAGACCCTTCGCTCCACCCTTGGCGGGGTCCGGTCCATCCGTGTAAGAAAACCGGCCGTGTCGACCCGCCAGTTGCGGTCGACCCGATCGGCAAAGCTGTATAGTTTATGCGGGTCCCGGTCGAGTTTGACGGCATCCGCATACGCATAGCTGTTATGCAGTGAAAGCGCCTCATAGGTGCAGTCGTACCAGCTCCGGTTATAGACGCTGAGATTCGAGTCGCTGCCGGTGTTGGCCGTAATGGCATTCCCCAGCAGGGTCAGTTTCCCGAGATGGTTATGCCGGATGGGGACATGGACGGGGTTGACGATCGTATCATCCTGAAAAATTCGCTTGAAGGGATTGGAGCTGCCGCCTTCATCGGAGGAGCAGTCATTGGCGTTGACGGATAAACAACCCCGCAGTGAATTATAGTACCCATTGTTGTTGTGGACATCGCTGACCGCCGAGCCCGAGAAATAACATCCGTAAAGATGATAGTTGCCATAGGCACAGTCAACGCCCTTGCCGCATTGCAGGAAACGGCTGTCCCAGATCCAGTAGTCCAGGGCGTTGAACCCGATGATCCCGATGCCGGTCGCGCAATGGTCGAAGCGGCAGCGGCGGATGGTGATCTCCGAATCATTGTTGCCTGTTCCGGTTTGCGGCGTCGTACCGCCGCTGATCCCCAAACGGAAACCTCCGATGAACCAGTTGTCGGACAGTTCGATATTAAGTGCGGCAAAGCTCTGGCTTTGGGCGTCATTCCATTGATGCCGCCAGTGGATGCCGAGGCCTTCGATCCCTTTCCTGCCATTGGCATCCCAGGTAAACCGGCTCACCCGGAAATACGCGGAACCATCGGCGAGGAACATGCTCCCGCTGTCCTTTCCCGTCCATTTGATGATGGTCCTTGCCGGGTCTTCGCCGAGGATGCTGACGCCGATCTTCCCGCGCAAGCGCAGCGGCGCCGAGATACAATAGACGCCGGCCGGCAGATAGACTACTGTATAGGCGCCGGCGCCCATGCCGAAACTCTTGGGCGGTACGCTGAGCAGGTCGATGGCGGTTTGCAGGGCGTGGGTGTCGTCATCTTTTCCGTTGCCCTTGGCGCCAAATCCGTGGCGGACATTGGCCCAGCCTTTCAGCGGGCCGATGAATTCTTCGCGCCCCTGAGCCGCGGAACCCTGCGCAAGGCTCTCCTGCGCAAAGCCCCGAATCGACAACGCCAGCACAACCACCGCTATCCCGATATGCGCGAACCGCCGCCTCATTTTATTCCATTTTTTTCCAGCCAGTATTCCAACACCACGAAAAGCCAGATCTCTCCCCAGCGGATATTCTTATCGCCCGACAGAAACCGCCGCCAGCAAGCCGTGAGGGCATCGCCATTGATAAACGATCGCTGGGCCATATTGTTAATGTATACATCGCAAAACGCCCGCAATTCATTGCGCATCCAGACCTCCCACGGAAAAAGAAACCCTTGCTTCCGCCGGTGGACGATCTCATCGGGCAACAGCGGTTTCAGCGATTCTACAAGCAGGCTCTTCGGATACACCGGCTTCTTCCACCGATCCGGCACCGCCAGCACAAACTCCACCAGGTCCTGATCGAAGAACGGTTCGCGAACTTCCAACGACACCGCCATACTCATCTGATCCATATCTTTCAGCAGGGTATGCTGGGTATAGCCCATGTATTCGGCGGCCGATACCTGGCTCAGCAGCGGGAGGGCCTGTAGACCGGCTTTCCGCCGCGCCAGTTCTTTCTCCACCGTCGTCATCGGCCCGTCCCCGGCAAGCCGATGCCGCCCGGGCCCCGTGACAAGTCTGTCCTGCGCAAGCTCCGTGGACATCCGGTCCTGTGCAAGCGTGGTATATTCCCGGATCAGCGCAGGGGAAAGCAACTGACGGAAGATCGGATAGGAGTGATCGATCGACGGCGAGGGCAGCCGCAGCAGCTGTTTCATCCGGTCCTTCTTCCCGGGACCCGAACCGAGCGCAAGCCCCGCCAGCCCTTTTCTCAGCCCGCCGGGCAGCCAATACCAGGGCCGGGCTTTCTGCAACTGCAGATATTGATCAAAGAAGGGGTAGCCCGCAAACAGCTCGTCTCCACCCACCCCCGAAAGGGCCACGGTCATCCCACCCTTGCGGATCGCCTTCGACACGACATAACTGTTGACGCCATCCCCGCTCGGCGTATCCATGGCATTCAGCGCATTTTGCAGTTCATCCAGGAAGACCGTCGGCTTCAGCAGGATATTCGTATGGACGGTATTGAACTTTTTTGCGATCAGCTCCGCATAGGACGATTCGTCGTATTCTTTTTCCTCGAAGGCGACCGTAAAGGTGTTGGGCCGGGAACTGCCGGCTTCCGCCATCAGCCCCACCACGGCGCTGGAATCGATGCCGCCGGAGAGAAAGGCGCCCACCGGCACGTCGCTGACCAGCCTGCGGCTCACGGCCTGCAGTGTCAGCTCCCGGATCCTTCGCCGGATCGCGGGCTCATCGTTGGGATCGACATCCATTTTTGCGGCCGTAACATCCCAGTATCGCTGGGTCTTCGTCTGTCCCTGCCTGTTGATCCGCATCCAGCAGCCGGCTTCCAGCTGACGGATGCCTTTTACGGGAGACTCAGGAGCGCTGACGGACTGATAGCTGAAAAAATCGATCAGCGCCGCGGGGTCCAGAACCAGGGGGACCAGCCCCGAAGCGAGGATGCCCCTGATCTCGGAGGCGAACAGCAGCCGGTCGTTATCCTGATAAAAGTATAACGGTTTTACGCCAAGCCGGTCCCTGGCGATGAAGAGTTCCTTTTCCTGCCGGTCCCAGATGACGAAGGAATACATCCCCCGGAAGTACTGGATACAGTCCGCCCCCCATTTGGCATAGGCGGCGATCAGCACTTCGGTGTCGCCCGTGGTGCGGAAGGCATAGTCGCCGAGCCGGTCTTTCACCTCCTGGTAATTGTACATCTCGCCGTTGAAGACCATGGCATACCGGCCGCCGTTATCAAAGAAAGGCTGATTGGCCGCGGAGGACAGGTCAATGATAGAGAGCCGGCGATGACCTAATGCTACCGCGCCTTCGGTCCAAAACCCGTCGGCGTCGGGACCGCGATGCGCCAGCGAGTCCGTCATCTGATTGACGATACCCGGGTCCACCTGCCGGTCATGGAAATTCAAGATACCTGCGATACCGCACATAAATTAGTTGTTGGCTATTTTTTGATAACATTCTATATACGATGCCGCGATCCTTTCCGCCGAGAACCGGGTGATATTCCGCAGCCCTTCCCGCACGATTCCATCCCGGTAAGCAGGGTCGCGGATAACCCGGAGCACCCCCGCCCGGATGGAAGCGGGATCATATGGGTCCACCAGACAGGCGCCCCCGCCCGCGGTATCCTTCATCGGCGCGAGATCGCTGGTGATCACCGGCCGGCCGGCTTTCTGCCCTTCCACGATCGGCAATCCAAACCCTTCAAAGGTGGAGGGAAACAGAATGATATCGGCGGCGGCATACCCATCGGCCATTTCCTGATCGGTGAGGCCCGATCGCTGAGTATACCGGATCTTCCGCCCGGCGAGGGCCGACTGCTGTTCGGCGGAGAGTTTGCCGATGACATCCAGCCGGCAGGAAATGCCGTCCAACGCCTCGGCAACGCGAAACAGGTTCTTATTTGGGGTCACGCCGACAAAGAGCAACACCGGCTCGGCATCGTGGAAAGACAGCGGAGAATGATAAACGGTGTCGGCCACCGGATTAGGAACGACGATAACTTTCTCCGGCGGACAGTTTGTATGCCGGATGATGTCTTCTCTCGTCGCTTCGGAGATAGTAGTGATGAGCCGGCTGCGGCGAACGGGCAGGTCGAGCAGGAGCCATTTCAACACCCGGCGTTTGACGCCCGTGGCGCTGTAGAGGAAGACGCAATCATGGATGGTCAGCAGGGTTCGCCGGGAAGGCAACGCCAGCACGATATAATGGATATCGCCGGTGATATGATAGACGTCGGCGCTGGATTCATTTGCCGCACCGCTCCGGCATTTCTTTGCGGAACGGATATTCTTCCATAGCTGCGCCGGGGTAAAGGCAGAGGAAGGAGCAACCCACTCCGCCACGGCCATCCGTCGCCGCACCACGGGTATCAGCTGGCCGAAGATACGTTCGATGCTGAAAAAACGACCCGGTTGCCGGAAGAGGTAACAGACTTTTATGGGAGTTAGATCCATCTTGTTTTGGAGCTTGGCTTATAAAGCCATTTTTGCAGCCGGCCCAGTACATATTTTGACAGGAACCAGAACACAAGGAACATCAGCAGAAGGCGGCCAAACAGAAATAGGCCGTCCTGCTCGAAGGAGTCCAGCTGGATCAGCGCCGTATTAATGACCGCATACCGCAGCAGGACGTTTATTTTTTTAAACGCGTATAGTTTCTTGTAGATAAACACCACGAACAGGGCGATCAGCGATAGCGGCAGCATCATGCCCACATACCCGAAATCGATATAGGAATCCGCAAAATACCCGAGGCTGAACGACGTCCCCTGATTAAACCCGGCATAGGTGATGCCCGTATACTTAACCGTCTTTACGGTGGCCTGATAAATGGGTTTGTCCGGGAAAAAAAGCCGGGGCATGAGCACGAAGCTGATGTTCCCCCACCACACATTCCCATATTCGTACGGCATCAGGGCCGGCACCCGATCCATCGTCCTGGCAAGGTGGAGGATATATTGGGTTCGATAAAGGAACGCGCCGATCACTTTCTGGTAGTCGTCCCAGGTGATGTTGCTCACCTTATCCCCGATCTTGGTGAACGCCTCCGACCGGGACACTTCGACCACCTGTTGTTTCTTCCCCTGGTTCAGGAATTGCCGGTAATCGCCCTTGATCGCTGTCCAGGTCAGCAGGATGAAAAGCAGCGCCACACCCACGACGATCCCATAGCACACCTGTTTGAAGCTGATCTTCCGGACAAAGGTCAGCGCAATGAGGATCGTGTAAAAGATAACCTCCTTGAAATTTGAAAAGTAAGAGTAAAGGCCGGAAGAGAACTCGAACAGGACGATGAGGACGAGGATGAACCGGTTCTTCTTGTTGACCCAGGCCACATACCCGTACACCATGAAAAAGATCCATTTGAAGGAGGCAAGGGTCATTAGGATCTGATCGAAACCGGCATTATTTCTAAGCGCCAGGCCGATACTCCCCAGAAAGAACGTCGAGAAAAGGTAGAGGTAAAGGATCTTCTTTTCGTTGACCAGCCGGGCCTGCTGCTCGAATTCTTCCCGTGTCGGCATCTTCAGCCCGTGAAGGCTGCCGCCCATAACGGCGCACATCACGATGATGCCGGCGCAGGCCATCAGCACGGCCGTCCCGCCATGCGGGCTGGTTCGGTTGATGTCAAATCCGAAATTATTCATCCAGATGACGAAGGCCACTACCTGCACCCACTGCATCAGCATGGAGAAGACCAGTACGGCCGGCCGCGTGTCCTTCCAGAGCAAATAGATAATGGTAAAACTCGTCAGGATACAGGCAGCCAGATAAACCCCATTACTGAACATCGCCGCAAGGACGACGGCCGCCGCCCCCAGCACGATCACCGGAGAGGCGATGGTTATTTTTCGGGAAGTCGTAAGTGAAGTCTCTGCCATTTTACCGCATTAAAGTTCGCAACAGTTGATCACAATTCCGCATAAACCTTTTCGTATTCCTGTGTCATCCGTGTCTCGGTGAAAGCTTCCAGCGCCTTCCGGCCCGCTTTCTCGCCCATTTTTTCGATGAGCGCAGCATCACCCAGCAGGTATTGCATGCAGAGCGCCAGGTCGGCGGGGTTTCCCGCGGCAAAGATCATTCCCGTCTCTCCGTGGGTCACCAGCTCGGGATTTCCGCCCCGGTCGGATACGATGAGCCCTTTTTTCCGCATCATCGCCTCGAGTATGGTCAGGGAACAGGGTTCCTCCGAAAGACTCGGCACAATGATGACATCGGTCTGGCGGTAGATCTCCGCCTGTTCACGGACAAATCCCTTCCATTCGAAAAGCTGGGTCAACCCCTTGACTTCGATGGTCGCCTTCAGCCGTCGGGAATATTCGTTCTGATCATTGCCGAAAATATAGACGACAAAGGGTACCGGAGCATGCCCCATCAATCGCTCGACGGCTTCTACGAGCGTATCGTGACCCTTCCAGGGAACGATCTGGCCGACGATAGCGAAGACCACCGCCTCACCGGCAGGACGCGTCGCGACGACATTCTCCAGTGCGGGTACGCCATTATAGATAAGCCGGATCTTCTCTTTCGGAATATCGAGGCCTTCCAGCATGGAGACGATGCGCCGGGAAACCGTCGTAAAGATCTTGAAGCGCTTGTTCAGCAAGCCGTAGATGAAGAGGTGTTTGCGATTCCTTTCCCGGGGCTCCTGCAGGTTGTACACGCAATTGCGGCCCTTCAGGAGGGGGTAGATCATCAACGCCGTCGTAAAGCTGGAGAAATGGCAAACCTGGGGATCGAACGTCTCGAGGATGCGTTTACACTCGCGATAGGCCCGCGGCCAGTGCTGAAGAGAGTCCAGGGTCCACAGTGGTTTGCGGATATAGAGCCAGCCGACCTTCGGCTGCCACCAGGGGATACCGGCCTCATCCAGCTTCTGCCGGAAAACGCCGTCGTTCCAGCCGTTGACGACACACCGGACGTCGTGACCATCGCGCTTCAGCCCGTGCAGGAGATGCAACGTAGAGATCTCGAGCCCGGACACATACGAAGCCCCGATAAAGACCAGGATTCTTTTCTTCTCCAATTCCATTATTTTTTCCTCAGTACATTCATTCTGTCTACGGTCTCCAGCCATTCGAAACGATTGTCATGGCGGATCACGTCGTTATAATACCGGACCGAATCCTGCACATAGCCCCCATCGGCGGGAATGGTGGTTGTGTCATGCAGGGCCATGACCCCTCCCGGCTTCAGCTTATCCGGAAAGACTTCCCAGTCCTTGCGGATGCCGTCATAGGAATGGTCCCCGTCGATAAAAATAAAGTCAGCCTGTTGCTGAATGTCATTGACTGCTTCAAAGCTCAGCTTTACAATCAGCTGGACATCCTTGTGTACTTTGTTCCGTCGCAGGTGAAGCCTGGCGATCCGTTCATGATAACAGACACCCAGCCGACCTTTGAAAAACGGATCGATCCCTATCGTTTTCCCGTTGCTGCCCATCGACTGGGAGATGATGACGGTATTCACGCCTTCGAAAACCCCGATCTCGATCGCTGTCTTCGCTCCGGATGCGAACCGGTGCAGAGCTTCCCGCTCCCGTGGGGTTGTTTGAGTTTCGGGTTTGTCGAGTCCGAAGACGACCCGGATGTAGTGCAGAACTGCATTCCCTTTCATGTTGCTTTTGTATATTGGATAAACAATCTTTTTTCAGGCCTCAAACGGGTTTGCTCCCCGAATAGGTATAATGCCGGCCAAAGGGTTTGAAAAACTTTTTCAGGAAGGGACTGGCAAAATCCTGGGTACAAAGTTTCGCCGGATTTACACCGGGCAGCATCAGCCATTGGAAGTGGTTGCTTTCCGTATGCGTAAGTTTCAGGCCGCTTTTCCGGATCATGGAAGCAACCCGGAAGAATAGAAAATAGTTCTCATGGGGTTGTGCACCGGAACCGGAATCGAACGGCTCCTTCTTTAGCCAGGTCTTGAGCCAGACCATGGTCATCCCGTTGAAATAGTTCTCGGTGGTGATGATGAATTTACCGCCGGGCCGCAGCAGCCGGAAGATTTCCATCGGTAGTCTTTCCGGATGGGGAAGGTGTTCCATCGTTTCACAGGAAAAGATAAAGTCGAATGATGCATCCGGGAAGGCGAGGTTCTCGGCATCGGCCACCTGGAACCGGATGCCGTTGGGCGCCTTCCGTGCGGCTTCGATGGCAACTTCGGAAATATCCACGGCCGTCAATCGTACGGCAGGGTTTTTCTTTTTGACGAGCTGCGAAAAATTTCCACGGCCGCAGCCGATCTCGAGAACATCCAGGTTGTCCAGGTTGGGCAACAGCCTGTTGGTCGTCTGGTACCATTGAAAGTTCAACGGATCTTCCCAGAAATCCGCGGTGGCGCTATGCCACTCGTTGTATTGTTGCTGAATGCTCATATACGGTGTGTTTATTTCTTTTCGGTCTTTTTCAGGATGGAATAAATGGCGTCGATGATCGCCCGGAAAGAGTAGTCCCCAATGATCGCTTTCGATCGTTTGCCCATTGTCGCCAGCCGTCCGCGGTCCCCGATCACCTTTTGCAGGAAGTCGATGGCGGTCCTGTTGTCCCGGGCGTCGAAAAGGAGTCCGTTGTCACCGGTGTGAACCAGGTCCACCGCACATCCCGCCCGGTCGGAGACCATGACAGGCCGCCCGCAGGCCATTGCCTCATTCACCGCCAGACCCCAGGTCTCTTCCGGTCCGCTCGAGGGGAGAACAAACAGATCACCCAGCCGGTAGACGATGGGCATTTTCTGCTGGTTCTGAAAATCCAGTAACACGATCCGCGGGTCTGAAGCCGCCGCCGATCGCACGGTCTCTTCCAGCACTCCGTTGCCCACCAGGATGATCTTTAGCCGGCGGTCAGTGACGGCCTTTGCGAGTTCGACCAGGAAGAAGGGGTTCTTCTTGGCTTCCAGCTTCCCGGCAAAAAGGAGGACAAGATCGTCGTTACCGATACCCAGTTGTTTTCTCCAGGCCAGCGCATCAGCGGCATATCGTTGCTCATCGCCGCCGAACCGGTCGTTATCGATCGCATGCGGAGCGAAGATCAGTTGTTCATTTTTCAGCCCGTGAATGGAAAAATAATCCCGGTTGTTCCTGCCGGTGTACAGGGCATAGTCGATATACCGGTAAACCCAGCGTAACAACAGACGCCGGGCGCTCGTACGCATCCCCGGCTGTTCATCCAGCAAGGTGGAGTCCCCGCGGAAAAGCACGGGTATCTTGCCGTGGAAATGCCGGAGGCACTGCAGATGGCTGCGAAATTTCCAGCCAAAAACAAGGATCGCATCGGCGCCCCAGTCTTCTATTTCTTTCACCAGGCCGGGATTGACGATCCCGCTGAAATGATGGCTCCCGGCGTCGCTCGCCGTATTTTCCACAAAGCGGTGTTCATAGCCGTCGAGTAACGGGATGTCCCATTCGATCCGCCTGCCGAAATCGGGGTCATATTTGTCGCCCTTGCCGGCCTGCGACCAGGTATAAAATACCATCGGCTCGATCCGGTGATCAAGCGCCAGCAGACGGAACCAGGGTGCGTTGTACTGGATCGGATGGGTCGTTACGATGGCCAGACGCAGGGTTGCTTTTGTCATTGCTTACTCAGCTTGTCTGCCAGCCGTTGGGCGAGGGCCAGCAGGGTCAGTGTAGGGTTCGAATGTGATCCGGTGGGGAAAACAGCGGTGCTGCAGATGTACAGGTTGTCAAATCCCCAAACCCGAAGCTCCGGGTCGACGATCCCCAGGTCGGGCGACGCACTCATGCGGGTGCCGCCCATATGATGATTGACATCCGACAGATATTTGTTCCAGGAAGGCTCTTTCTCCTCGATATGCTCATATAACTGCACTTTCCCGAATCCGGCGCGTTCGATCTCTTTTTTCGCGGCGTTGGACAGGAAGACGACGCTGCGCCAGGTGTTGAACGAGATCTGCCAGTTAAGATTCACCTTCGTTAGTCCAAATTGGTCTTTTTTATCGCCAAGCTCGATATAACTGTCTGTCGATGGTTCCTGTTCCATCATCATGATCAGTTTGGCGAGGCTGTTATGCTTATATACAAAATTCCGAAAGCCCAGCGCCGTCGCGCCCATGACCAGCGCCTTGAAATGCGCGAAAGGCAGCTTGCGGAGATTCCCAAGCCGGCGTTGCCGCAGCAATTGCCTGACCTCATTATAGGGATCCATTTCCTCGTTCTCATACCGGAAAAGGATGCTTGCCGATCCATTGAGGAGTTTCTCCTGCCGCTGCTGTTCCTCCGCAAGACTGAGCCGGATGGAATATTTTCTCCGGTGGCTGACATGGGTATTGAAGTTTTCCTGAAGACGCCAGAGCCGGTTGGCCCGGACATCGCCCACTTCGATACAGGGATGTTCCATAAAACACTTTCCCAGCCATTCCGAGAACCGGTTCCGGGTATTCTCCTGCCGGCGATGGAGAAGGAGGATGCGGTTCGCCTCGATACATCCCGGCGCAAGGATCAACATCCTGGTCTTTATCGTTTCTTGCCGCCCCTGAAAATTGCTGATCGTGATGCCGGTCACTCGCGAGCCGCCGTCATCGTGCAGCCGGGTCAGGACCGCGTTGTATACAACGGTGACGCGGGTCCGCAGCTGATCCTCGTATAATTTTCTGAAATCGGGTTCCGGCGCCCATTTGGAAAAATGAAAATGCAGCTGCCTGGCGTCGATATCCGGCCGTTTCATCTTCAACAGCCGGAGCACATCATCCTCATAGTCCAGCTCGTCGATATTCATGAACCGGTTGGCGGCCAGATAATAAGCCCGTAGCTCTTCGTAACCGAACGGCCAGCCGCTTTCCGCCACCCAGGGTCTTTTCTCGAAGTCGAGCATGCCGAATGGAAGAGATTGCCCGCCCCAGGCGATCGTGGTGCCGCCGATGGCCCGCTTTCTGCCCCAGACGGCCGAGGTGACGGCTTTTCCCGCCTGCTCCACTTCATTGAGTACCTGTCGTGCATCGTCTTCGGCGAAATGTCCCGATTCCACCAGCAGAACCCGTTTGTTCTTCTCCGACAGGTTCATGGCCAGCAGGATACCGGCGGCGCCGGCGCCGACGATCACGATGTCGAAGGCTTCGGGGTCAAAGTGAACGGAGCTTGTGTTCCAGTCGATAAAAGGCATTACCCGTGTGCTGTTGTTTCTCTTTGGAAGGTAGTGATATTCTGTTGGAGTCGCGCCCCGCTTCGCGTGCTGAAGATCAGCCGGTCCGCCAGGCCATTCGATGCCTGCCGGGCAAGCAGGGTTCCTGCCCACTGTTCCGCCGATACGCCCTGCGGCGCCGGCTGGCGATGAATATATTTCAGGATGCTATGAATAAAATGCAGTTTGTCCGGAAACTTTTTCTTTAACGCTTCCTGCCAGGGACCGGCTTCGTACTGCAGCACATCCCAGTGGACGAGATCGGCGTCGGTCAGCCCCTGCAAATTGGCGCCGTCCGTGGCGACGCCCAGGTGGCGGATCACCCCCTGCTGTTTCTTCGATAAAAGAAGATCCAGTACGCCCTTGTCGAGAAACCCCGGCAGCGCCTCGTGCAGCAGGTAGAAGTCGATGTGATCCGTTTGCAGCCGCTTCAGGCTGGTGGCGAGACTTTGTTCCACGGAGGCAAGATCGATCCGGCGAAAGGTCAGCGGCGCCGGTTCTACAGGTTCGCCCGGAGCCAGCGTGACCGGTATACCCTTCAACTTCTTGCGGTAATAATTCAGGGGCAGGGCCAGCGTCGCCGGCAACGGGAGGTCGGCAGAACCGCCAAGCCCGAATTTTGTAGTGAGGGTAAGCGCCGACCGGCGGCCTTTGCAAAAATCACCCAGCAACTGCTCGGCATATCCCTTTCCATAAAGCGGGGCCGTATCGAAATGCCGGACACCGCCATCGAAGGCCGTTCGCAGCAGCCGGTTCACGGTATGCCGCCAGGGAAGGCTGGAGATACCAGCCGTTCCGAACCCTAATGAGATGTCGGATGTTCTTGTCATAACTCAGTCGCCGGCGGCCTGCCCAAGCAGTGCAGCCAGCTTTTCCGTTACATGATATGCGCTGTACTCATCAAATAATTGCCGGTTCACCTTCTCGAAGCTATATTCTTTGAGAAAGGCGCTGTATCCTACGAAGGCCCGGACAAACCCCTCACCGATCTTTTCCGCATAGTCTTCGCCGTTAAAGGCCAGGACCGTTCCCGCACCGGCGTCGACCACCACTTTCCGGGCCGTGCTCGCCTCGTGGAGCAGCGCCATTACCGGCTTATGCGAAAGAATACCCTGGAAGACCTTCGACGGAGTATAGTGCGGCTCGGTACTGCCCAGCACAAAGATCCCGTCCGCCGCCTCCAGATGGATGAGAACGTCGAGATAAGGTATCCTCGCGGGATATTCAAAAATGGTTGTTCCCCATAGTCCGTACCGCTCCGCCAGCGGCTTTATATTATGCCCGTTGGGATCGTTGGCGGTCTTCCCGGTTCCGATGAAATGGAATTCCACCTCCGAAAAAACCGCGGGGTTCTCCTTTATCACGTTCAACACCGCTTCCAGCGGCGCGTAGGCCTTTGGCAGCATGGCGCCGGCATAGACGAGCAGCAACTTCCCCGGTTTACGGGTAAACAGATAGGGCCGCAGACCCAGCTCTTTCACCCTCTCATGGTCCTTGCCTTCCCCGCCATACGGCATGGCGCCGAAGACGGCAGTGGAGGATAGCCGGGGATTCCGTTCGATCACGCCCTTGTAATATCCTTCGGCAACACCGGTGATCAGCGAGGCCCTGCGCACCGCGATCGGTTCAAGCATCCGCGCCAGCCGGGTACTCCACCAGTGCCGCGAGAACCGTTTGCGGGAACCGGGGAATTCATGCACCCAGGGGTCGATATAATCGATCCCATAACGCACACCCGTACTGCGATGAAGCCAGCGGCCCAGCAGGGCGACATAAAAGGAAGGGATGGGGATATACAGAAAATCGATCCCTTCTTCCCGGATCAGCTTTTTTGCCCGCCGGTAAAGAAAGAGCAGGCCCCGCAACCCGATATCGCCGATCAGCCGCGGCCGCGTGACGGGAAAAGCCTTCACCTTCTCGATCCGCAGTCCCTCGGGTAAGAGCCGGGAGAGATTGGGATCCAGCGCTTCTTCATAATATTTTTCATCCACGGTAAGGATCACGGGCTCCCAGCCAAAGGTCGGCAGATGCTGCGCAAAAAGCCGGCTGCGATGCACCGCCGCCAGGTTGGACGGCGGGAAATGCGGGGATATGATGAGTATCTTCTTCAATTCGTAGGGATTCAGGGTTGAGAAAAGATCCGTTCCCACTCGCCGGTCAGCACGGCGGATTCGTTTTCCCAGGCGGCAGCGGCAGCCCCGTCGAAGCGGGCACAGGCGGCGGCGCGGATCATCCGCGCATCCGTCACCAGGGCGGTCATCACCGTGCGAAGCGGGTCGGCCGATAAGGAGGTGCAGACGCCATGACCGGGATGTTCCTGCAGGAAACGGCGTTGCGCAGCAGTATCGCTGGCGACGATATAAAGACCCGCCAACAGATAGGACCAGATCTTGTTGGTCAGACAGAGATCGCGGTTTTGATCGGCCTTTCCGTCTTCCAGCGCGAGCCCGATGTCATAACCGCCCAATGCCCGGTGTAGTTCCTTTTCCGGCATCGCGTCGATGCAGCGGATATATTCCCGCGCGGCGATCTCCTGCTGGACGAAGGCGGTCCTTGCCGAGCCGATCAGCGTCAGCCGGATGCGATCCCGGTATTCGTCAAGCACAGGGAGTATCTTTTCGAGCCCGCGGCCATAGTCGATAAATTGCGAGAACCAGACGATCCGCAGCGGCGCTTCATTATCGTCCACAGCGCTCGCGGCCACCGCCGCAGCCGGCCGTTGGAAGTCCCCCCTGGGAAAACTGTTGTTGACCACGATCCCGTTTACCCCGGGACCGGTTAGCCGGTCGGAATATTCTTTTATCAACGGCGAGGCAAAGCTGGCATAGGCAGCCTTTGGCAGGAAGCTGCGCATAAGCAGGGCCGAACCCTGCTGCTTGGCCGGGGGATTGTTCTCGCCGGGATGATAATCTTCGATATCGATCGCCAATGCACAGGGATCCTGCTTGGCCAGCCAGGCAGCCGCATAAAACGCCGGCGGATTATGCGCGACCACGAGATCGGGCCGCACCCGGTTCGCTCTCACCCAGCGCAGCAACCGCCAGCTTCGCTTGTCCATGGCCATCGCCGACCAGAAGGTGCTGGTTTGCAGCCGTGGGCCGGCCAGACGCCCGATCCGTTCCAGCACGGTGCCGAACAGCCAGGGAAGAAGGCGGCGGCGGGCGGTGTCGAGGTAGTGAAAAGAAACCCCGGTGAGCTCCGCATTCAGCCGCGCTTCCAGCGACGTCGTCCAGTTGTGCAGCTGGAAGGCTACAACAGTCACCTTCATCCCCCTGTCCCGCGCAAGTCTCACTTCTTTCAGACATCGCGGATTACAGGCAAGATTGGTGCTGGTCAGAAACAGGATATGCCGCTGCATGGGTGCTGGACTCAATTCGTATACAATTGCCAATAGGCCTTGTCGATCGCGTTAAAATCGCCGGGTGGCCGCACGTTCTGCCGCAGCCGCGCCACAAGATGCGGGTTGTCGATCAGCCGTTGGATCTGCGTGCGGAGGCTGGCCGCCGAGTTGAAGTCGAAGACAAGCCCGTTCACCTCGTGCTTCACCTGCTCCACATTGCCATAGACATCGCTTACCAGCGCCGGGATCCCCGCCGCAAAGGCTTCCTGGATGACTAACGGGGACATCTCCGCGCAGGTGGAAGGCACGCACAGCAGATGATAGCCGGGAAGGGTCGGCAGCACTTTCTCGCGTTGGATCTGACCGCGGAACTGGATCGACTCTGCCTTTTCCGCCAGCCGTTTGCAGTCCCGGCAATAGTCGGTATCCTCCTCCTTGCCAAAGATGTCCACGATCACCTGGTCCCGGGTATACCCCTTCACGGCCTCTATCAGTAGATGCACTCCTTTAATAGGGAATATCCGCCCGACATAAACGATTTTCAGGGGTGGAATCACCGTGGCGGGGGGCTCCGGGGCCGAGGATGCGGCGAGAGCGGATGGGGCTGCGGAGCTCGTACCGGCGGCTGTGGGCTGCGCACCAGCAGTTGCGGCCTGCGGGCCGGATGCTTCAGCCGACGCCAGCGCCTGCGGGATCACCGTGATCTTATTTTCCGGGACGCCGTTCTCGACCAGGATCTTTTTATACCACGCCGTAAGCGGAACGATCCGGTCGACGGTAGCCGCCAACTCAACGAGCTCGGCCTTTATCCGCCGGATGGTAGCGGGAAACGACAATACCGTCGTCGCCTTTCCCTCGGGTAGCCGCGACAGGATCCCCGTTCGGGCGGCAAGCCAGCCAATTCCTACGATCGGCCAGGAGACCGCCGGTGGAAAATGATAGCGCGTTTTTTGACAACAGACGCTGCAGTCGAATTCCCGGATCTCGCCGGAACAGATGCGGTCATTCCGGACAAGGGTAGTCGCATTACAGGTGTAGGTCGGCAGATGCATGGTCAGGATGACCTTTGCCCCCAGTCGCTTGGCCAGCTTTACGTGCGGTACGCCAAGGCCGATACTGCGCGTCAGTTCGTGAAAATGTACGACATCAGGCCGAAGCGCACGAAGCGCCGCCTCGAAGTTAGCCAGGCCGTCCGGCGCCTTTCTGCCTGCCGTAAATCCTTTTTCCCGCGGATCGGAGGGCTCCATATACTGATACACGTCGATCCCCCCGTAGACATACTGTCCGGCAAAGACGCCGGGTTGGTAGTACTCGAAATGCGGGATCAGAACGGCCACTTCGTTCCCGCCGCGCTTCTGCGAAGAAGCCAGGGTATGCACATACAATTCGGTTCCCGCCATGTGCAACGGCATATAGTGATCTAAACAATGAACGATCTTCATACTCGGAGGAAGGGTGTTTTTATCGAAAATAGCCCCGCAGGATATCGGAAAAAGAGAATCCCGTTTCCCGCATCACCTGCCGAAAGCCGCTCCAGTCCCGGGACTTCAGCAGATACCGGGTCAGATTGACAGCATGCCGTTTCTGCAATTTCCGCGATAAGAAATCGATCTCCTCTTTTTTCAGCGGCAACCCGCCTTTTTCCATCAACTCCTTGAAAGAAAGATAGCCGAATCGCAGATACCCCTTGTCATTGTTCTTCTCCTGCCCCTCATGCTCCCGGTAATAAAAGAACAGTTGGGGAAGCAGTACGACCGGCGACCGGGCCGCCATCCGGGTATTGAAGAACACATCACTCGCTACGCCAAACCGGGTGTCGAAACCCCCGAGCTCTTCGAAACGATCGCGGCGGAAGATAGATCCCGTCGGACCGATAACCAGATGCTGCCGGCTAAAGAAATGTTCCCGCACGATCGTTTCGGATTGCAGACATACCGGATTAGCCGAGCCCAGATCATGATAGGAGATCATTCCCAGTGCCGCATCCGGTGTTCTTTCCATCGCATCGATACAATAAGCCAGCCCAAAGGCCTCGATCTTATCATCCGAATCCAGATACTTCAGATATTTTCCGCGGGCATAGGAAGCCGCCTTATTCCGGTTGGGATAATCTCCCAGATTTTTTTCGTTGACATACACTCTGATCCGGCTGTCCTTGGCCGCATAGGCCCGGGCTATTTCCACCGTTCTGTCCTTTGATCGGTCGTCCACGATGATCAGCTCGAAATCCCCAAACGTTGAGTTCAGCACGCTTTCGATCGCCTCGGCAATATAAGGCTCGCGGTTATAGGCGGTCATTAATACACTGACAACAGGGGAATTCATCTTTAACTTCCTTTTTTTCCGAGTTTCCCGGCCCCTTTCCGAACCCGCCGGATGATCCGCGCGATCGAATTGGGAAGCCAGGGGTGATCCAGCCGGTCGTATGCGCTGGTCACGGGGGCATCGAAGTTCTTACCGGAGGACTCCCGGGCTAAGACCCGCAGCCAATTTTCCAACAGCATCTTTTCGCTATACCGGGACTCAGCCAACCCTTTTGCCTGACCACTCATTTTTTCCAGCAATGGCCGGTCGGAATCCAGGCGCCGCAGGATCTCCGTCATAGTATCGACATCATCTTTTGCAAAAAGAAATCCCGACTCGCCGTCCCTCACCAGGGAATCCACAAGCGTGGGCAAACGGGTGGCTACGGGAACCACTCCGCATTTTATTGCTTCCAGCAGGGAAAGCGGGAAACCTTCGGCGTGCGAAGGCAGCAGGATGACGTCCTGTCCGGCATATACCTCGGCTATATCCTGGTTGCGGATATAGGGGATATATCGTACATCGGGACTATTCAGCCATTCGTCATACTCGCCGGTGGAATGCGGCGCCACGACGGTCCAGCGGACGTGGATGCCTTTCTCCTTTAATTGCCGGTCTGCTTCCGGCAGCCAGTTGAAGCCCTTCTCCACCGTAAGCCGGCCGACAAAGATGACCCGGAGATGCGGGCCGGAGTCCGGCTGCCGTTGGACGGGCATATCCGGAACTATCGCCGGGATAAACACGATATCGTCCTTTCGTTGCGGCAACAGCCGCTGCAGATTAGCGGCGATCACCGGCGACACGCAGACAAACTGATCGATCCGCGGTTCACACTCCCGGGCCAGGTCATAGTAATAGGAATAATCGCCGTGAACGATCCCAATCACCTTTTGCCGGAAGCGCCGGTGGGTGACCAGATAATAGTCGACCCAGTTGTTCAGGATAAGAATTTCCGACTGCGCGGAGATCAGCGCGGCCAGTCTCTTGAACAGGAAATATTTATTATCGGCGATCGAAAAGACAAAGAGTTGGTTGTCGAAGCCGGTCAGATCGGTGATCCTTGCTCCTCCTTCTCCATCCGTCTGATGGGTCAGGATCAGCCGGCTGCTGTATTGCGCCTGCTGCAGCAGCCGGGCAAGGTTCATGGCATTATGGTAAACCCCTCCGGTGATATCCGGTATCAGGATCGTCAGCTCATTCATATCAGGGACCTACTTTTCTTTTTAACAGGCACTTGATCAGCAGTTTCATCTTTTCCACCGGGGAAAAGCCGGCCAGCCGGAAACAATGCGTGCGCTTCAGGACCTTCCACTTCGGTATACTATAGTAGTCGATGCAGGTGATCAGGAGTTTCTTCTTCCAGAGGGGGAGAAGATCAAGCTCGTCAAACTGCCGGAACTTCCGGTTCGCCGCAAACAACCGGTTCAGCCATTCATCGGCTTCCGCCAGGATATCCCCATGGCGAAGATCGCGGTAGTCGTTATTGAACAGGAACAGATGGATCATCTTTTCCCGCTCGGTCGGATACAGCTCCAGACTATTCAGCAATCGCAGCTTTATTCTGCCGGCAGCGCTGTTCACCACCGCCATCTTCTTACTCGTCACCTGCTGCTCGTGTTGCCGGTAGAGCAGCAGCGGCTCGGGGATATTCGCCAGTTTCGTGAGAAAGACCAGCCTCGTCCACAGTTCATAATCTTCCGCCGCAAGAAATTCCGCGTCGTACTTCAATCCATTGTCGCTTATCAGGCGGCTGCGGAAGAGAACGGAGGGATGCGCCAGCGGGTTTTGATCCAGCAGCGCGACCTTTATTTGTTCATGCGTCACCGGAAAAGGGATGACGGTCTCTTCGCCGATGACCTGCAGCCAGCTGCCACATAGGCCGATGTCCAGGTGCTGCCGGAGAAAGTCGATCTGCCGTTGGAAACGCCCGGGCGTGCAGACATCATCCGCGTCCATCCGGGCAATAAATTCACCGGTTGCCGCCTCCAGGCCGATATTGAGAGAGGCGATGAGCCCAAGGTTGCTGCCGTTGCGGATCACCCTGATCCTCCGATCGGTACACGCCGCGAGGATCGCTGCCGTCCCGTCGGTGGACCCGTCATCGACGATCAGGAACTCAAAGGATCCGAAGGTCTGCGCCAGCACGCTGCGGATGGCCTCCTCCAAAAAGGTCTCGCCATTATAAACGCAAAGAATGACGCTTAGCTGCGGCGGACCGCCCATGCCTACACTCTTAGCCATTCTGCGGGGATCAGGTCTTTTGTATCCGCATCCGATCGAGCGAACCATTTTGCCGGCGCAATGACCACCTTGCCGGGCTGGTCGTTCAACCACGCGCCCCACCAGCTAAAACTGCTGTTGGCAATGATATGATGTTTGCAACGGCTCATCAGGTAGAGGTCCTCAAAGGAATGAAGAGAGTCATTATGCTCCACGAAGGTGACGGGGAATTCCGTCAGCCGGTTTGCTTTCGCCCAGGGGATGTCGTCGGAAAAAACAAAAAGTTCGATACCGCCCGGTCCTCCGGCATCCGGGCCGCCCGCGGATATCCGTTGCATCAGGACCCGCAGCGCTTCCCGGTAATATTCCGGGCTGCAAAGCCCATGATAACTTTGGGTCTTCGCATCGGTGGCATAGTCGCCCCGGCGAATGTGAAAGCTGACGGCATTGACGGAGGCTATTTTTTGCGCGAGGGCTTGCGTGGCGGCAGAAAGTGGTGTGTGGACGGAGAGTTCTTCCCGGATCACCGAATGGTAGTTTTTGAAATACCGTTCGCTCTGCCAGTATCCTTTGAGAAGAGTATTCGGGGAGGCATCGAAGAAATGCGGATCGTAATGATAGAAAGGTTCCTGGTAGACATGCCTGCGGTAATAGGGCATCGCCCGATCCCAAAGCCGGCCCGCGAAGGCGGGAGCCGCCAGTTTTTCCACCTGGGACGCCGTGGCCGGCGCCGCGCTGACGCGGAAGGGCTTCAGTTCATACACTCTTTTCGTCGTGCCTTCCGGCAGGTGGTCGAAGCCGGAGATATCCAGGTAGAGGGGAACTCCTTTCTTCAGGGACAGGGCCTTCCCGGCGGCATATTGGAACAACTGATTCCCAAGACCGCCATTAAGGGTTGCGATGATCATAATTTCCGGGCTAAGACATGCAGTCCGTAGCTGAGTAATTCCTCCGACCGGTTATTTTTCGCGGAAAACCGTTCCAGCATTTTGAGCACGATCTTCATAGCGACCCGCTCGATCCTGCCGACGCGATCGCCCGCATACAGGTTGGCCATTTGCGGGATGCGGTTCACCTCCTGCGCGACATATTCGAAGTAATTGCCGTTGGGGGTGATCTCGAGGATCTCGAATCCGTTATTCTTCAGCTCGGTCTCATAAAAGAATCGATTGAACCCCGTATAAAAATGATAGGGAGCAAAATGCGTGAGACTGCAGAACGGCGCCGTGATGATCAGCTGGCCATCCTTGTGAAGCAGCCGCGCAAACTCTCTCACCGCCTCCCGGGGGTTGACGATATGCTCGAAGACTTCCGTGCACATAATGGCGTCAAAAGCGCCGTCAGGCTCGGGGATACCCGCGATGTCGGAAACGATATCCAGTTTGCCATAGTCCCATTTCGGCATCTGGAGCCCGGAAGACAGTTCCGCGGGCACGTATTGCGCGAAATCCTGGCTAACGTACCGGAGGTGTGTGCAGAATCTTTTGAATTGTTGTTCTCCTGCTCCCGCATCGAGTATCCGGGAGTTTGCCTGGACATTCTTCAACGTCTTTTCCAGCCATTCGACCCTATTGCTTTCGTTATAGGAGCCAACTTTTGTCGTGCCGATAATTTTGCTTGACAGTTCTTCGAACATGGTTATTTATTTTTTTTAAACCAAAAACATCCGCATCCATATTCCTGCTTATCGGCCTCTTTCAAATGCGTATTTGCCAAAAAATCTCCATTATCTGTTACCAGCGAAAAGCTCTCGAGTGAAAATCCGCTGAATATGCCGGCTACTGCCTGTGCGCTATATATCCGATGGGCATTGAAAACGATTCTGGCCTCACCGACGGGCGTCACGAAAAGAAGGGATCCACCGGGCCTGACCACCCTTTTTAATTCGTTCATCGCTTTCAGATCACCCTGGGGATCGATGGGGTCGCCATAACGCCCCAACCCTACGTGCTCCACCGTATGCATACAGGACAGGCTTTCGATACTGTTGGAATCAAAATGCAGATTGGTCAGATCGGCCCGGTCTGAATCAAGATTGTCCAGGTTCAGGACAGCCGGCCGGTAATCGAAGAACCGAACGGGTATGAACGCGGAAAGCTGAGTGCAAAAATGCAGCGTGGAGGAAATATCCACATGGAATGCCGGGTTCAGTTGCCGGACAATTCGTGCGGCCCATGCCGGGTGATAGATATAGTGTGCGTCGAAATTCGTCTGCGCCGTCTTTTCCTCCAGATAGGGTCTTTTCTCCGCCCAATCCAGTTTGAAACGATCGTCCGCCCCTTTTGCAAACCGGTCAAAATCACCCCGGAATTCCTTCATAGCCCGCTGTCTGTGCCTGCGTTGGTTCATCCGTAAAGCAATACGTCCTAGGATACTCATTGTGGTAGTTATATATTCTTCTTCCAGAGGTTTTCCTTTACAAAAATAGTATTGATATAGGTGTCGGCATAATTCATGTAACCCTTACTGCTGATCAATTCGATAAGCGCCGTATTCTTCACGCCGTTTCCATTTTCGGAGTAAGTTAGTGTCTCTATACAGATCACTTTGGGAGCGTGTCTGTCGAAATCAATGGAACGGATGATCTGTTCATCCAGTCCCTCCACATCAAGGGAGAACAGATCGGGGAATTTTCCGCCGTTGTGTTGTCTGAGGATGGAATTCAGATCCAGCAATGGAGTTTTCCGCACCTCTTTTATTGCGAATCCGGAATTGGCAACCAGCTGGTCGGCAACTTCCCGGGAAAAGGTATTCATCGTGGGCGTGGACATGATATAAAAATCCTGCTGGCCTTCCCTTTCGGCGACTCCGACGTTGAGATTGGTATCCTTGGGCCTTTCTTTCAGAAAATGGGCAAAAAGATACGGATCGGGTTCGACGTTGATCCCAGTGCTGCCTTTTGATGAGAAGAAGGCCGTATTGTTAAGGTAAAAGGGATGATGTGCGCCAATGTCGATATAGGTAGGTTGGGTGACGCCGATCTGCTCTAATATAAAGTCGATGATCAGGTCTTCCCCGCACTGGGAATAGGATTTTTTGTAGGTATTTTTTCTGGCCGTCCGTCCATTCAGGATAGTGCCAATCAGTCTTTTCATGACAGGGGTATGTTTGTAAATTAAAATTCTAACAGTTGTATCAGATGACGGGCCGATATCTCATCGGTCAGGTGATCGAGAATCCATTTTCTGGGGCTGAAAGCCGCCGGTGCCGATACCGCCTTGTCAAGCGCCGCTGCGAATTCCGGGGCATCCCGGAAGAACAGCCCGGTCGGGTCGGAAAGAAAAGGGGCGGATGAACAGGGAATGGTCTTGCCGTGACTGACATAGACCCCCTGATTCCATACCAGCGTAGGCACATCCACGGACCAGGATTCAGCCAGTGAGATGCCCTGGGATTCCGACGGGGTGAAATGAACAAGGATGGCATGTTCATTCAACAGTTGCTTGTACTGCGGGGGTGTATAGCTGCCATATTCCAGTACGGTGACCCGGCACCCGGCGGCCTCCGCTATTTCAATACACCGGTCGAAGAGTTCTTTATCCGGACGCTTGGAGTAGAAAAGCAGCGAACGGGGATCTTTCTCTCGGCCTTCCGGTTTCCAATACTCCTCGTCGACCCCGGCCGGCCAGATGATCAGTTTCGCATCCAGCGAAGGCAGTTCACCGGCATACATGTTCCTTGTCCAGTCGCTGTTGACGATATACCTTTCGATCCATTCGGACCCTAACAACTCGAAGTTGTCCGCGGGAGAACCGACGATATTGGGTCCGGCCGCCAGTCTTTTTACGATCCCGGCCTTGCGCAGGCCGATCGCCTGTTCCAGCGTCTGCAAGCCGGACAGCGCGATCAGATCAGGGGTACAGTCTTTTATCCTCCGGGGATTATAAACAAACGGCAGCCCAGCCTTTCGTAGTCCTTCTACAAGGCTTCTGGTTACGGCAAAATGACCGCCGTATGCCGGCCTTTTTAATGGTTCCCGGCCATCCAGCTTTCGCAACAGCGGCCTTAACCTGCCTTTGACGTTGTCCGTATAATATTGCCGGGGCGGCGGTATGGGCTCGGTTAGAATAGTTATCACGATAACCCGGTTTAGTGATTTGCCCAGCGATGGCTGGCCATCAGATACCCCTGCGAGCCTTCGGGTTTGACGCTGGTTGGGTAGAGCGAATATTCCGGCACTTCGAACTCCAGCGGTTCGTCCAGATAATCAAGCGTATCGAATTTGCTTCCCAGGGAAACATCCAGGGTATAGGTGCCGGGCCGGAGAAAGAAATTTTCGACAGTGCAGACCAGCCAGTTGGTTCCGGGCTTCAGAACGAACTGCTGCGCGGTGAATCGCGAATGAAGGGTGATCAGCCTGATCCCAAGGCCATCGTTGATGCCCACGGCGATCTCGGTCTTTTCGATCTCGGCGCTCGCTTCGACGGCCACACCGATCATCAGCCTCCTGCCCTCTTCGGCCAGCTTTACTTCGAATCCGGCGACATAGGCTTTTTTATTCCCCGTCCTCCGCTTCTGAAGGGCCACCTCCTGCATCTCCCGGCCCGCACGCATGCTGGAGAAATACACCTGCATGCCGTCCTGTACGTTCCCCTGAAATTCGACCATGCCGTTTTTCAGGCAAACAACCGACGTACACAACTGCTGGATGGCCGCCATATTGTGACTCACGAATAATACCGTCCTGCCACCCGTGGCCACCTCCTTCACCTTCCCAAGACACTTCTTCTGGAATTCCGCATCCCCCACGGCCAGCACCTCATCCACGATGAGGATCTCGCTTTCGAGGTGGGCTGCCACGGCAAAGGCCAGCCGCACATACATCCCGCTGCTATATCTTTTTACCGGCGTATCGATATACTTTTCGACCCCGCTGAAATCGATGATCTCATCCAGCTTCCGGTCTATCTCCTTCCGGCGCATACCCAGGATCGCCCCGTTGAGATAGATATTCTCGCGGCCCGTCAGTTCGGGATGAAAGCCCGTTCCCACTTCCAGCAGGCTGGCGATGCGGCCTCTTATCCGGATGCTGCCGCTGGTGGGCGCGGTGACGCGGCTCAGCAGTTTCAGCAGGGTACTCTTCCCCGCACCATTGCGGCCGATGATGCCTACCGCCTCGCCTTGACTGATCTCCAGGCTGATATCCCGGAGACTCCAGACGATATCACTCCCGCCCGCGACGGTCCGGTCATTGATCTCGCCGATCCGCAGGAAGGGATCCGCCTTCCCCCGCTTTTTTGCGATCCAGCGCTCGATATCCCTTGACAGTGTTCCCGTACCGATAACACCCAGTTGATATGCTTTGGAAAGATGTTCGACTTTTATAGCGACAGACATATTGTTTCGAATGGATTGGAATTATACGGTATCGATGAAATTGCGTTCCACCTTATTAAAGATCACTATTCCGAACAAGGCCAGGACGAACGTGACCACCAGGCCGATCCCGAACGAGCCCCAGGAGAAAGTTCCGGCCCCCAGGAATCCGAGGCGGAGAGCTTCTATGGATGACGTCAGCGGGTTGGCTTCGATCAGCCACCGGATGCTCGACGGAACCTTGGAAAGCGGATACACGACGGTTGTGGAATACATCAGCAACTGCGTGGCAAACGCGATCAGCAGCGCCAGATCGCGATACCGGTTGGTCATTGCCGAGACGATCATGCCGGTGCCAAGACCAAGCAGGGCCATCTGGAAGACCAGCACCGGGAACAGCAACGCATAGGCGGTGACATGGAAATGGTCTCCCTTAATGGCAAAAAAGGCCATCATCCCGAAGAACAACAAAGCCTGAACGGCGAAACGCACCAGGTTGGAAATGACGATGCTCAGGGGCATGATCAGCCGGGGGAAATACACCTTGCCGAAAATATGGGCATTATCCCGGAATACGGTGGAGGTCTTGACGAGGCATTCTGAAAAATAGTTCCACGCCATGATCCCCGCCATATAGAACAGAGGAGCGGGCAGATTATCGGTTTTGATACCCGCCAGCCTTCCGAACACCAGCGTGTACGTGAGCGTCGTGATCAGGGGCTGAACAAAGAACCATATCGGCCCAAGGACCGTCTGTTTATAAAAGGAGACGAAATCTCTTCTGACCAGCAGCACCAGCAGATCCCTGTAATGCCAGACATCCCTGAGCCGCAATTGGAACAGGTTGCTCCGGGCTTCGATGACCATGTCCCAGTTCTCTTCCCCGGGCGTTGTTATTTCCATTCTGAATATTTACTTTATTTACGGATGCTAACCGAAGAACAACTCCTTTATCCTTTTGAAGATGCCTTTCCGGACATTGTCGCCTGATTCAAAATAACCGTTATTCTTCGCATATCCGTAGCCATAATAACCATAGTACCCGTAGCCGCCATAATACCCGCCCTGCATCTTCACGTCATTGAGGACAAGGGAAAGGGAAGGAAGTTTCTTATTGAGATAAAGCTCATTCACCAGGCCCAGCAGCCGGCGCGGCGTACGGCCCCGTCTGACGATATACAACGTGCAGTCTGCGAAACGCGAGAGCGTGAGGGCATCGCTTACCAGCCCTACAGGGGCGGTATCGAGAATGATCACTTCAAATTGCCGCTTTGCCGTTTCCATCAGCTCGTTCAGCCGCGGACTCAGCAGCAGTTCGGCCGGGTTGGGCGGAATGGGTCCGCAGGGGATCACATAAAAATCGTCGATCCCGTCCACCTTTATCAGCAGGTCTTCAAACCGCGCGCTGCCGATGATATAGTTGGTGATCCCCATCTTTCGCTTCAGGTCGAGACCGGAAATGATCTTGGGTTTACGGATATCAAACTCCATGACCACCGTCTTTTTCCCCGCCAGCGCCATTACGGCGCCCATATTCGTACTCACAAAGGACTTGCCCTCGCCGCTGAAGGAAGAGGTGACAAGAACAACCGGAGTTTCGTTCTTGCCGGTGATATATTGAAGATTCGTGCGGATGATACGGAATTGTTCGGCGATAAAGCCGCGACTGTTATTGGTGACGACCAGTGTTCGGTCTCCCTCGGAGTGACCGATCTCGCCAAGGATCGGGGTCTGCGTCGCTCTTTGCATCTCTGCCCGGCTGTTGACCTTATCGTTCATCACCTCGATGATCGCGATGATCACGCCCGGGATGAGCAGCCCGATCATCAGATAGGTCATATAGATCGACTTGCCGGCGGGCTTGACGGGGGCATCGTTTCCCAGCGCCGGCTCTACCACCTTCGAATTGGAGATCGTGGAAGCCGAAGAGATGGAGGTTTCGAGTTTTTTCTGCAACAGGAAGTAATACAGTTCCTGCAGGATCTGCTGCTGATGGACGATGGACTGTTCCCGCATCGACTTGCGGGGCATCGCCTTCAACTGGCCCTGCAGGTCGTTGGTGGTTTTCGCGAGCTGATCTTTCGCAATGGTGACCGCCTGTTTTACGTTGTTCAGCGCCTGCAGCATGTTCACCTTCAGCCGGTCCAGGGTGGCCTCCATCCGTTTGATCAGCGGATTGTCCGGCTTGGTCGTCTTCAGATTGCCTTCTCTCTCCAGCACACCCTTGTTGTAATCGCCGAAGAGAAGCAGCAGGGTCGGTTCCTGGATGCCGAGATTGGTAGGAACGGACTTATAGGTGTTCTCCGGCTCGGACAGATAGGAGATCAACCAGTTGATGATGATCAGTTGGGTTTCCTGGGTCTTCAGGTCTTTCATGCTGGAGGAAACATCCGTCATAAACGACTTGGCCTGATCTTCGATATCAAAAGTCTGGTTATTGGCCTTGAAGTCGCTGAGATGCCCTTCCACCCCACCCAGTGAGTCCTTTAGCGAGGCAAGCCGGTCGTCGATGAAATCCGTCGTATTGATCGCGATGCGCTTCTTGTCTTCCACGATGAGCGAATCGTAAACCGCCATGATGGTGTTGAGCATGTCCATCCCAAGGGCAGTGCTTTCCGTTTCCATGGAGAGGGTCAGCACCGAAGAGTATTCATTGGCCTGGGTGATCTTGATGGCCCCCTGCAGGTTCCGCGCCATATCGATCGCCGGCTGCCAGCTGACAGTAAAATCCCGGCTCTGGAACACCTTTGGATCCACCCGCTTGTCGCGGGTAAGCATACAGATGCTTTGACCGATCTTAAAAGGCTGGCCGAAATAATTGACATTCTTTTCCTTGTTGAGCAGGAATTGCCGGTCATCGAGGACCGTGACCAGGAAGCTGATACCCGAAGCCGAATCGTTGTTTTGCAGTATCTGGAGAACGATCGGGGTGGCCCGGTAGATAAAGCTCGACTTCACGCTGCCGTTGCTGTAGTAGGAGGTCTGCAGATTGAGATCGGTCACCACGCGGGCAAGCACCGGACTGGATCGCAGGAATTCTATCTCATCCAGCAGATTGGTCATCGGCTGCGTCATGAACAGCTGTCCCAATTTATCGTCCTTGCCCTCCGACGCGGGTCCATCGTTCTTGATCATCATAGTCGACTGAACATGATAGATGGGTACCGAATACCGGATCTTGATATAACCCAGCGCAAGGGAAATGACGATGCAGACCAGGATCCAGGGCAGATATTTCAGATAGCGGCCCAGGAAGTCCCGGATCTCGGGCTTCACCTGCTCTTGTGCCATTAAGTCAACCTGTTGATCACTCATGAGGAGAGGTGCTGATTAACTGTTTATTTAAAAATAGTGTAAAGGATGGCGAAGGTGGAAATAAGGCCCGTAATGATCGTAAGGTTCCTGACGGTGGTTTGATCGTTGGCAGCCACCTTTTTTCGGGACGGTTCGAATACGACCACATCGTTTTGCCGCAGGGTGAAAAAGGGCGAGGCCATGATATCCGGTTTGGTAAGATCGAGGCGGGCCCATTCTCTTTTGCCATCCGTTTCGCGGATGACCAGCACGTTGTCGCGGCGGCCGTAAAAGGTCATATCCCCTGCCATCCCCAGGGCCTCGAGGATATTGATATGATCACCCGGTATCGTATAGATGCCGGGACGCTGGACCTCCCCGATCATCGTGAACTTGTAGTTGAGGAACCGAATGTTGAAATAAGGGTTGTTGAGATAGCCCTTCAGCCGGTTGGCGAGCGTATCCTTCAACGCCGCGCGGGTTAACCCGTCGACATGCAGCAGGCCCAACTCCTGAAACTCGATATTGCCGCTCTCATCGACAAGATAGCCGGGGGCACTTGGCGTCTGCCCCGTGATCCCCGAAGTGGCTGCTGCCTCGCTCGCCGATCCGGCGCCGGCGGTGGTGATCAATGATTGGTTGAAGATGCGCGTCGCCTCGGCGTTGTCGCTATAGACGATGATGCTGATCAGATCGCCTTTCTGGATCAGGGGCTCGGGGTAGACCGCATTGCTAAGCTTTGCCGTGTCGAAGGCCCCCTGCATATAAACGATATTTCTGGTGCTCCCGCAGGATGCCAGCAGGAGGGAGAGGACAACAAGCGCCAGGAAGCAGGCCGGGAGGTGCCGGGACAACAGCCGGAGGTTAGACTTCATCAAATTGTTTTATCGTTTGTTTTAACGTTTTTTCCGGGAACGCTGATAACAACGCATCCGCGGGGATTTTATCGCTTTCCGATGACGGTAATATTGGATTTTTCCAGAACAGCCACCAGGCGGAACCCGATCGACTCGATCAGCACCTGCACCCGGTTGTTGAGAACCTTCATGATGCGGCCCTTGCGGTCCATAAAGGCTCCACCCCGGATACTGACGACGGTGTCTGCCTGCAAGTCCACGGGTTCGACCCTGACGTCCCGGTATTCATCCAGGAACTTGCGGATCGACTCGATCTCCTTGTCGCGGACAAGGGCCGGCTTTCCCAGCCAGTATACGAAATTCACCACCCCCCCCGTCTGCCGCACCACAGTCATTTTATCCTCGTTGATCTTTACAAACAGATAGGATTTGAACAGCGGTTCTTCGACCCATTTTATCCGATCGCTCCATTTTTTACGCACCTTGTTCAACGGGCAATAGGTCTCCAGCCCGCTTTCCACAAGCAGGGCGTATACCTTTTTCTCCCAGCGGGGGCGGGTATAGATAGCATACCAATTTCGTTTGTTTTCGGGCATAGCTTCGCCTCCTCAGTCCCAGAGACCTCACTTAATGATTTGTTTATCAGCACATTAATAAAAACACCCCGCCTCCTACAATGGAGAAGGGTACAAGCGCGTATTTCGATTAAAAAATACCACTTATACCCTTATACTTATTTGAATAGATACAAACGCGAAACGTATTCTCCACAGGACGTTGCTAAGTTTTAAAAGCTTGGATTCAAAAACACAAAAAAACTACCAATGGCCCGATTTATTGCATCAGCGATCGTATTTCCCCGTCCCAACGCTGCATCTCTGATCCAATGCACAAATATAAGAGATTTTAATATTCAATAACCGTAACTGTTAATTGAAAGAGAACAATTTATGTCGAAATAACATAAACCGCGGCTTTCTTTTGGTCATCACATTTGCAAAAAGCCTGCCCTACTTATTTTCGCCCGCCAGTTTGCCGATTCCCCAGTATAGCAGGCAGGCCAGTATAAACAGCAGACAGACAATGACGATCGAGAACTTTACCCTCGCAAGGTCATAGGCAATAGAGACGTTCCATTGACGTATAGGGCCGTGAAGTGTTCGGAAAAGGGCGATATTCTCTGCTACGTCACAGATGGTGGCCAGGACGATCAGCAAGGAGAATCCTTTACCTCCCTTGATCATGATCTCATTTCCGGTACAAAGGGAAATAAACCGGCAGCCCAAGGCGATGGCCAGGGTGTATAAGACCATGAAAACGTAGGCAAGATACGTGCTTTTTACTCCCAGTTCATATTTTCCACTCGATTTCCAGTCACCGATAATGGCCTGGGCCTTGTTGACTGTCTTGGCGATCTCGAACTGGACGAGTTCATCGGAGCTTAGCGGGGACAGGTAGGACCTCACCCAGATCATATAGCCAATGGTAAGGAGGAAAAACAACCAGAATAATTGTCGCAGACGGCTGAAGCGAGCAGACCACGAGGGAGGTTCCATATAGAATTATGATTTTGTCTTCCGGGTGTTAAATTAGAGAAAATCGGCAGGACTTCGCCGATTATTTAAAACTTGTTTCTTACTGTATGTAAAATATTGCCCGTCAATCAGGTAACCATGGGGGAAGAGAGGTGTCCAAACCTGACCCTTACTTTCAGGAACCGCTTTTCAAAAAGATGATAGGAGAGATGGGCGACGAGGACGTTGATCCCCAACAGCAGGAAGGGAAGGGTGTAGGTCCATTGAGGCAGCATCCGGGTCTTTTCTCCCGGGATACAGACCAGCCAGAGGTAGAGGACCGGCAAATTGTAGGCATAGATGCCATAGGATATCCTGCCGAGATATTTCAGTACGGGGTTCTCCAGGGTCAGTACCGTGCGGGGATTGGTGGCGACATTGAGGATGAGGATGGCGGTGATGGCGGAGAAGACCTCATCGTCGACAAACGAGAACAAATGAAGCGGCCGAAAAATAGCATAGGCGAAAAGTCCCCAGCAGGTCCACTGGACGAGGGGATGCAGCAGTGGCCGGAGGAGGGCCGAATCCCTGAATTTGAGACAGGCGATGATCCCGCCGATCGCCATGCAGTCGATGCGGGTATAGCGGATGAAATAATAGAACCCTTCCGACGAATCCCGGGCAACAAACTTGATCACCAGGAAGGTCGCCAGGATGACCCCGCAGCTTCTCAGCACTTTTGGGGAATCCACGACGGCCGGCCAAAACGAATAGAATTGTTCTTCGACCGCAACGGACCAGAGCGGGTTGATGATCCAGATACCTCGCATGGCGGCAAAGGCATAGTTGCCCGCAAAAAAGAGATAGTATAAGAAATAGGCTGGCCGCTCATCGGTGCCCTGGACATAGGGAAATGTCAGCCAGCCGATGGCGATGATCAGAAAATACAGCGGCCAGATGCGGAGTATCCTTCGTAAGTAAAAATTCGCCCGGTTGATCTTTCCCGTCGCTCGCTTCTCCTGAAGGAGCAGGGAGGTGATGAGGAAGCCGCTCAGGGTAAAGAAGCAGGTCACCCCGTTGGAGCCGATCAGGTGTTCGGGCAAGAGGGTCCTGATCCCGAATGCCCCGTTGAAATGACCAAAAAATACCATGATGCAGGCTATGGCGCGAATGCCGTCCAGCCCTGGAAAATAGATCTTTCGCATGCTACACTGTCCTTTGGGTTCTGAATACTGACCAGGGTCTTGTGGTTGAGAAGTAAGGCAGATTCCAACGGCAGGGGGAGATTCTATTGGGGTTGGCGGTTCGGGCTCGGGGAGAATATATGGTTTGCAATTATTGTGCCGGTTCGCCGCGGCCAGCAGTGCTGCGCGCCCGGTGGCGTGCCAAATAAAAATAAAAGGCCATCCCGGTGGATGGCCTTGTTTTATATGAAGAAAAGCCTTGCGGCCTTTAACAGGATCGCACTCATTTACTGGATCAAACTCACGGCCTTACGGTCTTCTATAGCCGCAAGAACATCCAGGATCCCTTCCTTCCAGCCGGCGATAAGGAACGCATCATCCCCTACGGATTCCAGTGGCTTTGCCCCATAGCCCGCAAGATCGAAAAGATACAGCTTCGCCTGCGGAGCCACGTCCCGGCGATATAGCCGCCACCATTCGCTCAGATCGGTGCCCGCGGGCTGGTTAAAGCCGCGGCTGCCCCAGAGCCGGCAATCGGTGAAGATCAGCACCCGGTCGACCGCCTGTTTTCTGCGTAGCAGGTCCTGCAGGATCAAATGAGCATTGATCCCATAACCAGCCTCGCCTTCACGGCTGCGAAACTGCTCCGTCGCCAGCAACACGGGCCTTTCAGCCAGATCAAACGGCTTCCACCCATTCCCGATTATCCCGGTAGCAACGGAATAGCCCTTGCTCCTCCACAGCCAGGCCAGCAGAGGAGCGATATCAAACCGCTGCACACCGCCGCCGGAACGGATAGGCCGTTTCATGCTGTTGCTGATATCCATCGCGATCAACGAAGTGCCGGTGCGGCCAAAGCGGTTCCAGCCACTGTGGAGCACGGCTTCTTCCAGCGCTTCGGAAAGCATGCCCGCGCCCCCCTGATCGATCCGGCGCAGGGATTGGTTCACTTCCAGCAGCTGCAACGGCGACACCCCGCTTCTGCGGACCGCGGCGGCATTGCCCAGGTATTCGGCGGCGAGCTTTAGCACCTTTCCGCTGACGCCGGCGCAGAGCATGGGCCGGAGGTTGTCCAATAAGGCCGTATAGCCGATGCGAAACGAGGAGATGCCTTCCTTCCACTTATCCCGCAGCGCCACCTGACGCTGTTCGGGACCGTCATAGTGATGATGATGAAGCGCATGCCATTCCTGCTCCCAACTGCTCCGTCCCGGGATCCGATCCCGCAGGATCCTGGCAAAAAGGGATTTCTTATCCTTGTCAGCCGCCTTTGGCTGCAGAAACCGCAGTCCCTGCTGCAGTTGGACCTGCATTTCGCGGGTGCACCGGGAATAGGAATACTCATCCAGCCGGTTTAGCACACGGTCCAGCACCTTGCGTACGGCCCGCCCCGGCTTTACTCCCGCGCCTGCGGCGCGGGTAAACCAGGACAGCCACCTCGGAATATCCATCGGCTGACGAACGACCCTTCCCACCAACGCGGCGATAGACTCCCCCTCAGTTACGACCGTCAGCTCCGCGGTCAGCCAAAAGGCTGCATCGCGGAAATTGCCCTGGTTGCCCTTGCCGTCGAAGTTGCCTTCGTCATCGAACAGGACAGCCATCCGGCTGATCAGCTCCGGCCCGGCAGCAAGGATCTCCCTGCGCACCGCCAACCCGTCTTCGGACAACGGCTTCGACGGATCATCGGCAAACCATGCAGCCAGCAGATAACGATAAAGCGCTTCCTGTGCATCGGCAATGCCGAAATGGTCATCGGCGATGCCGGATCGGAGGTCAAACGACCCGGCGTTGAAGTCCGCCAGTTCGGCGTCACCGGCCTTGAGACCGGCCGTTGGGTCGATACGATCGGTCTTGGGTTCGGTACGACCGATCTTGATGCGGGTGTAGCGGGTGCCGGCAGAGGCTTTTCCTCTCAGGTTGAAAAATTTCATGGCGCTTCCTCCTTTCTGTTCGATCCGCCAGCGGCGGATTGGATGATAAAAAAACCCCGGTCGTTGGACGACCGGGGCTGGCTTCTGCAGGCACTGTAGTGCCTATCGGATACCTTTCGGTCGATGATAATACGATTGCTTCTCACGCAGCGGCATACTTCGGCGAATGCCGGCTTGCCATGCGATCGTGGTCAGGGTAATATGTCCGTTATTCTTGGTTCCCATATGAAAAAGCCCCGCTGTCAGGCGGGGCTTTTATATGCTGGATTTTTTTTGTTAAAGTTTACAGCACTTTTCGCCCCGCGCAGGTACATACCTTAATCGGGTTATACCCGGAAAAAGCAAGTGTATGTGTGGATTGTCGTAGCATCGGTAAGTGCGCGTTTTTAATTGATTGACAAAAGTAAAATTCTTTTTATTCTTTTCAATAAGAATGCCAAAAAAAATTTAGAAGGCCCGTCGTGACGACAAACGGTCGGCTGTGAAGTTCGGCGGTTGGCCCTGGTTTCGGTGCCTTAAGCGCGACTGAGGATCAGTTTCTGGATCTTATTATGGAGGTCTTCGGGCCGGAAGGGCTTGGGCACCACTTCCATGAACCCTTTTTTCATGAGATCGATGCGCATGTCTTCGTATACGGCTGCGGTGAAGGCGATGGCCGGAATGGAAGGATGAACCTTACGGATCTCCGCCAGCGCGGTGATCCCGTCCATTTCCGGCATTTCGAGGTCGATCAGCACGAGGTCGAAGGTTCCCCGGCGAAATTTCTCCACGGCTTCCAGGCCGTTGACCGCCTCGTGGACCTCAATGCCCCATTTGGTGAGAAACTTCCGCGCCACCCGCATATTGACGATATTATCCTCGGCGATGAGAACCCGCAGATGGTCGAAGACGGGCAGGTGCTTCACCTTCTCATCGTTGATATACATCTTGGCGTTCTCGTTGATCTCGAGCTCGATCGTAAAATAGAACGTACTCCCCTTGGCTTCTTCACTGCGCAGCTGCAGTTCACCGGAGAAAAGGCTGACCAGCTTTTTGCTGATGGCCAGGCCGAGACCCGTTCCGCCATATTTCCGCGTCGTATCCGTATCGGCCTGCGTAAAGCTGTCGAAAACCTCCTGCTGTTTATGCGCGGGGATGCCGATACCCGTATCCTGCACCATGAACTGGATCATCGACTTCTTACTGGTGGAGGAGATCTTTCTCGCGCCCAGGGTTATGCCGCCGGTATGCGTGAATTTGATCGCATTGGAGAGCAGATTGCTCAACACCTGGTTCAGCCTCGTTTCGTCCGTCAGGAATTCCGTCTCCAGGTTCTCATCGACATCCACCAGGAACAGCAGCCCCTTGGTATGCGCCTGCACCGAGAACTGGGTCTCCAGCTTTCGGAGAAAGGCCCGCATATTGACCGGGACGTTCTCCAGTTCGAAGCGGCCCGATTCTATTTTGTTGAAATCGAGTATTTCGTTGATGAGCACCATCATGTGCTCGGAAGAGAATTTCAGGATCTCGAGATGGGAGACCTGCTCGGGCAGGTACTGCTCCTGCATCAGCAGGTTGGAGGCGCCGATGATGCCGTTCAGCGGGGTCCGGAGCTCATGGCTCATATTGGACAGAAAGCGCGACTTCGCCTTCGAGGCCGTTTCGGCTTTTTGCTTGGCCTTCATCAGTTCGAACTGCGTCATCTTGATCTCGGAGATATCCAATATGCTTATCTTCCAGAAATGCCTGTTATTGTCAAAGAAGGAAACGACATTGACAAAGGCAAACACCGTATTGTCTTTTTTCGAGGTAAGCGCCAGCTCTCCCTGCCAGCGGTTGGTGCTGTCGCCCTCGGGTTTCATTTCGATATTGCGAAACAGCCGGATATGCTCTTTCGTGAACAGGCTGTCCATGGGTGCGCCGACGATCTGTCGTTTATCTTCTATTTCCAGGAGTTGGACCGCACGGTTATTGCAATCATTGATGATCAGTGCCTCGGCATCGAGGATGATGACCCCGTCGAGTGAAGTATTGTAGATGGTATCGACGAATTGCTTTTCTTTCAGGATGGCTTCCTCGTTATTCCGGTTGATGCGCACGATGGCGATGGAGAAAAAGGTCGTCAGCAGCAGCGACAACACCAGGTTGCTGTCATAAAGCCGGTCGAACATGCCGGTGATATGCACCTGGTAGTGGTTCTCCTGCGGGCATTGATAGTAGCAAAACGCCAGACAGCAGACCGTCATCAGGTAGGCGAAGATCAGCTCCCGGATGCTCCGGGTAAAGCTGATGATAAACGTCATGATCAGGAAGTAGGGGAAGAAGAACAGGTATTCCCCCGCCTTCAGACCCTCCATATAGTTCATCACCGCCAGATAGGCATTCAGGTTTAGCACCGACAGAAGCCGGGCCAGCTGGAATTGCCGCCGGAGGTTAAGATGATAGGCAACGATAAAGAAATAGGCTGCGCTGAGATTAATGAGCGCACTGATGTAAAGTCCAAAACAGAAATAGGAGACAACGCAGACGAAGTGCGCGAAGAGAATCAACAGGATAAACTGGTTGAACCGGATCGTCTTCTTCCTTTTGGCAGGAGAATAATCATCCCGGAGCCCGGAATAGACTATGTCTTCATAGAAGGATGTAAATACAGAGGCGATTGGGTTACTCACAGGATGTCAGATAACTGTAATAAGGGTTTCTCGCTATTACTATTGGTGAACGTCCGGAGGCAATATTTTAGTATAGGCCTCGTTATTTATACGACCTGACCATATGGAGAAGCCTTTATCCAATACCGACTACATTTTCAGCGAAGCGATCGACGGGCCGTTCATAATCGATTTATATGCAGCCGATTACGTCATGATCGAAGAGACCTTCACCGATGTCCTCCGCGAATACGACGATTTTGTCCAGCGAATTATCACCACTTACCACGAGAACGATGTTGCAGCATTGAAAAGTGCTGTGCATAAGATCAAACCCTTATTCGGATTCGTGGGGTTGACGACTCAACAGTCCCGGTGTCTGCAGATGGAGAACACCTGTCTCTCCATGACGCCGGCTCAGCTGGCGGAAGCGTTCCCGCCGTTTCAGACCATGTTGCTCGAAGCAAAATCCATTATCGAAAAAGAGAATACGCGGCTTGCCGCGTTCAATGCCGCGAACCGTTGAGTCGCGCAGGATGCCGCCTCAGCACCGCGATGCCCTGACGGCCGCCGTCAGGGCCGACAATCCTTCTTTCAGCTGCTCTTTCGTGGGCCAGCCAAACCCCAATCGCATATAGTGCCGCGGCATTTCGAACCAATGGCCGGGTCCGACATAGGTGCCATAGTCTGCCAGCAAACTGTGATAGAAGCGGTCGATATCCACTGCCCCGGGATCCTTCAGCCGGGGGAAGCCGACACAGCCGCCGCGGGGCTCTACCCATTCCCAGTCATCCTGCTGCCCCATCCAATTTTTGACTATTTCCAGCTTCGCGCGGATATCCGCGGTGATGCGGGGGAAATGCCGGTCGCGGTGAAGGAGATAGCGATAGGCCAGCTCTTCATCGATCACCGGTCCGCAGATATGTATCTGTTCTTTTGCCGCCAGGAATGTCTCGAACAGCGGTCGGTCGCGACAGATGAGCCAACCCGTTCGCAGGCCGGGGAGGCCGTAAGTTTTCGACAGCGACGAGATGCTGATGATGCGCGGCGAGTACTCCACCGCCAGGGGCAGCTGCCGGTCGAAGACCATATCCCGATAGGTCTCGTCTACCAGCACGTATAGGTTGTGTGTTTCGGCGATGGCTGCCAGTTGCAGCAGCTGCGGCTCTTCCAGGCAGGCGCCCGTGGGGTTATGCGGATGCGTCACCGAGATATACCGGGTTCCTGGCGTGATCGCCCTTTTGATCGCGTCGATGTCCAGGGCCCACCGGTTCTCGAAATGAAGATCGATAAAGTGTATCGTGGCGCCAATGGCCCGGGGCGTTTCGATATTGGTTGCATAGTTGGGGCGGACGACGATCAGTTCATCCCCTTTCTCCAGCAGCGTGGTCGCGATGATGAAGAGGGCGCCCGCCGCCCCGATCGTCAGCAGGACCTGGTCCCGCGTGAGAGCGCCGCTGCCCGAAACGATCAACTCCCGCAACCCTTCATGCCCCTCGTGCGATCCATAGCATAGGAGCAGCCGGCCGAGGTCTTCGCCGCCGGAGAATTCGCGCAGAAAAGCATCGGTATAGGAGCTTTCGGAGAGGTTGTTGCGGATCTTGTCATAGCCCATTTGCTCCGGGGACTCGGCTTCGATGGGCATTCGCGTATATCGCATGGTAAAACCGTTTATGTAAAATACCGATTATGCCCGATCCCCCCGAGAATTGTTTTGTATTTTCCGGTTATGAAAAATCCCCTGCTTCTCGCCACCACCCTGCTGCTGCTATTTGCCGCCGGCCCTGCACAGGCCCAGCCCAACGCAGCCGGCCAGGCCGCGGCCAATCCCACTGCCGGCCCGTCCGGCGCCGCGCAATCCGCCGCCGAAAAAGAGATCTATGCCGCGATGAATGAAGCGACGGTGCAATGGAACAAGGGCGATCTCGACGCTTATATGTCGTTATATGCTCCACAGGCGACGATGATGCTTGCGACCGGCCGCGTCGGCCTCGACAGCATCCGCGGGATGTATGTAAAATATTATTTCCCCGGCGGCCACCCCAAACAGAAGCTGGCCTATGACACCTACCAGCTGACGATGCTGGGCAAGGATTATGCGCTGCTCACCGGCCGCTTCATCCTGAAGGCAAACGAAAAATATCCCGAACGCAAAGGAACGTTTTCACTGACGATGGTGCATCGCAAGGATGGATGGAAAATACTTCACGATCATTCGGGTTAAAACAACTTCATCTGCCCACCGGGCCGCATAAACCGGGAGCAATCCAACTCCCAGCGTTCCGCATTCAGCCCATACTTCTCGGTATACCGCGCATATTGCTGCGCCACGAGCTTCGCATAGTTGCCTTCACCCCGCATTCTAACGCCAAAACGACTATCGTTGACCTTCCCGTCATGGCTGGCCTCGATGAAATGCCACACCTTGTCCGCCCTGTCGGGAAAGCATTTATAAAGCCAGTCGTGAAAAATGAGTTTTATCGCGCCGTTCAGCCGGATGAACGTATAAGCCGAAAAGCTGGCGCCATTGTCCGCGGCGGCCTTCATGATCCGTTGCATCTCCTGTTCGTTGAGCCCGGGGATCATCGGCCCCAGCATGACCCCCATCCGGACACCCGCCTCGCTAAGCTCGCGGATGGTCCGCAGCCGTTGACGCGCCGTCGTCGTGCGGGGCTCCATCAGCTGCCGCAGGTCTTCGTCGAGGGAAGTGATCGAAACCAACACCGACACCAGGTTCTTCGCGGCCATCTCGCACAGGATGTCCTTGTCGCGGAGGATCCCCGCATTCTTGGTGATGATGCCGACGGGCTGATTGAACTCGCGGCAGACCTCGAGCAGCTGCCGCGTGATCTTAAACTTACGCTCCGCCGGCTGGTAACAATCGGTATTCCCGCTCAACGAAATAGGAACGCATTCCCACTTAGGGTTCATCAGGAATTTTCGCAACAGCTCGGGCGCATTATGTTTGACGATGATCTTCCGTTCGAAATCGAGCCCGGCGCTATAACCCCAATACTCATGGGCATTCCGGGCATAACAATAGGTGCAGCCGTGCTCGCAGCCCTGATAGGGGTTCATACTGTAAAACATCCCCACATCCGGGCTGTCGACTTTATTAACCAGACCCTTCGCATGGTCTTCCAGATACTGCGTCTCGATATTCGGCTCCACCCACTCATCGATCGCCTCGATATGTTCCTTCACCCGCTCGTTCTTTAGAAACCGGTTCCGCGGATTGAACTGGGCACCCCGCCCTTTCAAATAGGATAAGGGCTCTTTTCTTTCTTCTTCTTCTTCTTCGTAGTTCATTCGCTTCCTTTTTTTGGGGTCTCCCCACTATGCAAACAATTCTCCCTGCCGCGTCGAAACAGGCAGGTTCTGAAAGGCAAACCGCTCGGCGATCTGCCAGTTTTTGTCCCCTTGCCGCCGCTTCAGCAACAACATCGCATCCGCGATGAACCTGCCCGTAAAACTCTTGTTGGAATACTCCAGCCAGCCCTTCTCATATTGCCAGGGCTGGAGCTTGCGGGCGATCAGCAGGTTGGGATCGTCGAGAAAATGCGGCTTGTTCTCCTTATCCAGCTTCATCAGCCGCTGGATATCCCGGATCTCCGTCACCAGGTCGCGGATCGGCAGCTTACTCATCACATTGATAAAGATGCTGTGCGTCGGCAGGCTCCCAAAATCCTTCAACTCCACCTTCAACGGACAATGACCCATCGCGATCGTCCGCAGCCGCTGCAGGATACGCTCCTCCATCAACGCCAGCTGCGTAAACCGGACCAGCGTCACATGGGGTTTTATCATCAGCGGTGGCGTCTGATACGTTTCCTGAAATGCCTGGCGCATCTGCAGCACTTTATTGCGCAGCTCTTCGTGGGGACTCAGGATCAACTGGTATTCGTTGGTCGCTAACTGCTTCTTATAATTTTCGTTCAGCGTTGCCGCTATCGGTTTGATGGCTTGTTTCATACTATTTGTTTTTTAGAATGTGCCGCCGTGGCAGGTTCAATGTCGTGCCTCCGGCCCCCTTAATGTGCCGCCGTGGCGACGTCCGTGGCCGGCAGCAGCCGGAAAATATTCACCGTCTTGCAGGCGTCAAAGGCATGCTCCCGCTTCAGCAACACCAGCTGATCGACGTGAAAAGTATCGTGGAAGGTCTTCCGCGAATAGTCGGGCATCGCCTTGTTATAAACCTGCTCCGTCAGCCCCCCGGCGATCGACAGATAGGGCCGGCCGATCAGATTTACCGGCGGACAGCCGCTGCTGCGGACAAAATCATCTATCGCCTTCAACTGCCGTATCAATTCCCGGAAAGGCTGCGGGTCCTGCACCCGCAGATAGATCGTGTGCGGCGGAAATCCGCTGAAGTTGTTAAGGGTGAGATCGAAGCTTTCGTAGCGATTGCAGATGCGCTGGATCCAGCGGATCAGCGTGTCTTCCATCGGCTCACCCGCCTGAAAAGCAGCAAGAGTGATATGCGGCCGGTTACGGACCGTCATCTGCAGCCCATAGTCCGTGGAGAACTGCTGCTGCTCCTCCTGTAACTTTTCCTGCAGTTCGCCATACGGATAGACGACAAGCAGGTATTCAGCCCGCCGCGAAGCAGATCCAAGCCGGGGCAAAATTGCCCGTCCTGGCTGCGGGGAGCCTATTTGTGACGACAGCGTCGTCGATTGATTTACTAACCCGGTTTCCATAAAAATGATTTTATACGATCAATAATTTAGTATAAATTTACTAAATAAATTAGTACACAAAAAATTATTTTCACTGCCCCAATATGGAGATCGAACAATTCACCACAGAACCATTCATTCAAAACAAAACATCCACCTATTTTATGCGGGTAAGCGGCGACGCCATGACCGGAGCGGGGATCTTTAATGGCGACCTCGTAGTCGTCGACAGAAGTGCAAAGGCGGCAAGCGGAAAGATCGTGATTGCCAATCTCAACGGCGAGATGCTGATCCGCCGGCTCGAAAAAACCTTCAATAAGATCCGCCTGGTGCCGGAGACGCCCAGGCTCGCCCCCATCGATGTCGATCTCTCGGGCGCAGAATTCGCCGTCTGGGGAGTGGTCACCTATGTCATCCATGCCCTATGACCCTTGCATTCGCCTAAATATCAGTCATCTATCCCTTTAATTCAATTTTAACAGGCAGGGATTAAATCTTCCCTCTCCACGCCTATCTATATATACAAGGATGTCAACGGAAAAACACATCCGCTAACTTAAAATCGACAGATATGAAAAAGGTAATGCTCGTCACCGCCGCTCTGGCCGCCAGCCTCATCGCTACCAAAAGCTATTCTCAGGTATATGTAAACGCCCATGTCGGTGTCCGCCTCCCCGGCGTCCGGGTGTATGTTGCTCCGGCCCCCGTTTACACGGCGCCCGCACCGGTCTACTCTTCTCCCGCACCGGTTTACAACGATCCCGCATATGATGGCGGGTACTATGCCCCTCCCGCAACCTGCGAAGCCGAATTCCCCGGTTATGTCTATTATGACTATCCTGCCTGGGGCGGTCACTATCGCGATCGGGTATACTACTCCCACTACCGGCCGTATTTCGAACGAGACCACAGGGCCTATTTCAATGGTGGGCGCTTTGACCACGCAAGGTGGGAACGCCAACGCTATTATGCCCGTCCCGGCGCAGGCCACAGAAGGTGGTAATCACTCATAAAAGCTTGAAAGAAATCATTTTAAGCCACTTTTAACCGGTTTGATTCAATATCGGCACCGGAATTGCGTTCCTTATCTCAAATAATAAATCTTCTAACTTTAAATGATGTTTTATGAAAACAAAATTGTTTGCTCTCGCTATGATCGTCGCCGGTTCGCTGGCAGTTCAGTCGGCCAGCGCCCAGGTTCATGTGAGCGTTAATTTTGAAAGAGATTATCCCGGCTATACGTATTATTCCTATCCCCGCTGGCATGGCCACTACCGCGATCACGAATACTACGAACATTATCATGCCCGCTTTGAAAGAGAACACCGCACCTATTTCCACGGCCGTGAGTTTGATCGTAACCGTTGGGACCGCGAGCATCACAGACGTCATTAATCACTGTCTTTGACAGGAGAAACTTTCACAAAGGCCGCACGACTGGGTGCGGGTAAGGGCGCATCAGCGCCCTTTATTGCTTTCCAGATGATCTCATTGAAAAGATGATCGGGAACGCGGTCCTCACGGGTCAGATCGATGCCCGATGATTTCTTTGCCCATTCATTCGACGCAGTATTTTTTTCCCGCAGATCGATGTTCGCCGGCAGCGCCTGGAAAGGCGTCAGGTCGGGTGTCGACGTAAAACATCTCCACATCGGCGTTGAAGCGGCATCGTATTGGGTCATCGGCGGAACGCCCAGGATCAGCTCGATGGTTCTTAATACCGAGGTCGTAGAATACATCGTATGATCGACAAAATGGTGCTTCACCAGGCCGCCGGCGATATACACCGGGCTACGATGCGCATCGACATGATCGGGACCATTCTGCGCATCATCCTCGAGCATAAAGACGACGCTTTCTTTCCAGATCGGGCTCTTGCTGAGATATTCCACAAATTCACCGACGGCCAGATCGTTATCCGCCAGATAGGCAAAAGGCGTCGGTTGTCCCCGGCGCAGCCCCGCGGTATGGTCGTTGCCGATACGGATGATGTTCAGCCGCGGTACGGAACCGGCTGCCATCAGCGAATCGAAGTCCTGCTTCCACTGGCCGAAGCGGGTGGTGTCCTGTACCGTCAGGTCCCAACCCGTATAGCCCGCGCAATAATGGTCCCGCAGCGCGGTGATCAGCTTGTTGGGCGCGCCATCTTTTTTCGGCCCGCCTCCGTCGCCAAACTCGCCATAGCTCCGGTAGCTAACCCCAGCACGCCGGCAGTCATCCCAGATGAAACCGTCCTTGTTGTTGGCCACGGCCCGGTTACCCTCCGCATCATATACTCCGCCACGACCGCCATAAGCGGTCGGCCAGGTCTTTTCCAGATAGTCCGTAGCATAAGCGCCCATACTCCAGTTATGACCGTCGGCGCTGACCTCCGCGTTGACATAGAAGTTATCCAACAGCGCAAACTGGTGCACCAGTGCATGCTGGTTGGGGGTGATCCGTTCGCCAAAAAGTACGAGGCTGGTGTCGCCATTCCCCTCATGAACATCGCCGAGCACCTGGTCGTAGGTCCTGTTCTCCTTTATAAAGTAAAAGACATATTTTATCGGCGAAGGGTTGCCCACCTTCATCGGCACCGGGTTGCCTTCTTCTCCATTGGTCATCAGTTCGCCCTCCTTTGTATAGGGCGTGTTCTGATACACCTGCTGTGAGTACTTTGCCAGCAGGGCCTCATCCGGCTCGGGGATGATGCTCATCGTCCCCCGGAAAAGACCGGCGATATATTGCACCGGCTGCGTCCGGTGAAGGTCCCCCTGCTGGTAGTTTACCTCCTGCCGGCGCCCCAGCGGGTTGGGACCCTGCGGATTGGCCAGCGAGGTAAAGCCCTTGCCGTTGGCGACCCAGATCTTCCCCCGCAGGACCTGTACTGCCGTTGGATACCAGCCGACGGGGATAAAACCCCTGGACTTGCCCGCGCCGGGCTGGCTGACATCAAATACGGCCAGACAATTGTTATCGGCGTTTGCAACATACAGGGTCTTCTCGTCCGTGCTCAGGGCCAGCGCATTCGTCGTCGATCCCGGCAGCGCATTGGCATATAACGCGGCATTCAGCGTCTCCACCACCTTGCGGTTGCGGATATCGATCACCGATATAGCGTTATCATTCGCGTCGGCCACGAACATCCAGCGATTGTTCTTTGTCAGACACAGATCGTTGGGATTGTCGCCAACCTTGATCTCCCCTGAAAAGCTGCGTTTTTCGGTATCGAAGATCAGCAGTTTGTCACAACCCCAGCAGGTGATGTATAATTCCTTTCTGTCGCGGGAAAGGCGGCACTTATAGGCTTCGCCGCCAAGATCGAAGCGTTGGATAACCGACCGGGTGGCCAGATCGGCGATATATAAAGAATTATTATCCTTCGTCACGACATACAGCAAACCCCGCTTGTCATCGATATCCAGTCCGGCAGGAGAGATCTTCTCCGGCCATTTCTTACCCAGGGCGATCGAGTCCATCAGCACCAACCCGGGGCCACCGGGAGCCGGACTGGGATTGACCCTGTATTTAAGGATACAATTGTCATTGCCGCCTGAGGCGTAGAGATATTTATCATCGGCGCTGAACTTCAGGCCCAGCCAGGATTTCGGGATGACTACGGTGTCCATTACTTTTTCCGCGGCGACGTCGATCAGCTGCAGCGTCTGGGTGCTCTGGCCGTTGTTGGTCACGGCCACATATTTCCCCGAACTGGATACCGCGATATTCAGCGGCAGATCGCCGAGCGGCAGCGCGTTGCCCGCCGCCGGGGTCAGTGTCCAGCCGTTAGGCAATAAAATTTTTTTTACAGTGGTATCTGCTTGGGAAAATGCGGTGAAACAGAGGCAGGTGGCCAGCAGGCCGGTGATAATCTTCTTCATACGGGATAAAATTATCGTGTTAAGACGATCAGCTGCGGGGTAGTCCCCAGAATTAATAGTTTTATAATAGCGGCCAGGTAGCAGCGTTCTTACGGGAACATCCTTTCCGCCTCTTCGGCCGAAGCCGGCTTACCCACGTCGATCAGCTTCGAATGGCTGTGATCGAAACCGCGGAGAGCATGGCCGGCGGCGAGGTCGAGATAAACATCTACCATCGAGAATTTCCCCTCCCGGTTCATCAATGGGAAAATAGCCGGGTCGATAACATGGATGCCGCTGAAGGCTTTCTGAAGCAGCTGGCCGGGATCCGGCCGTGCTAGCCGCTCCTGCCCCGTTTGGACATTGCGCCAGCCACATAGCTCATCCTCTCCGTTAAAAAGAAAATACCGGGAAGTGCTCCGGCCGGTTACAGCCAGCGTCGCCAGCGGCCGGTGCCGGAAGTGATCGGCGGTCATCGCCGCGAGGTCCATGTCCGTTAGCATGTCCACATTCATCAGCACAAACGCACCACCCTCGAGCAGGGGCCGGGCCTTTTTCAGCCCGCCGCCGGTCTCCAGCACTTCCGCCGTCTCATCGCTGATGGAATAACGGCTTCCCCAGCCTTTGTTCGTCTCCAGGGCTTCGATGATCTGCTCCGCAAAATGATGGACATTGATGACGACATCCCGGATGCCGAAGCGTTGCAGGTATTCGATATTGCGTTGCAGAAGTGATTTGCCGTTGACAGGCGCCAGCGCTTTCGGATGCTGGTCCGTCCAGGGTTTGAACCGGGTGCCAAGACCCGCGGCCAGGATCATGGCCCGCTCGATCGGCGCTGATGCAACGGTACTCATGCGCCAAAGATAACCCACTCCCGGCAGATTGGGGAGTATCTAGAGGACGATGTTCTGCAGGATCTCGCTTTTCTGCGGATAGTCGGTATTGTAATGCAGGCCCCGGCTTTCCCGCCGGAAGGACGCTTCCTTCACGATAAGATATCCCACGGTGATGATATTCCGCACCTCGCAAAGCTGCGGCGAGACGGTGGTGGTCTCATAAAGGTTCTCTATCTCTTCGTGCAGCAGATCGAGCCGCTTCATCGCCCGTTGTAAACGCGTATGCGTCCGGACGATCCCCACATAGTCGCTCATCAGCAACTGCAATTCCTTACCGCTCTGGGTGATCAGGATCATTTCCTCGGGCTCCGTCGTTCCTTCGGCATTCCAGTCGGGAATATCCGTCTTGAACCCAAGCGCCTCCACGCGGTGAACGCTGTCGATATAGCTGCGATGGGCAAAAACAAGCGCTTCCAGCAGGGAGTTGCTGGCAAGGCGGTTGGCGCCATGCAAACCGGTGGAGGAGCATTCTCCGCAGGCGTACAGAAAATTTATGGAAGTGCGCCCCCATTCATCGACCTTGATACCACCACAACTGTAGTGGGCCGCCGGCGCCACGGGGATCATCGTGGTGGCGACGTCGATCCCGATCGACTTGCATTTGGCGTAGATGTTCGGGAAATGTTCGATAAATTTTTCAATATCCATATGCCGGCAGTCGAGATAGACATGCTCGGTACCCGCCCGCTTCATCTCGCTGTCGATGGCCCGGGCCACGATGTCGCGGGGCGCAAGGTCTTTACGCTGATCATATCGCTCCATAAAGGCCTCGCCTTTGTCGTTGCGCAGGATACCACCGTCGCCGCGTACGGCCTCGGTGATCAGGAAAGAAGGACTGACACCCGCCTCAAAAAGCGCGGTGGGATGGAATTGGATGAACTCCATGTTCTCGATCCGGCCCTTGGCGCGGTAGACCATCGCTACGCCGTCACCGGTGGCGATCTTTGGATTGGTCGTCGTCCGGTACGCCTGGCCGTTCCCGCCGGTGGCCAGCAACGTGATCTTCGAGAGGATCTTTACTATTTTATTCGTGTGCTGGTCGAGGGCATATACTCCATAGCATTCGATGTCCGGCGTCGACTTGGTCACGAGATAGCCAAGATGGTGCTGCGTGATCAGGTCCAGGACAAACCAATGTTTATGGATCTCGATATTCTTCTGTTTGCCCACCGTCTCCAGCAGGGCCCGTTCTATTTCCTTCCCCGTCACGTCCTTGTGATGAAGGATGCGGAATTCAGAATGACCGCCTTCGCGGCCCAGCTTAAAATCGCCGTCGGGATCTCTGTCAAACCGGGTACCCCAGTCGATCATCTCCTGGATCCGGGTGGGGCCTTCCTTGACGACGATCTCCACCGTGTGGGGATTGCAAAGCCCGTCACCCGCCACCAGCGTATCCTGAATATGTTTGTCGTAACTGTCGTTCTCGAAATCGGTGACCCCGGCGATGCCGCCCTGGGCGTACTTGGTGTTGGTCTCATCGACCCGGGTCTTGGTGATGACAAGAACCCGTTTGTCGGGAAAATGCTGTGCTACCTTCAGCGCATAGCTAAGGCCTGCGATGCCCGAGCCTATGACCAGGAAATCTGTTTGTTCCATATACGTGAAATAGCTGCAAAGATAGCCTAATATTCTATCGTATATTCAAACTGCTCCGGGTGGTCGAGGGCGTCGATGAGATTGTATTTTAAAGTGACGGACTTCTTGTCCTCCGATAACTTGGCCGTGGGATTCGAGATCTTTTTTGCGGGTCTTGGCAAGGTAATGGTCGTCGAATAATTAATCTCCATGCCCATCTGTGAAGCCTGTTTCATCTGCGCCATCTGCGGGTTATTGGTAAGCGCCTTCCATTTTTCCTTGTTCACCGTCCGGGTCATCAGTCCGTCCTTGCTTGTAAAATTGTAGATCCCCGTGAACTGGCCGAGATCGGGACTTCCAGCGCCGCCTTCGTCACCGCCCATCCCGCCAAGCAGCTTGGTGCTGCCGAATGCGGAACCGTCGCTCATGATCGTATACAGCTTCTGCAGATTCTCCTGGCTGGTAAAAGGGAAGATCATATGGGTCTTGAAGATCTTGGCCTCCAAATTCAACTGGAGATGGACACTCCCCGGCCGGAGCAGCGCCTTTTTCTCGGCGCTGAGGGTCGTGCTGGTGTCGACGACATCCTTCAGGTAAACCGTCGTATCCATGGTCTGGATCCCCTTCTTGGCCATTTCCTCCTTGCCCATATAGGTCTGGAGGATATCGATCATCTGGCTCATATCCATGTCCTCGGTCAGCTGGCCGCTGCCGTCTTTGTTGATCACCACTTGTTCATCGATGTCGAGACAGCCCGTAAAACAAAAAGCCAAAGCCAGCGGCAGAAGTATTTTGATCATCTTCATTGATATCCTAATTTGACCGCCAAATTAATTTAATCCTCGACGCTAACCTTATACCGTACGGTAAATATTTGCGAATGTCCGGGTGGCAGCAGCAAAAGACCCATTTTATTATTAAAACAGTCGGGTGCGCCGCTGAGATTTTCTACGGCAATGCTGTCGCGGCTGTTTGGAGTATAGATCTGCAGATAGGGATAACCCCGTTCGGGGAAGAACGAAACGCGCAGGCCGTTGGCCGGATTAAACAGTTCACAGGCAGCGCTTACCAGCCCGGGTTTTAACACAAAGCAATTGTCCAGGAAGGTATCGCCGAGCGGCCGGGCCGTCGCAAAAGCTCCATATTGTGTCAGGCCCCCGGTAGGCACCAGGCGGTCGTCGAAGTCCACGATCGCCTCTGAGTGGAATTGCAGCAGCCATTCATCGGCTCGGCCGCCAAGCCGCCAATACGGATGCCAGCCATCCGCCATGGGGATGACGGTATCGCCGGCATTGGTCACTGTCGTAGTCACCTCGAGATTATTGCCGGGATGGAGCTCGTACCGGACCAGACAATGGTAATGAAACGGATAACCCTCGTCGTCGGCATTGTAGATATATTCCATCGCTACCGTGGCGGCGCCGTCCGCATTTTCCGCGGTGACCGTAAAGGGCTTATCGTACAATAACCCATGGATCGCCGTCCCATCGCCAAAAAGATGGCCGAACCGATATTCCCGGCCCTCGAACTGATAGACCCCATCGGGAATGCGACAGGGAAAGGGGGAGAGCTTCGGGCCCTTGAAACTGCGGGACATTTCTTTTTTCAGTTCGGCAGCATCGTGGTAGTTGTCGATAACATTAAAGAGCGAGCCGTCCTTTTGCCGGACAAGGAATTCATGGAGTGTAGCGCCATGCCCGGGGAGCAGGGCGACCGTCGTGCCGTTGTTTTCATCGGTAAGGGTCACCAGGTGGAGGCCGTGCTGATCAACATGCCGGATCGTGAAGTTCATGATCGTTGAGATATATTTCCTGCAATGTATCAAAAACCGGCTGAAATCGGCTGTCGATCGTGATGACGCCGCCGGCCTGGATACACGCCTGCCGGCGATACAACGCCTCCCCCGCATATTCGGGACAATACCGTCGAAAATAGCCGGGACCCCCGCCGGTATGGGGTATCGAATCCAGCACACCCAGATCGGCCAGCGCCAGGGTGGCCGAACCAACCGCCACCACCACCCGCCGGCCCAGCGTGGCTTTTATCAGCGGGAAGATCTCCAGGTTGTCGCCTTTCTCCCACTGGTCGCCGCCCGGCAGCAATAAAATATCAAAATCGTCCGGCCGCATCCCCGCCAGATTGGTATGCGGCAGTACTTGCAGGCCGCTGCGGGCAGTGACCGCCCGCCCCCGGTTGGAAAAAGTTTCCAGAACAAAGTCCCCGGGCTGGTTGATCGCCGCCATCGCCAGCGCGAGCTCACAGTCGGCAAAGCCGTCGAAGAGAAAAGCGGCACAGGTTCTCTTTTTCATGATAAAAGTTTTTAACAAAGTCCGATCTGTATCTCGGTGATCTGGTTATCGGGGTGGTCGGTGTCTATATGCAAAAAAGATTCGGCATAAATTCCGTTCATTTTCAGTTGATTCTCTTCTATATGCTGCATCATCTGGGCATAGTGTTGAGCGATGCCCTCCCAGGGGCCCTCATATCTGGAAGAAAGACAACGAAAAGCAGGGATCTGTTTAAAAAAAGGAAGAAGGGCGGTCGGGATCTTTCCCTGCACCGGCAGGGCCACCTCCAGCGTGAAACGCGTATCGGGCCGGCCATCCACGCCATGGTAGAACCAGTATTGCGGGCCGCAGACCAGCAGGTCCAGGTCGGCCACATACCGGTAGAGCTCACGGGCGACCGTGCCGGAGTCCGCCATGCTGGGCAGATCGGCCAGCCGGGCCTGCCGGGAAGAGTAAAGAACGGTCATGGGAGGTTGCGTTCGAACAAGCATACAAGTGTCGGTTTCCACAAAGGAACAACCTCAAAGTGACAACAGTATGTCAGTAGGACCGGTGATGTGCGGAACATTTTTCTGCCAGCTCGAGCGCCATGGTCTTGAGTTCATCGGGCGAGTCGATCCGTACGCCGTCCGAATACATCAGCAGCCACCGGGAGAAATAAGGGAGATTGGAAACAAGGAACTTCATCCGGACGCGGTCCTCGCATACCTCCTCCGAGACGAACCCGTTGAGATATTTTTGTTCCTGCAGATATTTGACAACCTGCTTGTCAAATAGTACGATGGCTTCCCGCAGGTCGTTGCCCTCCCGGATCCGCTCGATGTATTCCTTGATGGAAGGATGTGCGCTGGGGTCGAAGAAGATCTCCTCCAGAACGACCCCCAGCATCCGGCTGAGCCGGAAATCCCGGTAGTCATTGCGCAGATGACACCAGCCAATCAGGTGCCAGGCGGAGCCATAATGAAGCAGCCCGATGGGCTCCACCTTCCGGCGGGTGACCTCTTCTTTAAGATTGGACCGGTAATGCAGCTGAACCAGTTTTTTGTGCACGATGGCCTGCTGCAGCAGGGAAAGATATTGCTGTGGGGAGTCGCTGTCAGGGGTATACCGTGAGACGATCTCGATATGTTCAGTCAGGCTCTCGACATATTCCTTGTCGGGCGAACGAAGCACGGCCTTTATCTTGAACAACGCGCCATGAAAATGCCTTTTGACGGAACCGTCGGTAAACTGTTCGGCCAGTTTGGCGCCCAACAGCAGGGCGCTGGCCTCTTCCTGGGTGAACATGACAGGCGGCAGCCGGTAACCTTCCATAATGGTATAGCCGGACCCGGCCTCGCCGATGACAGGCACGCCGGACTCATCCAGGGCTTTGACATCCCGGTAAACCGTCCGCAGGCTGATGTTAAAGCGATCGGCCATTTCCTGCGCCGTCACTTTTTTCTTGCTCTGCAGATGGGTGAGTATGGCATGAAGTCTGTCTATGCGGTTCATAGTGTCACAGGTGTAGTGGCAGGCTCGATCCAGACATCGCTGTCCTTTAACAGATTGATCAGTTCTTCAAGGGCAATGGCACTGTCCACCGATCGCTTGACGATCTCTTTTCCTCTGTAGAGCGTTACCCTGCCCGGTCCGCTGCCGACATAGCCAAAATCCGCGTCGGCCATTTCGCCGGGGCCGTTGACGATGCAGCCCATGATGGCGATCTTCACGCCTTTCAGATGGTGGGTCACCTGCCGGATGCGGGCTGTTGTTTCCTGCAGATCGAAAAGGGTCCGGCCGCAGGAAGGGCAGGAGATATATTCCGTTTTAGAGATGCGGGTCCGTGCAGCCTGCAGGATGGAGAAAGCGATATTGTTGAGAAACTGATGGTTGTTCTTTGTTTCAAGATAGGTGCGGCCGCTGACTCTCGTGTTGACGATCTTTGCCGGATCGTTCATCAGCCAAAGTCCGTCCCCCATCCCGTCGAGCAGCAGGGCGCCCGACTCGGCGGAGAAATGGATCAGCTGTTCGTCGATGGTTTGGTGCTCGCTCTCTACGGCCAGGATCACCGGGACGCGGATATCCCGGACCATCAGCTCCATAAAGAACCGTCGCACCGAAAGCAGACTCTGGGGATGAGAGCTATAGCAGCAAAGCACGACCGTAGCGTCGTCGCGCAGGGTCTCTGCGAGAGGAATGGACTCATCGCCTGCCGCATCCACCGCGATGAAGTTGAGGGTGTCGGAGCGTTCGCCCGCGGGATCATATTGCGATCCCTGGAACAGTGGGATATACTTTTCGCGTTGATCCAGTTCCAGCCATTGTTGATGATCGCAAACCGGCCGCAGCGTTCCTGGAAGGTCGAAGCCGATAGTCTTTTTGCCGGTGTAGAGATAGTCTGCCGCGGCATCTCCGATATTCCATTTATCGCTGGCGGCGTCATAGGCATAACCGATAGCTTTGAGGTCTTCACGATGGATGGCCGTCGCCTTCATGAAGTCGGCCACCACGACGGGGACATGGGTGCCGCCGATATTCGCCAGCCCGCGCGTGACCCGCCGCCGGTATTCGAAGGGAGAATAAGGCAGCTTCGCGATCGGGGGGATCGCGGTTGCTCCCGGTTCCCGCTGTTGATAGCGTTTCACCAGGTCCTGGCAAACGGGGATCTCGAATTCCGGGTCTTCGGTCAGCGAAACGCGGATGGTGTCGCCGATGCCGTCTTCCAGCAGCGTGCCGATACCGATGGCCGATTTGATCCGGCCGTCTTCGCCGTCCCCGGCTTCGGTGACGCCGAGATGCAGCGGATAACAGACCCCAAACTCCTCGTCCATCTTGCGGATCAGCAGGCGGTAGGCTTGCACCATCACCTGCGGATTGCTGGACTTCATGCTGAGGATGATATTGTGATAGGACTCGTTACGCGCCACCCGCAGGAATTCCATGGCGCTCTCCACCATCCCGATCGGCGAGTCGCCATAGCGGCTCATGATCCGGTCGCTCAGGGAACCGTGGTTGGTCCCGATGCGCATCGCGGTACCATATTCCTTACAGATCTTTACCAGGGGGGTGAAGCGTTGACGGATGCGATCGATCTCTTCGTTGTATTCTGCATCCGTATATTCGATATGCTCGAACTTCTTTTTGTCGATATAGTTGCCGGGGTTGATCCGCACTTTCTCCACGATGCGGGCCGCGATCTCCGCGGCGTTCGGCGTAAAATGAATATCTGCCACAAGTGGGGTGGTATAGCCCCGCCGACGTAATTCATTCTTGATATTCAATAAATTCTCGGCTTCTTTCTTGCTGGGTGCGGTTATTCTGACCAGCTCGGCGCCGGCTTCGATACAGCGGATCGACTGTTCCACCGTGGCCAGCGTATCCATCGTGTCGGTGGTAGTCATGGTCTGCACCCGGATGGGATGAAAATTGCCAAGCAGCAGGTCGCCGATCTTTACTTCAAGGGTGGGCAGCCGCGAGTACCGGGTGAGGGAATGACAATAGGTTTGCATAAGGAGGTAAAGTTACAAAGAATTGCCCAAGAGCGTACCACGGGTCCGCCGGCGCGAATCACCAGTCTTTCTCCGGCTGGTTAGGCGCTTTCACCTTATTTTGCTTCATCTTATTCTGCAGATCGTTCTCCTTCTGTTCCAGCGCTTTCAACAGCTGCTCCACCTGCTGTTTGTTCAGCCGGCTGGGTTGCGGCTTGGGCTGTTGCTGCTGTTGCTGATCCTGGTCTTTTTTGTCGTCTTTCTTGTCCTTCTGATCTTTCTTCTGGTCCTGCTGATTCTTTTGCTGTTGCTTCTGTTGTTGTTTCTGCTGGATAAGCGCCCGTTCCAGGTTCTCCCGCGCATCGGCATCCGTGGCATCCAGTTTGAGCGCCTGCTTCCAGGCATCGATGCTTTCCTGTAGTTTTTTTTGTTTGATCATCGCCACGCCCTTGTTATAATACCCTCTTTCCTGCATGGCCTTGTCGTTGGCGCTGTTCTTTACTGTAGCATCATATGAATGGGTGGCTTCGTCGTAGTTATTCTTCCTGAACTGGGCGTTGCCCAGATTATAATTTGCCGTGGGATTGTCGGGCGCCTGCTGAACCGCGGATTGATATTGCCGCAGCGACTGATCGATCTGCTTCTTCTTATAGAACCGGTTCCCGCTGCGAAGCTGCGCATTACCGGCCTGCGCCGCCGCCGGCAGTGCCGCGATCAGGATTCCCAGGACCAGCAACGTCGTACGGACGGCCGCACCTGCGGGCACCCGGGCGGAGAGGCCCGGCCTGGCGTCCTTTTTTTTCCTCCGCCGCTCCGACAAAAAGAATTCGATCACCAGCAACAAAAGCGCGGCACCCGCGAGCCACTGGAAATAGCTCTTGTAGTCGATGAACTCGGCGTCGCTCATCGATTTCTTCTCGGCACTGTCGATCCGCTGAGTCATCGTGATCAGCGCATCATCGATATTATCCAGCCGGATGTATTCCCCGTTGGTGGTATTTGCCAATTGTTGCAATTCGGTTTCGTTGAGCTTGGAGATAACGGTATTTCCCTGCTCGTCTTTCTTTAACTCGTTGGTGGCAGGATCGACTATCGGCGACCCATCGGGCGAACCGATCCCGACAGCATTGATCATCACCCCATTCTTCGCCAGACCCTGAGCCACTTTCATCGCCTCTGGATCATGGTCTTCCCCATCCGAGATCAGGACGATCGATTTATATTTCCGCTCCTTGCTGTTAAAAGCGGTGTTGGCCATCTGCAGCGCTTCCCCGATCACCGTACCCTGGGTCGGAACAGCATCCGGACTGGCCTGCTGGATATACATCCTCGCCGCGCCGTGATCGGTCGTAAGCGGCATCTGAAGATAGGAGCGGCCTGCGAAAAGGATCAGCCCGATGCGATCGTTATCCAGTTTATCGGTCAGCAGCAACAGCAGTTGCTTGGCTTTCTCCAGCCGGCTGGGTTTGATGTCCCGGGCCAGCATGCTCTTGCTGACATCCAGCACCAGCATTACGTCCACCCCTTTCCGCTGCACATTCTCCATGGCTCCGGGCCTCTGCGGATTTGTCGCCGCCAACACGATGATCAGGAAGGCGAGAAAAGCCACGGTCACTTTGATCCCAAAGCGCCAGGGCGAAAAATTGCCGATCAGTTGCTGGACAAGTGCAGGATCGCCCATCCCGGCAGCCGTTTTCTTCTTCCAGCTTATCAGGAAGTAAAACGCAGCCCCCAGTAGCGGAAGAGCCCCCAGGCCGATGAGATAGTCGCTATGTTCGAGTCGAAACATTTCTCCAGGCAATATACGTCCCTATTTTTTCCCCGCAAAGAACCCCATGGTTCGTAAGATATTTTTAACAAGTTGAAGACCAACGCCTGGCACATCCAGTTGCGCATTGGCCGTTTCCATATTAACAACGAAAAAATACGGATGTTTATTCTCTTCCACCCAGCCCATGATCCAGCCGAAGGGCTTGCCGTCGGCGTTGGTGGTTTTACCGGTTTTGTAGACCAGCCGGTAGTTGGTTGTCTCTTCGACGAAGAACATTTTTCTCACCAGCTGTTGGGGACGCTGGAAGAAGGGCAGCTGATCGAAATAAAGTTTTTTGGTGAGTCCCAATTGTTCGTCGGCGGTGATCCTGAGCCGCCGGTGGATAAGGCCCGAGTCGCCGAGCTCACTGACATCCCTGTTACCATAACGAAGCGAGTCCACCCACTTCTTAATGCTGTCCTTTCCGACGAGGGCCGCCAGTTGATTCGAGCCCATCTGCCCCATCTCTCTCTTAAAAATGTCCTGTAAGGAAGCCTGCTCACCCGAGATCCAACCGGTGTCGGCATGAGTCCCGACCGTTGCTGCCAGGTGGAACACCTTTGAAGTGTCGTTGGGCACTGCCCCTGTTTGCAGCCCGATAAGTCCCTGGAGGACGTCAAAGGTTCCGCCGGGAGGATAGGCGCTGTCCCGGAAGCGGCGCAGGTTATAGATGGTGAAGCTTCCCTGCCCGTTATCGAAAAGCCCGAAACATCCTTTTACACCGGCGCTGTCGAAGTATTTTTGCAGGCTGTCGTCGACGTTGACGTTATTGGTCGAACAGGCCGTAAAGAGCACGGGGATCAGCAGCAGGGTGAAAAAGAGTTTGGGCATAATACGCTGGAATTTGGCGCAAGGTACGAATTGTCGGTCCACTTCGGCCGTTGGCCTCGTGGGTGCCGCCCGTTTTAAGCCGGGCCCCTGCCTTATTCTTTTGGAAGATGGTATTTTTCGATCAGCTTCAGCAGCACCCCATTGGTCCAGCCAAAACCGTCCTGCCCGGGATATTCGCCGCCGCCGGCCTCTCTATTGATATCTACGACATTGTATTTTTCCATCAGCTTGCCCGTCTCCTTATACACCTTCTCCACCAGCTTTACCCAGCGGGCGGCGATATCGGCGGCGAGCTCTTTTTGACCACAGCGGTCGAGCCCCCAGATGGTCATCCACTCCAGCGGCGCCCAGCCGTTGGGCGAATCCCATTGTTCCCCGGTGTTGAATTCCGTGGTCGCAACCCCGCCCGGTTGGAGCAGCTTTGCGCGGACGACGTTCGCCACCTTCCTGCCGAGAAAGCTCATAAAGTCCGGTCGCTCGTTGATGAAGCAGAATGGATACATCCCGCCGGGGGTGATATGCGTGCTTTGCTTTGCCGTTCTGAAATTATAATCCGTATAAAAATTGACGGCCTTGTTCCAGCAATATTTGTCAAGCAGTTCGCCCCGATGGATCGCCTTGCGGCGGAATTGCGCAGCCGAGCTGTCTTCTTTGTTCATCAGCTTGGCCTTGGCGATCGCCCACTCCAGGTGATAAAGGAGGGCGTTGAGATCAGGCGGGATAAAGTCGGTGGTGCGGATGGTGACGAGGTTCTTGCCGTCGGCAAACCAGCGGCTGCTGAAGTCGATGCCGCTCTCCGCGGCGGCGCGCAGATGTTTGTACATCTCGATCTTGTCGCGGCCCGAACGCTGGGCCGTGAGCACATCTTCCCGCCAGCTCTCCTGGCGGGGCACGGTGGCGTCGTCCCAGTAACGGTTGAGGATATCCCCGCCTTTCAGCCGCACGACGCGGCGAAACGCCTGCCCCGGCTTCAGCTTGTCGGCGCCATCCATCCAAAACGCATATTCCTTTTCCATCGCCGGCAGAAACTCCTGGAATATGCTATCCCCCTTTGCCTCCGCCAGCAATTCCACCATGACGGAAAAGAAGGGGGGCTGGCTACGACCCAGGTAATAGGTTCGGGCGCCGTTTGGCATATGGCCGTAGTTCTCGATGATATAGGCAAAGTCCTTTACCATATTATCGATCATCTCTATCTCGCCGCTCTCTTTGAGCCCAAGCATCGTAAAGTAAGAATCCCAGTAGTACACTTCGCGGAAGCGGCCACCCGGCACGATGTACGGATAGGGCAGCGGCAGCAGCGAGCTGCCTTCCACTACCTTGTCGGGGGTGCGTTTCAGTACGGACCAGAGATTACGGATATGCGTGACCACGTCGTCGTTGCTGTTGGTCTTATAGGTGTCCGCAGGACCGCCGGGAACTTCGAAGTTATCGAGGACGAACTTCTTCAGATCGAACCCGGCCGTCTCCTTCTGCGCCTCATAGTCAGCGACGATCTCGGCGGGCTTTCGCTTGGGGATGCAATCCACGAAGGTCTTGCCGTCGGGAAAGACCCTGTTCATCTGTACGTCGATAAATAATTTCCCGTAGATCTTGTCGGGCGGGGTGGTGACGATCGGTTGTCCAAAAGAGAGGAGGGAGGTTACTACAAGAAGTAAGAAGCCGGCCAGTCTTTTCATATATTTTATAGTTAGGATAAAAATAGCGAAAAAAAGGCCACCCGCCATTTGCCCAAAGATGTAAATGGAAACGCCACGAAGAATCGTGGCGTTTTGCTTGCTTTTGCTTATAAACCAAAAAATATTTATTCGGCCCCATCGGTCAGGGCGCGTTTTACGGCATAGTTACCCACTTTCGTTCCCACGGTGATCCCTACGGAACAATCGATCTCGTAGTGGATCCCCGCATAGATGCGCGAATTGGCCGCTTCCTGGGCCATGGCCTGGTAGGTCGATGCCCGATCAGGCAGGATATGCCCAAGGACGGCGGAGGCGGCAGCGCTGAACATCGAGTGTCCCGAGACATAGGACGGGAAATTAGGTATCCCGGTGAGGGTCTTGATATTCGCGTCCATCTGGGTTGGCCGTGGGTTGAAATAGAAATATTTGATATCCCAGCAGCTGATGGCAGCATCCATTTCGGCCATATTGAGCAGTGCCATGTTTCGGGCCCAGCGGACCTCGCTCCAGTTCTGCTTTATCCAATCTTCGGCGGCGATGGCATTCCAGTGGCCCGCCGGAGTGTAGGTCGCCACACCGTCTGCCCAGAACTGGACGATCCTCATCTGTTCGCGGGTGGCGTTCTTGATCATTTTTAAGGCTGCGGCAGTCTGTGCCTTCAGATCATCGCTGCTCGTCGACGGCGGCGGACCCGGCCGTAATGCGACGATAGTGGCGGAATCGCAGAGAAAGCCCTTTGTCTTCCCGAAGAGGGGCAGCATGGGTGGCCTTGACGGGGCATCGAGGCTCAGCCAGGGGATCTGGTTGGCAGCCGTTGCCGTCGTAGCGAATTTTGTCCAGTCGGCGGGTGTGCCTCCGGCCTTGCCGGCATTGTCACCACGAGCCCGGGCGATAAATACTTCGGCCACCTGACGGCCCAGCGCTTCACCGGCGGTGACATCGCTGCGGGTAGCCGTTCCGGAGGTGATGAGCGCCATTTCCTGCTGTTCCAGCTTTTGCTGGATATTGGCGATCTCATCGGGGAAAAGCAGTTGCATCATCCCGGCGGTTACTCCTGCGAGAACGGCGCCTTCCGAGGGATAGGATGGCAGGGTCGTCTTCCCGGCCATCGCCTTGATGGTCGAGTCCACCAGATAGGGCGCAGGACGCTTGTACTGCGTCTTATAATGCCAGCAGGCTACCAGGGCGTCATATTGCGCGGCGCTGACATAGGCATAGGCGCGTGCGGCATACGGCGGGTTGGAAAACGGGAAGAAAGGATAAGCGAAGGGATTGGCGGAGTTGGGAATGGGATAGGTGCCGTCGGTATTCTGATAGGGCGGCAGATTATATTTCGCCGACAGCTCCCGCATCACCTCGTTCCAGCGCAGGACGCCCCCGGCGCTCCAATAGGCGATCTGATCCTTCTGATCGCCGGTCAGATGGGCCTGGTATCCTTTTATCTCGTTGAGATCGGCCAGATACAGGGGGCTGGTGGTTGCCGCGGGGGTGGCTATGGAAAAAGTATCGGGTCTCGATAACAGGATGGGCTTCCAGTTACCTGCCGTGAGGTCTTGATTGGCAGGCGCCAGCGGCGCGAGGTTGGCGGTTCTGTTGGAGACGCTTTTATTACAGGCCGTCACCAGGAAGAAAGCGCCGAAGGCAAGATGGAATATATTGCGATTCATAATTTCTTTTTTGAGTTATAAGCAAGGTCATAGTTTCTTTCCGGCCGTATTGTGCGCTTTGGCCTTCTTGTGCGCGAGATCGAGGACATAGAAAACCCCAAGATCCCAGGCAGTGGCCTGGCCGACATTCCGGCCCGAGAAGGTATACATCGCCCCGCCGACGACCGACAGCGCATCCAGCTTTCTGAACGTGTATTTGAAGTCCACACCACCCATCTTCGAATTCATTTTGTTGCTGGGGAAAGGCATGTCGTTCTTGCGGATGTCGAACCCGTCGATCGTGATCATATCGGTGAAAACGGCTTCGGCGATGAGCCAGTTGCTCCGGTAGCCCGCCCGGACATTCCAGGAGGCCATATTCGGCATATCGACCCTGTCCGTCAGGTGAAGCGAAGTCGTGTAATACGAGTTGCGATCGATGGTGATATCGCTTCTTCCCGTATACGTTCCCGATGCCGTGACGAAGAAGTTCTTCACCTGGTAGTCGACGAGTAGCCGGCCCGAGAGGGTCTTGCTGTGCAGCCCGATGGACAGAGGCAGGTAATCCGCGATGTAATTGGTCAGCGGGAGCGAGCCGCCGCCAAGCAGGTAAAAAGAGAGTACCCCATTCCCTACGTTCAGGTCCAGCGCCTCCCATTTGAGCCAGGCCGACAGGTCCTGGACTCCGTGCTGGCCGTGTAACGTGCCCGCCGTTGCATGTGTCCAGACATAGGGCGCGCCTACGACGAGATTCAGTTTGTCGGTAATCCCATAGGTCCCCATCAGCATCACCGATTTGGTGGACACCGTCCCGATATTCTGGTTGCTCCGTTTGAAGGTCCCTTCCCAGTAGTGGTCCCAGCTGTTTTGCATGTATGTGCCGCCGACACAAAGATTCTTTTTCGTCATCATGATAGCATCCTCATCCGTTTGCGCCTTCAACATCGCGGGCAGAAGAAGGCCGAGACCAAGAGCGGCGGAGAGAGCTATATTTTTAAAGTTGAACATAAGCCTTGTTTTGGTTTTTATCAATGGATCAGAATCTGAAATTCGCGCCGATGTTGACTACGCAGTTGGCAAACGCCGCATCGCCCTGGGTAAACTTCCCGGTCAATGCTGTGGTGATCTTATCCGGTACGCTCTGTGTGCGGTTGCGTACAAACGCGATGGGAACGTAGCTGTACAGCGATACCTTCGACGAGACCACATAGTTCAGTCCGGGCTCGGCGGAAAGGATATAGCCGGGTCTTCTGAAGCCGTTGCTCTGGCCGATGAGGTCGCGAACGGGGAGGCAGTCGTCGCGGAACCCGGCGGTGGCGGTCAGGCGGTTAAACTGAACACTGACACCGGCCCGGATCAGCATTTGGTCGGGAACGCTCATGACGTTGCTCCCGTTGGCGATGGAGGAAGCGGAAGGCGTAGCGCCGTGGGCATTGGAGATGCCGTTCTGATCGCGGGGGTTCGAAAGATAGAAGAAGTTACCATAGACGCCGACGGTATGGGAGAAGTTATAAAACGCGTTCAACTCGAAGGTGATGCCGGTGCCGCCATCGCCTAATTGAATGGACTGGTCGACGGGGCCAAAGGTCCTGGTGCTGTCGCTGGTCTTGAAATAATCCTGGTAGTCGTCCTGGCCGGTGGGCAGTTTGAAACCCAGGCCTACCTGGATATTGCCCTTTGGCATCTTCACGGGATCGAGGATCCAGCTGTAAACGGCCAGCCGGATATCCCCCGCACCGAATGCGTGGGTACTGTATCGATTGTATACCCCTTTCTGCAGATAGGTCTGCGACCGGGCGTTGGCGGAGATAGGCAGGTCCAGCATGATCGACCAGCGGGGATTGATCATCCGGTAGATCGCCATGTCCAGGGTATAAGCGTTGTTAATTACTTCGTTGCCCAGTTCGGCTCGTTGTTTCTGGTATACTTCGCCGACATAATGTCTAAAAGATTTGTAATAGCGGTTGTTGATGGTAAACTGCCATTTGCTGGCGGAGTCGACTTGCGTATGACCGCCAACGGTACAGAAACCACCGGTGCTGCGAATGGCGACGCAACCCTGCGAAAGAACGTGATTGAATGAGGCGAATGCAGTCAGAAAGAAGATGCTGAAAAGTAACTTTCTCATTTTTCGGAAGTTTTGGTAGTGGTGTGGCCGGGGATACCGGCCGTATTTAATTAATGATTTGATCAGATTGCGAATGTTGTTTTTGTCCGGGGTGCGGCAGCACGCGGGATCCGGCCGAGCGCCATCCACAGGGCGAGGATACAGCCATAGCTGCCGCCGCGTTCCACCCATTCGAAAGCCTCCCAATGCGGGTAGAACAGTTCGGTCCCCATCTTCCAGACAAAGAAGATGAACAGCAGGGGGCGGATGGGCCGGACAAGGACTGCCACCGCAGCCAGCAGCTCGAAGAGGCCTGCCATCCGCGCGACCTGGGCGGGGTTCGGGAAGCCCAGGGCGGCATATTGTTGCAGAAGACCTTTCTTTTCGATGAGGTTAAGCCAGCCATGACCCAGCAGTAGAAGAACGACGGCTATTCTCAGCCAGAAAACGACAAGCCGGAATTGGCGGGTATCGGGTTGCGGATCGGCGTCGATCCGGGACCAAAGCCAGCTTCCGCCGCGCGCTTTTGTCGGCGAAAGCAGCAACAGCGCCAGGGGGGCGCAATAGTTGCCGGCGCGTTCGATCATTTCCGCGAAGGGTTCACCGGACAGCGGGCGCAGCGAGGCGGTTATCAGCCCCCAGCAAAGCAGCCAGCCCGCAACGGCGCGGATGGGATAGAACAACAGGGAAAGTCCCATCAGGAGATCGATGACCCCTACCAACGGCATGAGCCGGTAGGCAAGATCATGACCGATGCCGAAGACGGCGAAATAGTTGCACCAGATGGGTTTTGTGATAATCCCAAAAACGCCATGACCGATAAAACACATCGCCGCAGCAATACGCAGCGCATAGTGGATATTTTGTGCGGGCGAGTACATGCCCTCACCGGAAAAATTCTTCATGCTGGATCATTAGGTCTTACCGTCCGGACATTGCCGTCGGCGCGTTAATTCAAGAATGTGAAAATAGGCTGTGAGTACACCGGGTGCGCATGGCCCGTGTACAAAACCGGGGAGATCCGGTTTAGAGGACTGCCATATCCGGAGGCATCTCGGCGATGGGGGAGTAATTGTTGGGAAGCCGGGGACAGGTATAAACCCCTTGCGTGGGCATCAACGCGGCCAGCGCATCGGGAACGGCAATGTGCATTGCCGTCGGTTGATAATCTTTGGATAGGTCTTTCAGGAAGGAAGAAGGGGTCTTCTTTCCCTGGTTCTGCTGCTGGAGATCGTTCGCCTGGCGGAAGAAATCGTTCTTCACCTGCAGCAGCTTCATGGTCGTAACGTTGGGGATACACAGCAGCTCAAGCGAATCCTTGTAGACGCGGCGTTTTACATATTGGTAGTGGACGCCTTTGATCTCGATCTTGCCGTCTACGCGTTCGAAACCATTTGCCGAACCATTATAATAGGAAAGTGTCGTGACGGGGATTTTTACGCTAACAAGCTGAGATTCATCGTATTCATTCCGGTCGAGCCGCGCCTGGAGGCGGCTTTCGGCCTGTTGTTGCCAGTACTGCGTCAACAACTGGTAACCGTACCAGTTGAAGAACAGGATTCCCATGAGCAGTATGGCAGCAAGGCGCTTCAAAGCGATACAAATTAGTAATTTTTCGGATACTGCGGAGATTTTTTTTGCCGCGGCGGCGGTCCTTGCGATCGCGATTTCCGAAATCTTAAGGCAGCTATATACAAGATGGAACTAAATTCTTGAGAATCTATAATCCCGGTATTTGAGGGCCAGAGGGAAACCGATAAAGATGCAGTTGTCTTCATCCCTGAGTTGAAGCTCATTGGTGTAGAAAGGCCCTTTATTCAACTGCTCTTTTAGGCGCAGTTTAGGCCACAGACACAGTTACTATATCGTCAGCAGACTGGTCTATTTGAAATATATCCCGTAGTCGCGCAATTATTTCGTCCTTTCGGATCATGCCGATTCCCCATGGCTTCAGCAGATCTTTGATGTTGTCCGGCTCACCCGTTAAGATCATGGTGAACATGGCTATATCTTCCCGAATGGCATCCGGAATCTGCTGTATTTTGTTCCCTTCATATGTGGCTGTAAGGCGGATCACGTCGTTTTTATGCTTGGTGATATCATCTTCTTGAACCTTTTGTCCAGCCTGCTTTCGTTGCAGGTTGTTCAAAAAGGCCTTTGCCTTCAAAGCGATCAGGGCAATATCGCCGGCCAGATGTAGGCCGCCGCTTGTGTCACTATTGGTTAATGTGAATTGGTAGTAAAGGTCATCCATCAGGATGGCCGACAGGCTCGAAACATTTTCTCCCGTTGGTATATCGGTAATGTACAGGCCTTCTGCAGGTAGAAGCGCCTCTGGGTGGCGGGAAAAAAGCTCCAGCATTGCGGGATATTCAGCGTTGTTCGGCGAAATGAAACGATAAAATCGCTTTTTCTCATCGACTTCCGCCACTTCATATTTTCCCAAGCGGATGAATTCCCAGAAACGCCGTACGAAACCTTCAGTTAACGCCTCTACTACAAGGATAATATCCAGATCCTTGGTTCGACGGAATTCGAGTGCTTTTTCAGCAAACCGTACATCACAGGCAGTGCCGCCGATCAGGATATAGTGATGGGCATAACCCTCGAAGTAGTTTTTGAATATCTCTAGTCCCCTTACCATGTTATTTTTTTGATCATTTCGGCTAATGCGGCCTGAATCCGTTCATCCTGTTTGGACATCAAGGAGAGATACAACGAGAGCCTATCGACTGTGGCACTTGAGGCACCGGCGATTACAGTTGGATTGTAGTTCCACACCTGGAGGCAATAATTTCCCTGATGATTGTTTAGTTCGGGTAATCGTTTCAATGTTTGAAGCGATTTGTATTGCTCCTTGCCAATCGCGAAGTGTTTTGTCCTCCCTTCAGCCAACATAGTGTATTCAGCGAGCGCGGTTTCACCCGCTTCCGGCACTTGGCCAATACCTGCCAAATCATAAGCAAATAATTCTTCCTTGACAGGATCACGAAGCAATGGCAATACCCGGCGCCACAATTCTTCGCCTTTTTCTCTAAAGGTAAATGCTCTTTCTTTTCCCGATTGAAGGGTCGCTACGCCATGCTGCTCCAATTCCCGACCAATCCGGGTTATAGTCATCGCGGAATATGCCAATTTTTCAGCAATCTGGTGGGCTGGCTGCCCATCAATGGGACGGTGCTGTAATTGACTGAGTACTGCTACTTGGGCAGGAAAGCTTAATCGATCTCGATTATGCTTCACATTTCTTCGGATTTCACGGATATCATTCAGCTGTATTAGCCATTCCGGAATGTACACCTGTTTTCCGGTCTGGATGAACCCGATTTGTCGTTCAATTAATCGCTTCCTTTGCCAGCTGTCCAGACGGTTAAAAACGAATATGACCGGAAGGGTTAGCAAACGCTCCAACTGGAATTTTTGGTTTTGTAATCCCTCCGGGGTTATGCTAACTTCTGTTTGTATCCTTGCCCAAATTAATTTTCTGCCGGTGAGAAGCCCTTCGAAGAACGCAAAGCTGTTCCTCAGATAAAGTGGCATTTCTTTACCTGGGGTTATTGGTTCTGCATACGCCGAAAGCCCGAAGGTGTGACTAATATAATAGATGAAGTCTTCGATACAACAAAAGTAACAAGATTTTGCACGATAACAAAGCTAAAGTTAATATTCACAAAGTATGTTATCATACTTATTATCAATCACTTATTTATAACCTATCAGAGCGTTGGCAAGGACCATGACGAAAATCAGCGTTGTGTCTTTGGTTCCTTCCGGGTTATCCAGCCTGAAGAAGCCCGATGAAAGCCAGCGAGCCAGGCTGCGCTTGTCCAGGAGGCCGATTGGCCGAAGCGGACGGAAAACGTCTCTTTCCAAGATTGGTCGGGAACGACTTCGCTATTCAGGTTGACCAGAACCGTGTTCAATCTCACTAACTAACAATTGTTAGTTTTTATTATCTTTGCCTGTCTTCCAAACATTTATGCTATGAGCTATACCCCGGTTCACAAAGTCCGGCTTGTTACTGCAGCTGCGCTCTTCGACGGTCACGACGCAGCCATCAATATTATGCGCCGCCTCCTTCAATCCAAGGGCGCGGAGATCATCCATCTTGGGCACAACCGTTCCGTGGCCGAGATCGTAGAGTGCGCCATCGAAGAAGATGTCCAGGGCATCGCCATTACCTCTTATCAGGGCGGGCACCTGGAGTTCTTTAAGTATATGAAAGACCTGCTCCAGGAGAATGGCTGCGGCCATATCAAGCTCTTCGGCGGCGGCGGCGGAACCATCCTTCCAAGCGAGATCGAAGAACTTCATCAATATGGCGTTACGCGGATCTATTCACCCGACGACGGCCGCCGCATGGGGCTCGAAGGGATGATCGAAGACGTGATCCAGCAATGCGACTTCTCACTCAACGGCGATCCCCGCAACTTTGCCGGGGAAATGAAGCTGGGGGAATGGAAGGACATCCGCCGGATCGCCCGGTCGATCACCAATGCGGAGAATGGAGTTGGTGTCCCCGCCGAAGCGACCCGCCCAGCAGCTATCCCCGTCGTCGGCATCACCGGCACGGGCGGCGCAGGCAAATCCTCCGTCACCGACGAGCTGGTCCGCCGTTATCTCAACACCTTTGCCGACAAAACCATCGCCGTCATCTCCGTAGACCCCTCGAAGAAAAAGACCGGCGGCGCCCTGTTGGGTGACCGCATTCGCATGAACGCCATCTCCAGCCCCCGCGCCTATATGCGCAGCCTGGCGACACGCGATAGCGACAAGGCCCTGAGCTCTCATGTACAGGAGGCGATCGATATCTGTAAGTCGGCCGGATATGACCTCATCATCCTCGAATCGGCAGGGGTGGGGCAGAGCGATGCCTCCATCCTCGATCATGCCGATATCAGCGTTTATGTGATGACGCCTGAGTACGGCGCGGCATCGCAGCTGGAAAAGATAAACATGCTGGACTATGCAGACCTGGTAGTCCTAAACAAATTCGATAAGGCCGGCGCGCTGGATGCCCTCCACGACATCCGCAAACAATACAAACGCAACCATCAACTGTGGACGGCGAAGGATGGCGAACTGCCTGTCGTCGGCACCATCGCCGCACAGTTCAACGATCTTGGGATAAACGAGCTGTTTGAAAAGCTGATGGTCACCGTCGAAAAGAAGACCGGCGTCCGCTATGGGGAGATCACCCTGCATGCCCATACAAAGGACACGACGACCCAATCGCAGATCCTGCCGCCGGGACGCGTCCGCTATCTCGCGGAGATCACCGGCGCCATCCGGGAATACAATCGTCGAACGGAAGAACAGTCCGCCATCGCCTCCCGGCTTTATCAGTTGAGCGGCGTTCTTGATCAGTTGCCCGACGACTTTTCCGGTCGCGAGCAGCTGCTTGCCCAAAAAGCCAAATACGTGTCACAGCTGTATCCGCTTTGTAAAAAACTGATCGACGAATGGCCGGAGATTACGGCACGCTACCGGAAAGAAACCTTTGACTACGATGTCCGGGGAAAGATCATCCACCAGCCGCTGTTCACCGAATCGCTTTCCGGCACCCAAATCCCCAGGATCGCAGTGCCGCGACTGAGGGACTGGGGCGATATCCTCCGTTGGCGCCTGCAGGAAAACTTCCCGGGTAAATATCCCTACACCGCCGGAGTCTTCCCGCTGAAACGCGCGGAAGAAGATCCGACCCGGATGTTCGCCGGCGAGGGCGGACCCGAACGAACAAACAAACGTTTTCACTATGTCTCTGCCGGCCAGCCCGCCAAGCGGCTGAGTACGGCCTTCGACTCGGTGACGCTCTATGGCGAAGATCCCGATCATCGCCCCGATATCTATGGAAAGGTTGGTAATTCGGGCGTGAGCGTCGCCACCGTCGATGATGCCAAAAAACTTTACAGCGGTTTTGACCTGTGCGACCCGAAGACCTCGGTCAGTATGACCATCAACGGACCGGCGCCCATCCTGCTGGCTTTCTTTATGAATGCCGCGATCGACCAGCAATGTGAGAAATGGCTGATCGCAAATGCGGGTGGGAACCCCAGCCCAGGCACCGGCAGCAAATCCGGCGCAAAAAAGCATCCCGGTTCGGGTCTCGTCTCCGTTCCCGCCGTCAACGACGCGCTGGCCCGCAAATATCCGGACGGCGTTCGACCCGGGTACGGCAACGGCAATGACACGGACGGTCTGCCCGAAGGCAATGACGGGCTTGGCCTCGGTCTGCTGGGGCTTAGCGGCGACGAAGTACTGCCCGGGGATGTCTATCAAAAGCTAAAGGCGACGGCGCTGTCGCAGGTGCGCGGCACCGTGCAGGCCGATATCCTCAAAGAGGACCAGGCTCAGAACACCTGTATCTTCAGCACGGAGTTCGCGCTTCGGCTGATGGGCGACGTGCAGGCTTATTTTATCGATCAGCAGATACGCAACTTCTATAGTGTCTCTATCAGCGGCTATCACATTGCGGAGGCCGGCGCTAACCCCATTACCCAGCTGGCTTTTACCCTCTCCAACGGCTTCACCTATGTGGAGTATTACCTCAGCCGGGGGATGGCCATCGATGAATTTGCCCCCAACCTCTCTTTTTTCTTCAGCAATGGGATGGACCCGGAATACAGTGTCATCGGCCGGGTGGCGCGACGCATCTGGGCAAAAGCCATCAAGCATGTCTATAAAGGCAACGGCCGAAGCCAGAAATTAAAATATCATATCCAGACCAGCGGCCGCAGCCTCCATGCCCAGGAGATCGACTTCAACGATATCCGCACGACCCTGCAGGCCCTGTATGCCATCTATGATAATTGCAACTCCCTTCACACCAACGCCTATGATGAGGCGATCACGACGCCGACGGAAGAAAGCGTCCGGCGCGCGATGGCCATTCAGCTGATCATCAACCGCGAACTGGGCAGTACCCGAACGGAGAACTACCTCCAGGGAAGCTTTGCCGTAGAAGAGTTGACCGATCTCGTCGAGGCGGCGGTACTGACCGAATTCGATCGCCTGAACGAACGCGGCGGTGTACTCGGCGCGATGGAGCGGATGTACCAGCGCAACAAGATCCAGGAAGAAAGCCTCTATTACGAGAGCCTGAAACATAATGGCGAACTGCCGATCGTCGGCGTCAACACCTTCCTGAACAGCAAGGGGTCGCCGACCGTTCTACCCGGTGAGGTCATCCGCAGCACCAGCGAGGAGAAGGATCAGCAGATCCATAACCTCGAGGCTTTCCGCGGGCGCAATGCAGTCCGGCGCGAGGAGATGCTCCGGCGACTGAAAGAAGTGGCTGTCAATAATGAAAACCTGTTTGCCGAGCTGATGGAAACGGTAAAATATTGCACCCTTGGGGAAATAACCAACGCTTTATACGAAGTTGGCGGACAATACCGGCGTAACATGTAATTTTGGGTAGTACTCACAGTACTGCAAAAAATTCATCCGTATGGCAGCCAAACCGCTAGTCCCGATTGCATTCAGAAAGGAAATAAAGAAAGGCCAGTCTCCGATCACCTTGCTCGCCGCCGATATTGGCGGCACTAAGACCAATATCGCCCTCTGTCGCGCCGACAGTGAGGGCGTCAATATCATCGACCAGAAAAGATACGTCTCCAAAGACTATCCCACCCTCACCGATATCGTTCATGACTTTTCCGGCGGCAAGCTGCCCGGGCGGCTCTCTGCCGCGGTGGCCGGTCCCGTCGTCGACGGGAAGAGCAAGCTCACCAATCTTCCCTGGGTGCTGGACAGTGCCTCGATGGGCAAGGACCTGGGTATCCCCGTTTCTTTTATCAACGACCTCGAGTCGACGGCCTATGGGATGGCCGGTCTCGGCCGGGATGAGCTGGCAACGCTCGCCGCAGGCGATCCCGCATCGAAAGGGAATATTGCCATTATCGCGCCGGGAACAGGACTCGGCGAAGCTGGGCTCTTCTGGGATGGCGAGCGATATCATCCCTTCGCCACCGAAGGCGGGCATACCGACTTCTCCCCCCGCACGCCAAAGGATGTGGAGCTCTTCTATTCCCTGCAGCAGATGTTTGGGCATGTCAGCTGGGAGCGGGTTGTCTCCGGCATGGGTATCAAGAATATCTTTCATTGTCTCGCTACCAAACACCGCGGCCCACTTCCCGAATGGCTCACCCAGCGCATGCGGGACGAAGACCCTGCCGCCGTCATCAGCCAGGCGGCCCTGAAGCACGAAGACCTTATCTGCGCCGAGACGATGGAGCTGTTTGTCCGCTACCTCGCCATTGAAGCCTCCTGTCTCATCCTGAAGTTAATGGCTACCGGCGGGCTCTTCATCGCCGGCGGAATTCCCCCGAAGATCCTCCCGTTGTTGCAGACGGATAACTGGTCCAGGAATTTTGACAATAATGGGCGCATGCATGAGTTATCGGACAAGGTGCCCGTGCACGTCGTGTTGAACGATAAGATGGCGTTGATGGGCGCGGCGTATTATGGGGCGTATAATATGTAATTGCCTTATTTAGTCAAAAAAGGCTTTAACAGATCGATAGGAACAGGGAATATGGTTGTTGAATTCTTCTCCGTCGCTATCTCCCTCAAGGTCTGAAGATAGCGCAAGGTCAACGCCTGGGGTTCCGCGGCCAGGATCCTGGCTGCATCGGCCAGCCGCTGGGAGGCCTGGAATTCTCCCTCAGCCGCGATTATTTTACTGCGCCGCTCCCGCTCTGCTTCCGCCTGTTTGGCCATGGCCCGCTGCATTTCCTGCGGCAGGTCGATCTGCTTGACCTCCACGTTGGAGACTTTGATTCCCCACGGCTCGGTATTGGAGTCGATGATCTGCTGCAATTTGTGGTTGATCTTTTCCCGCTGGGAGAGAATGTCGTCTAACTCGGATTGCCCCAACACGCTTCGCAGCGTAGTTTGCGAGAGTTGCGAAGTGGCCATCAGGAAATTCTCAACCCCGATTATGGCTTTCGGGGGCTCGATAACCCGGAAATAAACGACAGCATTTACTTTAATGGAAACATTGTCTTGCGTGATAACATCCTGCGTCGGCACATCCATCACTATCGTACGCAAGCTGACCTTCACCATTTTATCAATAACGGGGATCAATAAAATAAGCCCGGGCCCTTTTATCCCATCCGTGCCGGTCAGGCGTCCCAACCGGAATACAACGGCACGTTCATATTCGCGAAGGATACGGATGGCACTTGACAGGATCAGGACGGCAAAAAAAATGATCACGATGGTGACCGTGGGGAACTGTTCCATATTATTTACTTAGAATTAGTGGCCTGCTTTTCAACATACAACTTAAGGTTCTTGATTACTTTCACCAGAACTGTTTCTCCTTTTTCGATCCTTCCTGCAAGGGATTCAGCATTCCAGATCTCTCCCTGCAGTTTGACAGAGCCTGTGGGGTCGAGGAGTTCCATCGCTTCCGCTTTTGCCCCAACCATGGCTTCGGTACCGGAAACCGGTTTTCGTCTTTGAGCTTTCAACGCCATCCCGATCACAAAAAGAAAGAACAAGGCCGACACCAGGGTTGCAGAAATGATGACCGACCGGGAGACGCGTACCAACTCCAGCGACGAATTGCTCTGGAACAACATCATAGATCCCAGCAGGAGCGAAACAACGCCACCGATGGCCAATAGCCCATGACTTACTATTTTTACCTCCAGCAAAAAGAGAATGATGCTAAAAACGATCAACGCCAGGCCGGCATAGTTGATGGGCAGGACATGCATCGAATAAAATGCCAGCACCAGCGCAATGACCCCTACAATGCCTGGCAGGATGGCTCCGGGGGTGTATAATTCAAACAGGATACCATAGATACCGAGCATCATGACAATATAGCTGATGTTCGGGTCACTGAGAATATTCAATAGTTTCTCTACAAGACTCATTTCCTGCGGCACCAGCCGGGCGCCTTTCGTATGCAGCGTCACCGTTCCTGCCTCAAGTTCAACCTGCTTTCCGTCAAGCTGGTTCATGATATCCTGTTCAGAAGCGGCGATGAGATCAATGACTTTTTTCTCCAATGCTTCCTTCTCCGTAAGGGAAACACTCTGGCGAACCGCATCTTCCGCCCATTGTATATTACGTTTTCGTTTATCAGCGATACTCCGGATAAATGCCGCCGCATCGTTCACCCCTTTTTCATTCATGATCGAATCGGGTTGCTGCCCCATGCCGACAGGGTGTGCAGCGCCGATATTCGTACCCGGGGCCATAACCGCGATATGGGCGGCCATGACAATAAAAACCCCTGCTGAGCCCGCATGTGCCCCGCCTGGTGAAACATAGACAACAACGGGTACCGGCGAGTTCAGGATGCTGCTGACGATGGCCCTGGTCGACTGCAATAAACCGCCGGGAGTATTAAGAGCGATGAGCAGGCAGGCCGCATTTTCCTGATGAGCCTTTTCTATTCCATCGGAAATATATTCTGATACTACCGGATTGATGGAGCCGTCGATATGTAAATAGACAACGGTCTGCGCAGAAAGCACAAACGGCAGGAAAAAGAAACAATATAAGAAAATACGTTTCACCGAACCTTAGTTTATGAAGTCCCACCGGGCTGTAGGGAAAGAACTACTGTAATTTACTGAATTTTGGGGGGATATCCTTGCCGTACTATTCATAGGAGTTCCACATTATTTCCCCCTGAATTAAACTCTTATCCTCTTCTCCCAATCCACCTTTTTCCTATTTTCATCCCGTTAAACCTTAGCTCCATGGAACAAGCCATTCATTTCCTCAACTCTATCCTCTCCCTCGATCCCGACCTCCGCAGCTACCTGGAATCGAAATTCAGGACCGATCGTTACAAAAAAAAGGCGATCCTTGTAAAAGAGGGGGATATCGCCCGGAGGATCGGATTCATCGAAAAGGGACTGGTAAGGGGCTATTGCATCAAAGAGGACGGCAGCGAATTCACCTACTGGTTCATGAAGGAAGGCGACATCATGATCTCGGTCGATAGCTTTTTCAACCAGACACCGGCAGACGAATTTGTCGAAGTGGTTGAACCAGCGATTATCCATAGCATCACCTACGGCGAATTACAAGACGCACTGGAGAGATGGGCTACCTTCAAGGCTCATCAGGCCTTCTTCCTGCAGAAATACTATCAGCAAAGCATCAGGCGCGAAAGGATGCGCGTGATGTCAGGACACGATAAGATTGACTTTCTTGTGAAGAATTACCCCTGGCTGCTGGACAGGGCGCAAGGAAAACACATCGCCAGTTTCCTCAGCCTCACCCCAAACTACTACAGCACCGTTAAAGGTCAATACTTCGAAGCTAATCCCCGCCGCTGATCGCCTTCTCTGTATTCCGCGGGAATTTTTAAAAGCTACGATATCGTATTTTTTTAGGCTATGCCAAACCGTAACTTCCGCTTTTCCATAACCGGCAAAAACGACCGTTATGAAGGCGAATCGTGTAAAGAAGGTGAACGTCAATTTAGACATCACTGAGTACGAAGATTTTATAAAGGCATTCCAGGGAACAACATGCCGGAGCCTAAGCGCTTACGGCAGAAAACTTCTCCTCGCAAAACCCGTGCACATCATCTATCGCAACCGATCGCTGGACGACTTTATCGAACTGGCCGTAAAGCTTCGCAAGGACTTCAAGATCCTCCTGGCAAAGGACTACCTCTCCCCACTGGAAAAAGAGACCCTCCAACAAAAAACAAATAGCATCGAAGAAAACCTTATCAACCTCGTTAACCTATGTTCTCAAAAATAAAAGCCAACAAACCGGTCACCATATCCCTTCGCTACAACGAACAAAAGGTAACAGCCGGCAAAGCCGAACGAATAAGCGCGGAGAACTTTCTCAGCGATGCCGATCAACTGACAAAGGACGCCATTCTGGATAGGTTCCGCCAACGCTCCTCCCTGAACGAACGGCTGCACGACCACGGTGCACATATCACTCTCAACTTCGGGAAAAAGGAAGATCTCCCCAAAACAACCCTCATCGACCTTGCCGAACGCTACATGACAAACATGGGCTTCGAAGATCAACCCTACGTAGTATATCAACACAGGGACGCCGGTCACGACCACATACATATCGTCGCCTCTACAGTCCGGGCAGATGGCAGCTGGATACGCCTTGAACCGGAAGACTTTCGCAGATCCCACACAATTTGCCGGCAGTTGGAACAAGAGTTCGCCCTTGAAAAAAGCCGAAAGTACACCCCGGCAGATCAGTTCATGTTCGAGGTCGATCACGCACGAAGGGTAGTGTATGGTGAACCAGGACTGAAAAACGCGATCAGCGATGTCCTGAATACCGTTGTTGACCACTATAAGTATACTTCCCTGGATGAATTCAACGCCATTCTTAAAGAATACAATGTAACGGCCAACCCCGGTTTGGAAAACTCCCGTCTCCACAATTTCGAAGGTCTCCTTTACCATGCCCTCGACCCCGATGGCAACCGCATCGGCGCACCAATAAAGGCAAGTCAGTTCCTGCTCAAACCCACACTAAAACATCTCGAGGAAAAGTTCGAACAGAATCAAACCCTTCGCGAATCCGCACGCCAAAGCCTCGAAACCAATATCCTATGGGCCATCGCCGGCCAGTCGACGACCTGGGCGGGATTCACCAAAAGCCTCCAAAAAGAAGGCATCGCCATCGTCTCCAACAAAGAAGAAGACGGCACTGAACAGCTCTTCTTCGTCGACCATGTCAGGAAAGTCGCCTTCTCCGATGAAAGCCTCGGCCCGGACTTCCTGCCCGAAGCCTTGCGCAACAGATGCGTGCAGGAAGAACAGTTAACTCAACAACAAGGGCACCGATTACGCCTTCATTTATGAATTCCCTTCACACTAACTAACAAAAAGGAATGGGATCCGGCCGGTTCAGCGAGCATATAGCTTCTGACAATTCCCGCAATAGAACGCCCGGCGCTTCCGCTTGCCCAGGTGGGCGACTTTTACCAACGGGATCTCGCAACGGGGACAGCCCTTCTTCGCATGCGCCAGCCAATGCTTCCGCAGCTGGAAAGCCTTCTTCCATTTCAAAAAGTCAAAGGAGTAATTCCGCGCTTCGCGGATCATTTCGGTCAGCTTCCGCGACGGCAACGCGCCCACCCGGCTCTCGGGATGCACCCGGATACGAAAAAGGACCTCATTCTTGATGATATTGCCTACGCCCGCAAACACCTCCTGATCGAGCAGGGCGTCGGCGACCAGCGCATCCGGCATCGCCTTCAGCTTCTTCCGCGCCTTGCGGGGATCCCATCGGTCATTCATCACATCGGCGCTCCAATCATACAGGGCGTCGAGGTCGCCCGTCAGGATCTTCACCGAACAGGCGTAGAAATACAGATCACCCTTCGCAAACGCGAGATGCAGCCGTGGGTTGGGCTTGGTCTGCTCCCCGATGCTATACGACCCAAACAGCATAAAATGAATGCGGATCGTCCGGTCTCTCAGCTGGATCAGGAAATGTTTCCCCCAACTCCGTAACGCCACCACTTTTTGCCCGGCGATGCCGCTGACATCCACCTTCGTGTTACCGGTGACGGCAACGATCTTTTTCCCTTCAAAAGCCGCGGCCTGCTCTTTGAGGATGATTATGGAAGGACCTTCCGGCATGTTTGGAGACATGCAAAAGACAAACCCGAAAGAGCCCCGCCGCGGGCCCGCCCGCAGCAACGACCCGGCCACTCATGGATATCTGTTTCAGCCGCCGTTCCTGCCCGGTCACGGCCCCGCCGCGCCCTCCCGAAAATTAGTTCTACAATTTTTCTAAATCTTCTATAAGCGGAGCCGATAAAGAAAACCCTTACACTTGCGAATCGCACCGCTTCTTCGAATACTCTTCCCATAGTCCCTGTGTACTTTTACACCGTGCACCATCTCTCTAACCTCGGACAAGGACTCTGTATGAACTACTACGTAAAAGACAACCCGGAAAAAGCAAAAGCTTTGAAAAAGCTGATGCGCAAATGGCTTACCACGCAGGAGACCGAAAAGAAAGCCACCCTGATCATCGCAAAAAATCCCGAACTGAGACGAAAACGGAGTGCGAGCTTAAAATAGCCGCAGCTGCATGGGTCGTGCGACGTCTGCCGGCGGTTTCGCCCTGCCAAAAACAGTCCGCCCGCCATATTTCCACGAATCGGCACGCTCCTTTTCGATCCACTCCTCCAGCCCGCCGGTAGGGGTAAAGGATTCCTCTGCCCGCTGCGCCAGCACGGACAACTTCTTCATCGCATCCAGCTTGTCGCTCTGGCCGACCTTCGCCTTCTGCACCGCCCCCTGCAGAATGCCGATCGTCTCATCATAGACATCGATAGGCACGGGAAACGGATGCCCATCCTTCCCCCCATGCGCAAAAGCAAATCGCGCCGGGTCCCGGAACCGCGACGGCGTCCCATGGATCACCTCACTCACCAGCGCCAGCGACTGCAGCGTCCGCGGCCCCCACTCCCTCCAGCAAGATCAGCTCCTCGAAATCGGCAGGCTGCCGGTCATGCGCCAGCCAAAGCACCGCGCCCAGCCGCCGCAGATCCACATCCTCCGCCCGCACATCATGATGCGCCGGCAACGTCAGCAACTGCTGCGCATCCTGCATCATCAACTCCGGCTTCTCCCGCGTCAGCGACAACACCCCCTTTCGCGCCGGATCAGCCTGCCGGTCCGCCAGGTTGAGGATCTCCCCCTGGTTGACGCCGCAGATCGCCGTATGCGGCTCCTCGACAAAAGACCGCAAACCCGCGGAATGCCAGTGATACCGGCGAGCCATCGAATTACCCGGACTCATCCCCTGCTGGATCACCGTCCACTGCCCCTCCCGGCTGAGGACAAAACAATGCATATACAATTGAAAACCGTCCTGGACAACGGTATTATCCACCTTCGCACTCAGCTTGCTGCTCCGCACCAGCTCCACCCCATCCAACCCCGTGCTCTCACAGACCTTTGCAATCTCCGCCGGTGCCTGCCGCGATGCACTGCCCTTACCCCCACAGATATAGATGCCCAGCTCGTTGGAATGTGGGTTGATCGCCCGCTTCAACGCCCCCATCACCGACGTCGTGATCCCCGAAGAATGCCAGTCCATCCCCATCACCGCGCCAAGACTCTGGAACCAGAAAGGATCCGACAACCGGCGAAGCACCTCCTCCCGCCCATATTCCGCCAGCAATACCTCCGTCACGGCCAGCCCCAACCGGGCCATCCGGTCCGCCAGCCACTGCGAAACATACCCATAATGCAAAGGAAGATCTGCCGCACCCGAACGTTTCATACACCTCGATTTGCTAACAAAGTTAGCGGTTTTTGCCAAAAAAAACCGCAAAAAGCCCTGAGCCCGCCACCAGCTTCCCCGATCATCCCTGTTTGGCTGCGATGCGTTCCGCCCGATCCCCTTCCCCGATCATCCCCGCCCCGCCCGCAATGGCTTCCGCCTGACCCCTTCCCCGATCATCCCGGTTTGCTCGCGATGGATTCCGCCTGCTCCTCACCTGATGATCCTGGTTCGGTCGCCACGCATTCCGCCCGTACCCATCCCCAATTACCCCCGATTTGATGGACGGCTCCGCAGTTTCCCCCCGCCGGGGTTATCTTGTCCGCCATAAACAACCCAACATGAAGCAGCTTGCCGTTCTCTTCGCCCTGGCAGCGACGACCCTGACCACGCCCAGCAACGCCCAGGAAAACCTCCCCACCGATTACCTCAGCCCCGCCTTCCACGCCGGCCGCAGAGAAGCCCTGCGAAACCTGATGCCGCCCCACTCGGTGGCCGTGATCTTTGCCAACCCCACCCGCGCCTTCTCCAACGACGTGACCTTTCCCTATCATCAAAATCCCGATCTGTATTACTTCTCGGGCTATAAAGAACCCCACGCCGTCCTGCTCATCTTTAAAGAACCGCAAAAAGCCCCCGACGGAACCACCTATAACGAACTTTTCTTCGTCCAAAAACGCGACCCCCAACAAGAACAATGGACCGGCCGCCGCCTCGGGGTCGAAAAAACAAAGAGCCAACTGGGATTCACCCATGTCTATAACGGAACCGATTTCGCCGCCTTTCCCCTCGACCTCTCCGCCTTCGACCATATCCTGTTCTCCGATATCCCCGACGACGTACATGATGATCTCAGCGAACCCGCCGATCTCTACGACCTCCTCCAGGCCTTCAAAAAGAAAGCCGCCGTCCCCGCCGACTTCGACGCGGGCACCAACGAGATCGTGGCCCAGATTGCCGAAGGAGCCAATATGCAGCGCCTGGCCAGGATAAAGGGTTTTCTCAATCAGCGGCGCGAAGCCTCAGAAAAATTACGCAGCAACCAACTGCTCACGCAATTCCTCGCCGTCAACACCGCCGAAGACCTCGAAGCCTTCAAAAAGAAGGTCACCGCCATAAAATGGAACTCCTATCTCTATCGGTCGCTCGTGGCCTCCCTGCGAGTCATCAAGACCCCCGAAGAAATGGACCTCATGCGCAAAACCGTCTCTATCTCCGCCATCGCACACGCGGAAGTGATGAAGGCCATCCGGCCGGGGATGTCGGAAGCCGAACTCCAGGGCATCCAGGAATATGTCCATAAAAAACTTGGCGCCGAATATGTAGGCTACCCCTCCATCGTCGGCGGCGGCGCCAACGGCTGTATCCTCCACTATGAAGAAAACACCCGCACGAATGTCGGCAGGGATATGGTCCTGATGGACATCGGCGCGGAATACCACGGCTACTCCGCAGATGTGACCCGCACCGTCCCCACCACGGGCAAATTTTCCCCAGAACAAAAGGCGGTCTACGACCTTGTCTACGAGGCGCAGGAAGCCATCTTTCCGCTCTGCCACGAAGGCACCCCCTTCTCCGCCCTCAATGAAAAGGCAACCGAAGTGCTGGCCGCCGGGCTTGTCCGGCTCGGCATCATAAAAGAGAGATCGCAGGTGTCCCAATACTATCCCCATAGCTGTTCGCATTACCTGGGGCTCGACGTACACGACGCCGGAGACTATGGTCAGACGCTAAAAGAAAATATGGTCATCACGGTGGAACCCGGGATCTATATACCCGCGGGCAGCCCCTGCGACAAGAAATGGTGGGATATCGGCGTCCGCATCGAGGATGACGTCCGCATCGGTAAGACTCAAGACGAACTGCTGTCCGCCCAGGCGCCCCGCAAGTCCGAAGACGTCGAAAAAATGCATACCCAAAAAAGCGCGTTCAACGAATTAGTCCTGCCCGCAATCAAATAATAGGCATATTTTTGGCTTACCTATTTTAAAACTATAGACTATGCAAAAATTCCTGGTTGTGGCGGCCATCGGCGCCACCCTCTCCCTGACCGCGCTTTCCGCAAGCGCACAACATAACTATGTGAAAGAACGGCCCCATGAGAATGTGGCCAAACGCCCGAATCGCCCCGACGCACACCATGTATGGGTCGGCACGGAATGGCATTTCAACAACGGCCGCTACGAACAGGTTCAAGGCCATTGGGACGCGCCTCCTCACGGCCGTCACAATTGGGTCGCCGGCCATTGGACTAAAGAACGCCGCGGTTCTTACTGGGTTCCCGGTCACTGGAGCTAATTAAAATGCGATTAAAAAATAGGGCGGGCCTGTGGCCCGCCCTATTTTTTTTGCCCCCCCCATGACCCATTCACCGACAACAGCTAAAGGTTGAAATACCCTATATTTACACCAATGGGCGAATGAGAGTGCAGTATGGCCTACACTTTGTAATACCTGGATACACACATCACCTAAACCAAGAAAGGTATGTTCGTACGTCACTATGTGCTCCTTCTTCTCGTCGGGCTCTTGCTAACCACCACCCGGGCCGATGCCCAGGATCCCGCCTCCACCCGTGTCAACACCCGGGATACCACCCGCCCCCAGGGCAACTGGACGCTCCAGGCCTGCCTCGATTATGCGAAGAAGAATAATATCACGCTAAACAGCCTCCGGCTTACCGCACAATCGGCGGAACAGAACTATCTCCTGTCAAAAGCTCAGCAGCAACCCAACCTCACGGGCACCGGTAGCCTCTCCTATACCCATAGCAAGGCCGGTACCGCGGTGATCAGCGGCGTCCAGACGACCTCCAGCTGGGTCAACGCCTGGGGCGTGGGCTCCAGCATGACTCTTTATAATGGCGGCTATCTCCGCAACGACATCCGGCAAAAGAACCTCCAGATCGAATCCGCCAATCTCAACATCCTCCAGTCGCAGAACGATATCACCCTGCAGATCACCCAGGCCTATCTCGGCATCCTCCTGGCCAAAGAGAATGTCGTCTATGAACAGGACCTGATCACCACCACCTTCGCCCAGGTCGAACAGGGCAGAAAACAATACGAGGCCGGAAGCATCGCCCGCAACGCGTATATCGAACTGCAGGCCCAGCTGGCCGCCGACAAATATAATTTCGTCACCGCGCAGAGCGCCGTCCGCCAGAACAAACTAAACCTGAAGGTGCTCCTGCAACTGCCCTATCAGGACAGCTTCGATATCGTCAGCCCCGATACCGTTATCTCCAAAGAAGCCGTCGCCAGCCTCGACAGCGTCGTCAACATCGCGATGCGCGACCGGCCGGAAGTAAAGAACAGCCAGCTGCAGATCGACATCTCCCGGTATGATCTGCTGAAGGCAAAGGCGGGCTATCTGCCGATACTAACGGCGTCGGCCAATCTTTCCTCCAGCTACTACAGCCGGAGCACCGATGATTATTTCAAACAGCTGGATAACAACTTCTTTCAGCAGGCGGGCGTCAACCTCTCGATCCCCATCTTCACCCGACGAACGGTAAAGACGCAGGTCGAACTCGCAAAGATCGAGATGGACCAGTCGAAGCTTACCCTCCTGGGCACCCGGACCGCGCTTGCCCAGAACATTGAGCAGGCCTATATCAATGTCATCAACGCCCAGGGACAATATGACGCCGCCGAAGAAGGATTGAGAGCCAGCCAGGAAAGCTTTCGGATCGCCGGCGAACAGCTGAAGGTCGGCGCCTCCAACCTGGTGGACTACCTGCAGCAGAAGACCCTGTATACCCAGGCTTTCCAGGTCTATGTCCAGGCCAAATACAATTCGGCCCTCAGCATCAAGATCTATGATTTCTATATGGGAATAGCCGTTAAATTATAAACCTCCCTCGACATGAAGAGAGCCATCATTATTATTGTTATCCTTCTTCTGGCCGGCGCCGCTGCCTGGTACTTCTTTTATAAAAAGGAAGAAAAGCCCGTGGTCCTGACGACGGAGCGGCCGAAGGTCGGCTACATCTCCAGAAGCGTGACCGCAACCGGCACCGTCCAGCCCGTCGATACCGTCGCCGTCGGCTCCCAGGTCTCCGGTACGATCAAGGTCCTTAACGCCGACTTCAACGCAAAAGTGAAAAAGGGGCAACTCCTTGCCCAACTGGATAAATCCCTCTTCCAGGCACAGGTTGATCAATACAAAGCCAATCTCGCCCTGGCCAGGGCCACCCTCGCCTATCAGAAGAGCACCTTCGACCGGCAGTCCCAGCTCTATAATGTCGGCGCCATCAGCAAGGCCGACTATGAGAATGCCCAAAACCAATACCAGACGGCCCAGGCCAGCGTCGAGAGCGTCCAGGCCCAGCTCAGCGGCTCCCAGAAGAACCTCGACTATGCAAGCATCTACTCGCCCGTCGACGGCGTCGTCATGACCCGCAATGTCAGCGTCGGCCAGACGGTGGCCGCCAGCTTCAATACCCCCACCTTATTCATCATCGCAAAAGACATCACCAAGATGCAGGTACAGGCTGCCGTCTCCGAAGCCGATATCGGCGATGTCCGCATCGGACTGCGGGTGACCTTTACCGTTGACGCCTATCCCGATATCTCTTTCTCGGGCACCGTCAACCAGATCCGCCTGGAACCCGTCGTCTCCGCCAATGTCGTCACCTATTCCACGATCATCACCGCGCCAAACCAGGACCTGAAGCTGCGGCCCGGCATGACGGCCAATATCTTCATCTTTACAAAGGAGGTCGACAGCGCCCTGCTCATCTCCGCAAAGGCGTTAAAATATAAACCCGATGAGGCCCTCGGCAAGCAATACCTTTTCTTCCCCGACACCGTCGACGAACGGGAGGTGGCGGTAGAGGCAAAACGCTCCTCCAATAATCCCCTCAGCGCCCCCCACCACCGCGGCGACTCCAGTACCCGCGAGGTCGATACCGCGCCGCGGACAGGCACCCCCGCCTTTGTCTGGGTGAAGATCGGTGACAGCCTCGTCGAAAAGAAGATCACCACGGGGCTCAACAATGATACAAAGGTGCAGGTCCTGACAGGCCTCGATCCGGACGATGAAGTGATCAATGGCGAAGAGATCGCCGTCAAAGGCGCACCCAAATCCGGTACGGTGAGAAGCCCCTTCATGCCCCCACGCCGGGGTAACCGGGGTGGCGGCGGTGCTCGTAGTGGCGCCGGCGGTGCCGGTGGCGGCGCTGGCGGCGGCAGATAAAAAACAAATTCATGAGCAATCAGAAAATACTGGAATTACATGACATCAAACGGGAGTTCCGCATGGGCTCGGAGATCGTTCGCGCCCTGAAAGGGGTGTCCTTCGACGTCGAGGCCGGCGAGTTCCTGACCATCATGGGCAGCAGCGGCTCGGGCAAAACGACCCTGCTCAATACGCTCGGCTGCCTCGACAAACCCAGCGAAGGCCGGTACCTCCTGGATGGCGTCGACGTGGGAAAGCTGGGCCGCAACGAACTGGCCCGGCTGAGAAACCATAAGATCGGCTTTGTCTTTCAGGCTTATAACCTGCTGCCCCGGACCTCCGCCCTGGAAAATGTCGAACTCCCCCTTCTCTACAACCCCGAGATGAGTGCCCGCGAACGCCGCGAACGCGCCGTCAAAGCGCTGACGGCCGTCAACCTTGGCGATCGCCTGGACCATACCCCCAATCAACTCTCCGGCGGCCAGCAGCAACGCGTCGCCATCGCCCGCGCCCTGGTCAACGAGCCGGTCATGATCCTCGCCGATGAGGCCACCGGCAACCTTGACTCCCGCAGCTCGTATAGTATAATGGCGCTGATCCAGGAACTGAACCAGCAGGGCAGGACCATCGTATTCGTCACCCACGAACCGGATATCGCCTCCTTCAGCAGCCGGACCATCATGCTGAAAGACGGGCGGGTCATAAAGGACAGCCGCAACGAGAGCATCCGATCGGCCAGGGATATGCTCGCCGCCCTGCCCACGACGGAAGATTATTAAAAAGTTGGCGCCCCGCCCTCATGGCCCGGCGCCGACCGCAAACGTCGGTCGCAACGCCGGCCGCAAAAACTCAAGCTATGAGCCTCTTCAATCTTCTCCGCATCGCCCTAAAGGCGCTTCAACGCAACAAACTGCGGGCCTTCCTCACCATGCTGGGCATCATCATCGGCGTGGCCTCCGTCATCTCGATGGTCGCCATCGGCCAGGGCTCCAAACAAAGCATCCAGTCAGCACTCTCGGGCATGGGCTCCAATATGATCATCATCCGCCCCAACAGCAATATCTCCGCCGGCGCCCGCCTCGACGCCACCAGCGTCCAGACCCTTACCCTCGACGACATCAAGGCCCTCCAGCGCCAGGCCCCCGACCTCAGCGCCGTCACCCCCATGGCCAATGCCAAGGGCCAGGCCATCTATGGCAATAACAACTGGCCCACCACCATGCAGGGCGTCCAACCCAATTATCTCACGATCATCCGGCAATGGCCCATCCAGGACGGCGTGGCCTTCACCGATCGCGACGTACAGACCCAATCCAAGGTCTGCCTCCTCGGGCAGACCGTCATCACCAATCTTTTTCCCAACGGGGGAAGCCCGATAGGGAAATACATCCGCTTCGGCACCGTCCCCCTGATGGTCATCGGCACCCTCGCCCCAAAAGGTGAAAGTGCCTTCGGCCAGGACCAGGACGACGTGATCATCGCCCCCTTCACCACCGTCCAGCGCCGCATCCTCGCCTCGGCCAACTCGACCATCTTCGTCCAGAATATCTACGCCTCCGCCATCAACGAGACCCGGACCACCGCCGCCGCCGACGAGATCTCCACCATCTTGCGAACTACCCACCGACTAAAGCCCTCCGACGAAGACGACTTCGCCGTCCGCACCATGCAGGAATTGATCACAACCTTCAGCTCCACCAGCCAGCTCCTCACCGTCCTGCTCGCCGCCATCGCCGGTATCTCCCTGCTTGTCGGCGGCATCGGTATTATGAATATCATGTATGTATCCGTCACCGAGCGCACCCGCGAGATCGGCCTGCGGATGTCCATCGGGGCCCGCGGCATCGACATCCTGCTTCAATTCCTCACCGAAGCTATCCTGATCAGCATCACCGGCGGCATTCTCGGCGTCATCCTCGGCGTCACCTCCGCCCACCTCGTCACCTTCTTCCTCTCCTGGCCGACCCTCGTCACCGAATCCTCGATCGTCCTCTCCTTCCTCGTCTGCGCCGTGACCGGAGTGTTTTTCGGCTATTACCCCGCGCAGAAGGCAAGCCGGCTCGACCCGATCGAAGCACTGCGGTATGAGTAAGGACGGCCACGGGCCGGCCGGCCGAAGGCCCATCATAGGCCCTACCAGGTGCCGAAGGCGCCGGAGCAAAATCAGCGATTTTCCTTATATTTATCTTCGTCTAACGTAACTTTGCCCCATTATGAAAAGAAAAGAGGAAGTCCTCCAGGACGTCGTCATAAAGTTCGCCGGCGACTCCGGTGACGGCATGCAACTGACCGGAAGCCAGTTCACCAATAACACCGCCCTGATGGGTATCGACCTGGCCACGTTCCCGGATTTTCCCGCCGAGATCCGCGCCCCGCAAGGCACCCTCCCCGGCGTCAGCGGCTATCAGCTTCGTTTTTCCAGCGATAAGGTCTTCACCCCCGGCGACGAATGCGACGTGCTCGTCGCAATGAACGCCGCAGCCCTCAAAGCCAATCTCAAAAGCCTGAAGAAAGGCGGCAAGATCATCGTCAACACCGAAGGCTTCGACTCGAAGAACCTCCGGCTCGCCAATTATCCCGAAGGCGTCCACCCCCTCGAAGATCATTCCCTCGACAGCTATACCGTCTTCAAAATGGATGTCACCAAGATGACCCGTGAAGCGCTGAAGGAGATCACCATGGGTACCAAGGAGAAAGACCGGGCCAAGAATATGTTCGTCCTCGGCTTCCTCTACTGGATGTACAACCGGAACATGGAGACCACTACCCAGTTCCTGAAAGATAAATTCGGCAAGAAACCCGAAATTTACGAGAGTAACCTCAAGGCCCTCCAGGCCGGCTATAACTTCGGCGATACCACCGAAACCTTTACCACCACCTACCGTGTGGAAAAGGCAAAGATGGCGCCCGGCGTCTATCGCAGCATCATGGGTAACCAGGCGCTGGCCTATGGCCTCATCGCCGCCGCGGAAAAAAGCGGCCTGCCCCTCTTCCTCGGCTCCTATCCGATCACCCCCGCCAGCGATATCCTCCATGAACTCAGCCGGCACAAATCCTTTGGCGTCCGCACCTTCCAGGCCGAAGATGAGATCGCCGCCATCACCTCGGCGATCGGCGCAGCCTATGGTGGCTCCCTTGCCGTAACGACGACCTCCGGCCCTGGCATGGCCCTGAAAGCCGAAGCCATGGGCCTCGCCGTTATGATGGAGATCCCGCTGCTGATCTGCGATATCCAGCGCGGCGGCCCCTCTACCGGGCTTCCTACAAAAACAGAACAGAGCGATCTGCTTCAGGCTTACTATGGCCGAAACGGCGAATGCCCCATGCCCGTCGTCTCCGCCAGCACGCCCAGCGACTGCTTCGAAGCGGTTTATGAGGCGGTGCGGATCGCCGTTCAACACATGACCCCCGTCATCTTTTTAAGCGACGGCTACATCGCCAATGGCGCCGAACCGTGGAAATTCCCAAAGAGCGACGACCTCCTGCCGATCACCGTCAAATTCAAGACCGATCTCGGCGACGGCGAACCCACGTTCCAGCCCTACCTGCGCGACGAAAAGCTGGTCCGCCCCTGGGCCATCCCCGGCACCCCGGGCCTGGAACATCGCATCGGCGGCCTCGAAAAACAAAATATCACCGGTAACGTCAGCTACGACCCCGACAATCACCAGCTGATGGTAAAGATCCGCGAAGAAAAGATCCTGCGCATCGCCGACTATATCCCGCCTCAAAAACTCGACAGCGGAGCCGAGACCGGCGACCTCCTCATCCTCGGCTGGGGTAGCACCTATGGCGCCGTCAAGACCGCCTGCGCGGAACTGCAGCGCGACGGCTATGCAGTATCGCATGCCCATCTCCGTTACCTGCGTCCCTTCCCCGCCAACCTCGGCGAGCTGATCCGCAACTTCAAACACGTGCTGATCCCCGAGATCAACAACGGACAACTCATCAAGATCATCCGCGACCAGTTCCTGGTGGACGCAAAAGGCTACCATAAGATCATGGGCGTGCCGATCACCAAGTCCGAACTGGTGTTGAAAATTCGCGAATTGTTGGGTGGACACAACTAGGCCGGCGCCATCGCCGCCTAGACGAGTGGGTTGATCCCCACCCCCTCTTCCGGGGCCGCAAGCGCCATATGCAGCGGCGGGCTGATCTTGCCGATATCCGTCGCCACCTTCGCAATGAAATTGAACTGATCGACGATCGGCTTGAATTCCTTCGACGCCTGAGCCCGCTGATTCAGCGCCATCAGCACCTCCTTGGCCGGCAGCCGGCGCGCGGCCGTGACCTCGTCCTCCAACACCTCTACACTGCGCTCCAGGCGACCCACGATATCCGCCACCACCGGCTCATACGTCGCATCCGCATACCGCGCGGCATAGGGTTCCATATAATAGGCCAGCGTGGCGATATGCGAGGTCAGCATATGATTGGCCACGACGAACTGATGCATCTCCGTAATGCTTTTTTGCTTGCGGCGCGGCTCCGAAAGCATTCTTGACAACGCATCGGAAAGATTCGCCAGTGCCACAAAAGCATTCTTCCTTGAAAGCTTGTATTGATGAACCGTCGCCGGCCTGCCCAGAAAAGCGCCCGCCACCGCCTTGAAATAATCGATATTGGCTTCCAGCGCCGCTGTCATAAAATCCGGGATGCGTTCGTGTTCCCAGCTGGGGATGATCAGCCAGCTCGCGACAAAAGAGATCGCCGAGCCGATCATCGTATCGATCACCCGGTCGGCGAGGATCGTCCGGAAATCGGTGGGGTACAGCAGGTGAAACAACAACAGCACATACGGCGTCGTCATGGTCACGGCGACAAGATAATTCGTGCGGATGAACACATAGGTCATGATCATAAACAGCAGCATCAACACGAATAGCACCATCGTATCCTTTACAAAATAAAGGATCAGCAGGCCCACGCAGGCCCCGCCCAGGGTCCCGAAAAGCCGTTCATAGTTGCGTCGCTTGGTAAGACTGTACACCGGCTTGATGATCACGATCGTAGTCAGCAGGATCCAGTAGCCGTGGCCAACCGGCAGAAAGCCCGAGATGACATAAGCCGCAAACGTCGCAATGCTCACCCGCACCGCGTGACGGAAAATATCGGACTTGAAGTTGAGATTGTCGAGGATCAGCTTTTGATCCACCTCCGTATGCGCCACAAACTCCTCTACATCCACTTCCGCGTGGATGTTCCGGCTCAGCTTCCGGTCATAGGTAGTATAGCCGTGCAGGGTATGCAGCCGCAGGCCGAGATCCTCGATGCTGTCAAGGATATTGCTCAGGCTGGCATAGGCCTCCGCCTGCTCAGTGCCGCGATGGTCCTGCCGGTATTGGTTCAGTCGATCGCGCAGGTCGCGGATCCGCGCAGGTAGTTGCGAATTCTCGACGGAAGGCTTGCCGCTCATGAGGGCAATGCCGATCTCATCCAATTCGGCCGCAAGCTCCAGGATCAGCTTCCTGCATTCCTGCATCAGTCCCGAGTCGTCAAAGGCCTGATGCAACAGCCGGTAATCCTGTTGCGAGGTCATGATCCTTTCGAAAAAGTCAACAACATCGAGGAACACCATCATCAGCACCCGACCGACATGTGTCGATTCCTGAACGATATTCCGGGACTTGAATAACAGTGTGCGCACAAGGTCCTGCTTCGCATGGATCGATACCTGACTCTCCAGCAATTGCCGGTAGTCCTCGTCATAATCGGTATCCCGGTCATAGAAGGCGGCCTTGATCCGCAGATAGCCCGCTGTAGCCTGGACGCAGTCGCCGATCGCCTGCTGCACGAGCTTATAGGGCCGGAAGCTGTATAACAGCAGGCTCAGCATCATATACCATACGCCGCCGGCAAGCACCTCCGCCGCGATAATAAGGCTTTCGGAAGCCGTATGCGGTCTGTCGATATTCAGCACCATGACCAGCAGCGCATTTAAGCCGATGCTGCTGGCCCTCGTCCCGTATACGCCGATAAAGGAAAAGACAAAACAAAAGATCAGCACCAGCACACCCGTCCAGATGCGGGAAACAGAGGCCAGTCCAATGACCAGGGTTACGAGAAAGATTATTAACACACAGGCTATCATACCATTACGGCGATGTTGGATCGGCCCGGGGTTGTCCGTGTTCCCGACACACAGCGCACCAAGCGACAACGAGATGCCGGCTGTCAGGTAATTGAACTGGCTCAGCAAAATAGCGGGTAAGGTGATCCCTACAGTGATACGTATAGCGCCATTCAGGTAGTGACTATTGATAAAACTCTTATATTGTCGGATATAATCCATGGTGGTCGCAAAATTTTTTATCGGCGGTGCAGGTCTTAAAACAAATTTTTCTTTCCTTCGTATATAGAGCCATTACCAAAACCACAGCCAGCTGCTGATAAAACCTACAACGCCTATAACAACATGAGAATTCCTGTCCTGATCCTATTCCTATTCCTATTCCTTATCCTCTCCTATAAAAGCCTCCACGCCCAGCAGGTGAGGGGCATCACAAGGGACGACAAGGGTAAACCATTATCAGGCGCCACGGTCGCACTAAAGAACAATAAGGATTCCTCCGTAGTGAAATTAGGCATTTCAAACACATCCGGCCAATACGAATTTTCACCCATCTCCCCCGGCCAATACTTTGTTACCGTCTCGCATATCGGCTTTGCTTCACAGAATTCCGTATCCTTCGCCGCAAGGCCGGAAGGGGAAACCCGGGTACCGGAAACAACGCTCAGCCGGGTCCCGAAGGAACTGCGCGAGACCGTGATCACGGGACGCAAACCCCTCGTGGAAGCAAGACCCGACAAGCTTATCCTCAATGTGGAAGGGAGTATCAACGAAGTGGGATCCGACGCGTTGGAACTCCTGCGAAAGGCCCCGGGTGTCACCGTCGACAAGGACAATAACCTGAGCCTCAACGGCAAGAATGGAGTGCAGGTATACATTGACGGTCGTCCCACCTATCTCTCCGCCGCCAACCTGGCCGACTATCTTAAAACCCTCCAGTCATCTTCGATCGAAGCCATCGAGATCATCACCAATCCCTCCGCAAAATACGATGCCGCCGGCAATGCCGGGATTATCAATGTCCGGCTCAAAAAGGATCAGGCCTACGGAACGAATGTGTCGCTCAACGCCGGTTATGGTATCGGCACTTACAGCAAATACAACGGGTCTTTTTCGTTGAACCACCGGGAACGCAATTTCAACGTCTTCGGCGATTATTCGTACAACCATTCCATGAACGAGGGTTATTCCACGATGTACCGGACACAGCTGGACACGTTTTTCCTGCAAAAGACCACGGTTATCACCACTTCCAACACACATAACTACAAGATCGGCACGGACTGGTTCATCGATAAACAGAATACGCTTGGGGTTATCGTCAACGGCATCAGCTCGACCAACGCGATCAGCAGCAATGCCGTCACCCCCATCGTCTATGTCCCCACGAACAAGACGGACCGGTTCCTCCAGGCAAACAACCGGACAAACGGCAGCCGCGACAATGTCAATTTCGACCTCAACTACCGGTTCGCGGACAGCAGCGGCCACGAGCTGAACATCGACGCCGACTACGGCCTTTACCATTTCCGCAGCAATCAGTTCCAGCCAAACGACTATTTCGACTCCACCGGCAAGACCCTGCTTTATAGCAACAACTACAACCTGATCTCGCCCTCCGATATTCATATCTCCACCTTCCGGGCAGACTATGTGACCAACCTGGCAAAAGGCAAGCTCAGCGTCGGGCTAAAATCATCTTACGTTACGACCCGGAATGATTTCCAGGAATGGGATATCGACAACGGCGGCGGCGCCACGCATGCCCTGCTGGATACCCTCAGCAGCAATAATTTCGACTACCGGGAAAATATCAACGCCGCCTATGCCAACTATAACCGGACGCTGAAAGGCTGGGTCTTCCAGGCCGGACTACGCGCCGAGAACACGAATGGAAAGGGAACCTCCACAGGCTACAAAGAAGAGCAGCGGGCCCGGTCGATCGACGGCCTCGTCCCCTACGACTCCTCCTTTACCCGGCATTATACCGATGTTTTTCCCAGCGCGTCGATCACCTACAACAAAAACCCGCTGAAGCAATGGACGCTCAGCTATAGCCGGCGGATCGACCGGCCGGCCTACCAATCGCTGAACCCCTTTGAATTCAAGCTGGATGACTATACCTTCTCTCGCGGCAACACGTTGTTACGCCCCCAGTACACCAACAACCTGGGGCTTAGCTTTACGTACAAGTATAAGCTCACCGCCTCCCTCAACTTCAGCCATACGAAAGACCTGTCGACGACGCTTATCGACACCACCGAAGGCTCCAAGGCCCTCATCGAACAGGAGAATCTCGCGACCCAGAACGTCGCCAGTCTCAATATCAGCTATCCTTTCCAATACAAATGGTATAGCGTGTTTATCAACGTCAGCAGCTTTTACCAGCTGAACAAGGCCAATTTCGGGGTGGGTCGCGTTATCGACCTCAATGTCTTCAATGCCACCATTTTTACCCAGCACACCCTCCGGCTGGGTGGCGGCTGGACCGGGGAGATCAACCAGTACTATACCTCGCCCAATGTCTGGACGGCTACACTGCGGGCATCCTCGCTTTGGAACCTCGACGCGGGGCTGCAAAAGAGCCTCTTCGCCGGCAAGGGATCGTTAAAGGTTTCGGTCACCGATATCTTCCATACGCTGAACTGGACAGCCACAAGTCTCTTCGCCGGACAAAGCATCCGCGCCTCGGGCGGGTCCGAGACCCGGCAGCTCAAGGTCTTCTTCTCTTACCGGTTTGGCAACCGCCAGGTAAAGGCCGCCCGCCGCCGCACCACCGGAGCCGAAGAAGAGAGCAAGCGCGCCGGTCAATAGCTTCGGTTTTCCTATCTTTGGCGGCTATGCAGGTCATCACCGACGACATCAAAACTCTTTTCGCCGGCTTTTCCAGCGCCCCCATCACCGGGCTCGAAAAGATCCCGCAATCCGGCAGCAACCGCATGTATTTCCGTATCCTTACGGCCGGCGGCTCCTTTATCGCAACCTACAACGACAATATCCGCGAGAACCGGACCTTTGTTCACTATAGTCGCCATTTCCGCGCAAAGGGTTGCCCCGTACCGCAGATCTTCACCATCAACGAATCGTACACGATCTATCTGCAGGAAGACTTTGGCAATCTCTCCCTGCTGGGCGAACTCGAGAAACAGGGTCACAACGATCACGCCTATTCCTTTTTTCAAAAAAGCCTCGAACAACTGGCCCGCCTCCAGATCCTCGGCGACGAAGGCCTGGACTATGGCTGGGCCATCACGTCGAAGGAGTTTGGCAAACAGGCTATCCTCAGCGATCTCCTCTATTTCAAGTATTATTTCCTCGACACCCTCCAGATCCCTTATGACAAGGAACAGCTGATCGATGACTTCGACGCGCTGAGCAGCTATCTCACGCATGTCGATCACAAATATTTTATGTTCCGCGACTTTCAGAGCCGCAACATCATGTTGAAGGACGATGCCGTCCACTTCATCGACTTCCAGGGCGGGATGAAAGGGGCCCTCCAATACGATGTCGCCTCCCTGCTCTGGCAGGCCAAGGCCGAACTGCCCGACACCTGGAAGGATGGACTCCTGGAGTACTATATGGATTGCGTGGAAAGCCTCCTCGACAAAAAGATCGATCGGTCACGTTTTGTAAGTCAATACAACGGCTATGTGCTGATCCGGTTGCTGCAGGTGCTGGGCGCCTATGGGTTCCGCGGGCTCTTCGAACGCAAGGCCCATTTCCTGATCAGCATTCCGCTCGCCCTCCGCAACTTCAAATGGTTCCTGGGAAATAAACAGGTGGGCATCGGGTTACCCGAGTTCCAACGCCTGCTCACACTCATGGTACAGGACGAAGTCATCGGCCGGTTTGAACCCGTACAGGCCGATTCCAACACCCCCCTCGTCGTGCACATCAACAGTTTCTCCTATAAGAAAGAACACCCGACCGACGACAGCGGCAACGGCGGCGGTTTTGTCTTCGACTGCCGCGGCATCCTCAACCCCGGCCGCATCCCGGAATTCAAAACGCAGACGGGCCGCGATAAACCGGTAAAAGACTTTCTCGAACAGCAGACCCGGATGCCCGAATACCTCAACAGCGTTTACAATATCGTCGACATCTCCGTGGAGGATTATATAAAAAGAGGGTTCGAAAGTCTGCAGATCGGCTTTGGCTGCACCGGTGGCCAGCATCGGAGCGTATACGCGGCAGACGCCCTCGCCCGACACCTGCGGAACAAATTCCATGTAAAGATCGACCTGCATCATATCGTGCAGGATGCGAAAAACTGGATCAACTAACCCGCTATGTACTATCTCGTCTATGGCCTGTTGTATTTGTTTTCGCTGATCCCCCTGTGGCTGCTCTATGGTTTCTCGGACGCCGTCGCGTTTTTTTTATATGCCGTGGTCCGTTACCGGCGGAATGTCGTTCTCGCCAATCTCGAGATAGCCTTCCCCGAAAAAACCGCTGCCGAACGGGAACGCATCGCCAAACGCTTCTATCGCAACTTCACCGATAATTTTATCGAGACCATCAAGATCCTCTCCGCCGGAGAGGCCTTCCTGAGAAAACGGCTGGTCATCGACAATCCCCAACTACTGGATCATTTCTACGATCAGGGCCGAAAACTCCAAGCCCATCTCGGTCATCTGTTCAACTGGGAACTGGGCAATGCCACCATCCCGCTGCTCACCCGCTACCCCTTCCTCGTCGCCTATATGCCCGTCGAGAACAAGATCTTCGAACGGCTGTTCCTCCACCTGCGAAGCCGCATGGGCTCCATCCCCTTGCCCGCAACAAAAATGCAACGGGCGATCCTGCCCTATCGCAACAGTCAGTATATCCTTGGCCTCGTGGCGGATCAGTCCCCGGGTGGACCCGAGAACAGCTACTGGCTCGACTTCTTTGGCCGGCCCACACCCTTCGTCCGCGGACCCGAACGCGGTGCGCGCATCGGCGACATCCCCGTCATCTTCGTCCGCTTCTACAAACACCGCCGTGGCTACTATGGGGTGCAGTTGATCACCATCGCCGAACACCCTGGGGTCCTCCCCGAAGGCGAACTGACCCGACGTTATCGCAATCTGCTCGAAGACGCGATCCGCCAGCAACCCGATGGCTGGCTATGGAGTCATAAACGTTGGAAGTATTCCTGGAAACCGGAATTCAGCCCCTTCTGGATCGACGATAAAAAAGATCCCCCGACGGGCGACTAAATAGTTTCTCTGATCTATGGCATATCAGGAATTTATAATACATTTACTACAATGTGATTCTTAAGTCGCGCAATGCCGTGCCCGGTTACAGGTTAGAGGAGCCCGATTAGTAGCAAGACGACTCGTTCTACCCGCGTCGTCAAACCCGTTCCCCCCAAAATTCCAGGACTACCTAAACCTAAACCTAAACCGGATGACAACTGTTAACCCGGGAGTAGTACTTGTCGACGACCATGTACTGCTTCGCAACGGATTGGCCAGCCTTATTCGCAGCTTTGGCCGGTTCGATGTATTATTTGAAGCCTCTGACGGTAAAGACCTCATCAGGCGATTGAAAATCTCCCGCCGTCCCGACATCATTTTATTGGACATTGGTATGCCCGAAATGGACGGCTATGAAACCGCCTGCTATCTCAGGCGACACTATCCCGAGATCAGGGTGCTGGCATTGAGCATGTCCGACACGGACAGTTCCATCGTGCGCATGATAAAAAACGGCGCCAAGGGCTACATCGTGAAAGACATCGACGCCTCCGCCCTGGAAGAAGCCCTCGACGCTGTCTTCGACAAGGGGTATTACTATTCGGAGAACGTGACGGAAAAGCTGATCGACACGATCAGTCATCTGGATGAGCCCGGACGTCGCTTCCGCGATCTGCTCCTGCTCAACGAACGCGAACTGGAGTTTATGAAGCTCGTGTGCACCGAATGGACGTACAAGGAGATCGCCGACCGGATGTACCTCAGTCCGCGCACCATCGATGGCTATCGGGATGCCTTATTCGAAAAGCTGAACGTGCGGACGAGAGTAGGGCTCGCCATGTATGCCGTGAAGAATGGGATCGTGCAACTGGAATGAAGCGCCTCGGGGCCTTCATTCAAAAATGGTCCTTCCCGTCCATGCTCAGTTCAACACACTTTTTTCTTTTATTACCTCGATCCCTTTCTGATCCTTGATCTTTCCCCAGCCACCCGTAACGTTGCGAAGGTTATGGATGCCCTGGCGCTTGAGCAGGGAGGCGGCAATAATACTGCGGTAACCGCCGCCGCAATGGACATAAAGATTGAATTTATCGTCCAGATTGGCCATATTGCCCGGATCGGCCAGATCCTGCAACGGCAGGTTGATCGCATCCTTGACATGCCCGTCTGCAAATTCGGTCTCCCGGCGGACGTCCACGACCAGAAGATTGGGATCAAACGGAATATCCATCGCCAGCTCGTCAGGTTCTACGTCGATGATTAGATCTATCGGCTCGCCGGCTTCCTGCCAGGCGGGGAAGCCGCCCTCCAGATAACCCTTCACCTTATCGAATCCCACGCGGGCCAGCCGGATAACGCTTTCTTTCTCTTCTCCCGGCGCCGTCACCAGCACCAGCGGTTTATTAAAAGGCAGGAGACTGCCGGCCCACTCCGCAAAGCGGCCATCGAGCCCGATGCTGATGGATCCGGGAACGAATCCGGCGACAAAAAGATCCGACCGGCGGGTGTCCAGCACGATCGCTTCCTCCTTGATCCAGGTTTTGAGAGCGGCAATATCCAGCGGCGTCAGCCCTTCCTGCAATACCTCATCCAGCGGGCCATATCCTTCTTTATTGATCCGCGCATTGATGGAGAAATATTGCGGCGGCGCCAGCAGGCCATCCGTCACTGCCTTGATGAATTCTTCCTTTGTCTGATCGCGCAAAGCATAGTTACTTTCCTTCTCTTCTTTCAGGGTGCTATGGGTGTTAGGACCGAGGTTCTTTCCACAGCTGCTGCCCGGACCATGCGCCGGGTAGACGATAACGCTCTCGGGCAGGGGCAGGATCTTTGTGTGAAGGGAATCATATAGCAGTCCGGCCAGTTCTTCCTGGGTCATATTGCCGCTGCTGAGATCGGGGCGGCCGACATCGCCGACAAAAAGAGTATCGCCGGTGAATAACGCATGGGGCGTACCGTCGGCATTGCGCACCAGGTAACAGGAAGACTCCAGCGTATGACCGGGAGTGTGCAATACTTCGATCGTTACGCCGCCAAGCCGGAAGAGTTCGCCGTCTTTCGCCAGATGAATGGGGAAATTTGTCTCGGTCCGGGGTCCGTAGATGATGGGCGCCCCGGTAACTTTCGCCAGGTCGAGATGACCGGACACGAAGTCGGCGTGGAAATGAGTTTCAAAGATATATTTGATCGTTGCATTCCGTTCGCGGGCGAGCCGGACGTATGCGTCGATGTCGCGCAACGGGTCAATAATAGCCGCTTCTCCTTCACTATCAATGTAATATGCTGCTTCGGAAAGACAGCCCGTGTATAATTGCTGGATGTACATTACCTGTCGGTTTCCTGCAAAAATACATCAATAAAATAAAAGGTGGGAGTACCGCCTTAGTCGATCAATTCATCCACACATTTCATGATCTCGCTCAGCCGGTCATGGTTGATAATATAGTAGATAAATTTTCCGTCGCGCTGGGTCTTTACGATGCCCGCCCGGCGAAGGATAGCAAGGTGTTGGGAAGCAACAGATTGTTCGAGGCGAAGGTGGACGTAGATCTCGGTGACGGTGAGTTTTTTGTTCTCATCCAGCAGGCGGATGATTTGTTGGCGTAGTTTGTGATTGAGTGCTCGTAAGATCAGTGCGCCTTTCTTCAGATTCAAAAAATCGACTTTTACAGGAGCGCCTTCGGAGCCCTCCGCGTTTACTACCATCCAATAGCTATTATTGTTCATCGTTAAGCTCATGAGCGATTACCATTTTAGGATTTCAAGAAGATACGTGACAGGTAAAGGCAAATTTATGATCTACAGTTCGAAAAAAAATGTCAAAATTGCGTAATATGATAATATAGTCATTTCCCAGTATGAGTGTAGAATTCCTTGGTATAAGCGGGCTCACTGTAAACCAACCCGGTGAATTCCTTTTGCAAATATCGT